>NZ_RAWB01000065.1 GCF_003612055.1 Corallococcus llansteffanensis
CTTGGGGGACTCGCTATCGGTGGCCATCTTCGGAGGGGGGAGAGGCTACCATGACCCCTAAGCGCCCGAAATTTTGGACAAACCCCCGCTCGCACGGCAGGCGGCGGGGCGCCAGGCACCCAGGCGCATTTCCCATCGAGGAACGCCATGCGCGGCAGGCGGAAGCCGTGCAAGATGCCGCGCCGTGCTGGTCCCCGACGCCCTGGTCCTCGATGGTCGTTTCCGGGTCCTCGGACCCCTGGGGTCCGGGGGCATGGGCGAGGTGTACCTGGGCGAGCAGGTGTCGCTGGGCCGCAAGGTGGCCATCAAGGTCCTGCACCACGATCTGCACACCCAGCCCGGCATGGCCGAGCGCTTCAAGCGCGAAGCCCGCCTGCTGTCCGCCGTGGAGCACCCGTCGGTGGTGCGCATCGTGGACTTCGGCGAGTCCGGCGATGCCGCGTGTCTGGTGATGGAGTTCGTGGAGGGGCAGAGCCTCTACGACGCGCTCCAGCAGGGGCCGTTGCCAGCGCCTCGGGCGCTCGCGTTGCTGCATCAGCTGGCCGAGGGGCTCGCGGCCATCCACGAGAAGGGGATCATCCACCGCGACCTGAAGCCGGAGAACGTCTTCATCTCCCCCAGCGTGCGCGGCGAGCAGGCGCGCCTGCTGGACTTCGGCATCGCGAGGCTGGTGGAGCCGGACGCGAACAGCGCGCTCAGCCAGATTGGCGTGGTGCTGGGGACGCCGGAGTACCTGTCCCCGGAGCAGGCCATGGGCGCGAAGGTGGACACGCGCAGCGACCTGTACTCCTTTGGCGTGCTGGCCTACCGCGTGCTGTCCGGGCGGCTGCCGTTCGACGGGCCGTCGCCGCGTCACTTCCTGTCGCAGCATGCCTCGCACGCGCCGCTGCCCCTGGAGCGCGCGGCGCCGCAGCTGTCGCGCTACGTGGGGCTGCTCTCGCTGGTGATGCGGCTGCTCGACAAGGATCCGGCGAAGCGGCTCCAGACGGCGAACGAGCTGGCGGACGCGCTGGGCATCGCCCATGCGGCGCTGGTGGCGTTCACGCCGAGCCAGGGCACGCCCATCGTCCACGCGGGCATGACGCCGTCCGGTGGGATGGCGGCCTATGGGCCTCCGGGCGTCCTGCGCGGCGAGCCCTCCGGCACGTCGGCCTTCGGCGTGACGCCGGCGCAGCCCGGCCCCGGTTCAGGCACGGCGGCCTTCGGTGTGACGGAAGCGGCGGGAGCGCCCTCGGTGACGGCGCCACCGGTCCAGCAGCAGCGCACGGGCACGGCGGTGTTCGGGACGGCGCCCCGGGTGACGGGGAGCATGGGGGCGGTGACGGGCGGCGCGGCGGTGGCAAAGCCGCAGAACGTGACGGTGATGCTCACCGACATCCAGGGCTTCACCGAGCGCATGAGCCGGCAGACGCACGAGGAGAACGCGCGGATGCTGGACACGCACGACCGGCTGCTGCTGCCGCTGGTGCGTGAGCACGACGGGAAGCTGGTGCAGAAGCGCGGCGACGCGTTGCTGGCGGTGTTCCGGGCGCCCTCCTCCTCCGTGCGCTGCGGCATGGCGATGCAGCAGGCGCTGTGGAAGCACAACCAGACGGTGTCGCCCGAGCAGCAGCTCCACGTGCGCGTGTGCCTGCACGCGGGCGAGGTGCTGGTGACGAGCGACTCGGTGCTCGGCGAGCCGATGGAGGTCGTGAAGGCGGTGGAGCACGTGGCCGCCGCGGGCGAGGTGACCTTCACCGAAGCGGTGAACATGGTCCGCAACCGCGCCGAGGCCTCCGCCGAGCCGTGCGGCACCATTCCCCTCCCCGGCCGCGAGGAGCAGGTGCAGCTCTACCGCGTCGTCCGCGCGGCGGAGGGCCCGCCGTTCGGCGAGGCGCTGGGGCTCCGGGACTCCGCGCCAAAGCGATCGCCGCTGGAGGCACTCAACAGCCTGCGACCGAAGGTCCGCGCGGGGCTGGAGGCGCTGAACGGCCTGAGCCAGAAGGCGGGCGTGGGTGTGGCGATGCTGCGCCAGCGGCCGCGCGTGCTGGGCGGAGCCGTGGCGGCGCTGGTGCTGCTGACGGCGGGAGTCGCATGGTGGGTGCATGCGAGTGATCCGCTGGTGAAGGCGCGCGCGTTGTTGGAGGAAGGCCGCCCGGCCGAAGCGCTCCAGCAGTTGAACGGGCCGCCCATGCGGAAGGGCGCCCCCGCGACGCGGCTGCGCGCGGCGGTGAAGCACGCGCAGGGTTCGCACGACGAGGAGCACGTCCTGCTCCTGAACCTGGACAAGGAAGGCCGTGCGGGTCTGGACACGCGGCTGCTGGACGGGCTGGCGGAGGACTTCGGCAACAGCGAGCAGGACCGCTCCGTGCGCCGGGTGCTGGAGACGCTGCCGCCCGCCACGGTGCGCTCGCACTTCGAAGCCCTGACGCGCGGGGAGCCGTCGGTGAAGCAGTGGGGCGCGCTGCGCTACCTGGAGTCGGTGCAGGCCACGGAGGGCCTGGACCTGGTGGGGCTCTACACGACGGCGCTCGACTCCCCGGACTGCGGCGTGCGCACGAAGGCGGCCACGCGGCTGTCGGCGCTGGGCAACCCCTCCGCCCTGCCCGCCCTCACGCGCGTGGCGGAGGCGGCCCGAGAGAAGCCTCCCGCCGGAACGCGGCCGTGCAATCCGCAGACGTTCACCCGGGCGCTCGAAGAGCTGAAGAAGAAGACGCAGGCGGCGCCGTAGTCCGTCCACCTGTGGCCCATGGGACGCGCGGCGTGTCACGGCGGCCTCGCCTTCGGCCCTGGGTTCAGGTCATCTCCGCGCGGATCCGTTCGCACACGCCTTGCATCCGCGTGGGCCCTCCCATGCATCCCTTCTCTCTTCCGAGTCCCATGACCTCACTGCGTGCCAGCGTCCTCCTGCTCCTCCTCACGGCCTGCGCCTCCACTCCACCCGTACCTTCCTCATCCACGGACGAAACCGTGCTCGCGGAGGACGTGCGCGTCCGGCGCATTGCTCCCGGGTTGTGGGTGCACGTCACGAGCGCTGGCAAGGAGTGGGGCCAGTGGGCTGGCACGCCCGCGAACGGCCTCATCGTGGAGGACGGGGACGCCTCCATCCTCGTCGACACGGGATGGAATCCCCGTCAGGCCGAGGCCCTGCTCACCTGGGCGCGCGACACGCTGCACCACCCCGTGCGCGCCGCGGTGGTGACGCACTTCCACGAGGACCGGACCGGTGGCATCCCCGCGCTCGATGCACAAGGCATCCCCGTCCACGCCCTCGAGGACACCGCGCGTCGCGCCGCGGCCCAGGGCAAACCCGTGCCGGGCCAGCGCCTCTCGGATGCGCAGGACTTCGGGCCACTGTCGGTGTTCTTCCCCGGCGCCGGCCACGCGCCCGACAACCTCATCGTCTTCCACCCGGCCTCGGGCGTCCTCTACGGAGGTTGCTTCGTGAAGGACGCGGCGGCGAAGGACCTGGGCAACCTGGGGGACGCGGACGTCACGGCCTGGCCCTCGAGCCTCCAGCGCGCGCGCCAGCACTACCCCGACGCGCGCGTCATCGTGCCCGGCCATGGCCTCCTCGGTGGACCGGAGCTGCTCGGCCACACCGAGGCCCTGCTGCGCGAAGCGCCACCCGCCGCCTCGCGCTGACAGCCTCAGTCGTCCCGGTGGGCGTGGCCCTTCTTCTTGCCCCGGCCATGCCCATGGTCGTCGTCATCATCCCAGTCGTCGTCGTGGCCGCCGCCCTTGCCCTTCACCTTCTCGTTCACCTTGAGCAGGTTGCGCGTGTACGCGTCGTAGTCCAGGTGCAGGTGCCCCTTCGCCCCCGGCGCATAGGCGCGCATCTTCACCTTCCACACGTTGTTGCCGGTGAGGTGCGCTTCCTGCAGGTCGCACTGGTACCCGCGCGAGCGGCACTGGTCGAACCCGCGCCGCACGGCCTCGTCGTAGTTCATCGCCACCGGACGCGACGGCGGCGGAGGGCGCGGTGACGGACGCGGAGGACGCGAGCTCGCCACGATGCAACCCGGAGCGAGCAGCAGGGTTCCCAGCAGCAGGGGCAGTTTCATGCGCGGGATGACGCCACACCCGCGCCCGGATTCAAACACGCCCCCGGTATGCCTTCGCGACTGCCGTGAGGCTACAAACCTCCAGGGGAGGCGAACGCGACGAACAACTCTCCGGCGAGGTAGGCGCGCAGCCCCTTGCTCGCCGGTCGGATGTAGTCATTGAGCAGGGTGCCCTTGGCCTGACGGTGCACCGTGGGGAACGCGAGGTTCATGTGGCTGCGCGCCACGCCCTTGCCTCCCCGGTGGATGAACGTAACGGTGCCGTCCGGATCCACGCGCTCGACGACCGCGATGTGCGTCATCCCGTCGTTGCGCTTGCCATCGCGGTTGCGGTCGTACGTCTCCTTGAAGAACGCCAGGTCCCCGGGCCTCGGGTTCAGCCGGTGCACCGCGCCCGCCGCCTGAGCGCGCCGGAAGATGCCCGTCACCGCGTTCTCCCCCGCGAGGAAGCCGTGCGCGACCAGGTCGATGCCCGCCTGCAGGTACGCCAGCCGCACCAGCCCGGAGCAGTCATTGGGCACGGAGCGGTCCAGCCTCCGCGCACCCACGAGCTGCGCCGCGCGGGCCACGATGCCCCGGGCCTGCTTCGACGGCGGCGGCAGCAGCTCGTCCCAGAAGCCACCCGGGCCCCGCGTGGGCCCCGTGAAGAGCGCCGCGGCCTCCAGCGCCGCCGCGATGACACCCGCCTCCTCCGGCAGCTCGCGGGGGTCCGCCTCCATCAACGCCGCCAGTCCTTCCCGGCCCTCCGGCGTCACGAATTCCAGGGGAGGCGGGGCCTCCGCCTTCACGCCCAGTGCGCCCTCGGCGCCCACCGCCGCGACGCTCGGAGCCCCCCTGGAGGCAGCAACGGTTTCGGTGGTCCGGGGCCCCAACGCCATCTTGGGAGCGACGTCCGGGACGTGCGCACAACCCACCAGGGAGCCCAGCGACAGCAGGATGACGAGCGACGAACGGCGCAGCAGCAACAAGTCCTCCGGGGGTGAATGCCTCCGCATTCAACCCCGGAATCGTTGAACGTCAAACAGCGATCACCCCTCCCAGGTCGCGAGCAGGTCTCGCACCCGGGCGTACCTCTGGAGGAGGGCTGCGCGGTGGGCGCTGAGCACCACCATGAAACCCACCACCAGCAGGCCCAGCAGCGACAGGAACGCGGCCCCCACGCGGTGGTCGCGCATGCCGAAGCGCACCAGGTTGGCGGCCACGGCCGTCACGAGGAACGCCGAGCCCAGGTACACGTAGGAGCGGATCCGCAGCGCGATGCCCGCGCCCACGCCCACGAGGCAGAGGAAGACGCACAGGAGCATCGCCTCGCCGTCGTTGAACAGCAGCGGCTTCCAGGCCCCGGCCACGTAGATGCACGTCACCGCCACGGCGCGCAGCTGCGCGTAGGCGTCCAGCGACAGCCCGCCCCGGAAGACGCGCAGCAGGGCCAGCAGGGACAGGCCCGCGGGGATGGCGTAGTACTGCGGCTCGCCGGTGCCGGTGCCCAGCCACACGAAGAACAGCGCCATGTTGAAGGCCACGACGGACACGAGCGACGCGGGGCCCTTGTTCTTCGAACACGCCGCGAGCGCCGCGAAGTGCGCCGCGTAGCCCACGAGCAGCGCCACCGCCACGAAGGGCTCGCCCCACGGCAGCGACAGCAGGCCCGCCAGCGGGAACAGCCATGCGCCCGCGATGGACGGACGGCGGAAGGCCTTGAGGCCCGCGCCCTCGCGCCGCACGAACAGGTACAGGCCGGTGAAGACCGCGCCGCCGATGAGCGACGCCAGGCTGTCCGGAGCGCTGGGGCTCGCGCCCACGCCGATGAGACGCACGCAGAGGTAGCCCGCCGCGACCACCGCCTGCGCCATCCACGCCGCGGCCTCGTCCTCTTCCTTCGCCGCGCGTCGCACCAGGGCGAAGAGCAGGAAGACGAGCCCGCCGCACGCCACCCACGCCTCGCGCGACGCGCCGCCCGGGACGTGCACCGCCAGCACCGCCAGCAGCACCTCCGCGAGCGCCACGCCGGAGAAGCCAAGCCCCATGGGCCCGCGCACCTTGCGGCCCGCCACCGTCAGCACCAGCGTGGCGAGCAGCGCGCTCGCCGCGCCGAAGTACGGGAGGATGAACTCCGCGCCCCGGCCGGTGGAGTACACCGCGCCGAAGTGCACGATGAGCGCGTGGACCGCGACGAGGGACGCGGCCCAGCCCAGCCACTCACGCTCGCGGCGGCGCAACACCACCGTCCACGCGGTGGCCCACGCGAAGAGCACGCACAGCGGCATCCCGGGGTGCTTCAAATCCCTCAGGCCCGCGAGCGACAGCAGCGACAGCACCGCGCCGCTGTGATGCAGCGCCGCGCCCACCGCCACGCCCCGCGCGTCCAGCCCGAAGCCCACCAGCGCCAGCGCCAGGCCCGCGCCGGCCAGGATGGCAGGCGCCCACAGCGGCGGCACCGCGGCGACCAGCACCGCGCCCAGGAGCACCGTGGCGCCGTTCATCATCAGGCGCTCGCGCGTCACCATCAACACCAGCGACGCGGCACCCGCCACCAGCGCCACCGGCAGGGGCAGCGCGCCCGGGCCTGCCTCCAACAGCCGCGAGCCCACCAGCAGCGCCAGGACACCGGCACCGCCGACCCACAGCGGCTCGCTCCACGTGCCCTCGATGCCCGGCGTCAGGCGCGCGGCGGCGTTCGCCAGCGCGCGCTGCACGGCGCCGGACTGGCACAGCGCGGACAGCAGCGCGGCGGTCAGCGCCACGCCCGCGACGAGCAGCCCCGCCTCGGGACGCCACTCGCCCGCGGCGAAGTCCGCCGTCCGCCCCAGTGGCGCGAGCGCGAACGCGCCCACCGCCGCGGTGAGCAGCCATCGCTGGGACAGCAGGAAGGCCGCCGCCAGCACCACCCCGCCGAGCGCCGCCAGCGCGCCGGGCGTCGGGGTGGTGAGGACGGAGATCAACGTCACGGCCAGGGCCCCACCCACGGCGGTGGGCCGCAGCGCTTCGTCGCGAGGGCCCCGGAAGAACGCCGCGAGGGCGTCGGGCACATGGTGCGCCGCCAGGGCGAGGGCCAGCAGCAGGACGGTGGCGAAGGGCCGCGCCTCCGGGATGAACATCAGGAGGACGGCGGAGCCGCCCACGCGCAGGGACGGCAGGGGCCCCGGCAGGAGCACCAGCGCGAGCGCGGAGAACAGGGCCGCGCGCTGCCCCAGCTCCGGCACCATCAGCGACAGCACACCCATGCCCGCGACCGCCACCTGCATCCACTTCGACAGCGAGTGGCGAGGGGCCTCGTCACGCGAGCGCAGGAGCAGCGAGGCCGCGGAAGGCACATGCTCCACGACGCGCACCAGCAGCAGCGGGTAGAGCGCCAGCAGCGCCACCCACGCGGGAGGATGCCCCACGGCCGCGATGCCCAGCAGGCCGTAGGGCACCATCAGCGCCGCGGCGAAGGGCTGGCGCAGCGAGCGCGTCCACAAGAGCGGCAGCAGCGCCGGGCCCATGAGCGCGAGCAGCGTGGCGTGGGGAGCCCGCGCCAGCGCATGTTCGTTCCAGCACACCATGGAGGCGGCCAGCACCACCATCGCGAGCAGGGTGGAGCTGAGGGCGAAGGCCTCGCCGCCCGTGGCGATGCGCCGCACGGCGGGCACGTCGTCCAGGAGGGCCAGGATGCTGAGGAACGTGGCCAGGCCCAGCAGGGCCAGCGGCCCCATCGTGTATAGCGCGACGCCCGCCTCGATGGTGGCCATCAGCAGGCCCAGCGTGGAGGGCAGCGCGCGAGCGGTGAAGAGGGCCGCCAGCGCCGCGCCCAGCAGGAACACGGACTGCTGGCCCGGGGCCGCCAGCTCCACCGGGACCAGCGGCAGGACGAGCGCGAGGATGCCCGCGGTGACGGTGCTCGCGCTGCGGCCCTTGTGCGCGGCCACCACCGAAGCCAGGAGCGACGCCGCGATGAGCAGGCCCAGCGACACCGCCGGCGGCAGGCCCCACGCCGAATAGAGGTGTGGGACGTCCGGCAGCAGCGCGAGCCCCACGAGGACGACGGCGAAGGGCCGCACGCCGGGGAAGGTGCGGGACACCACCGCCACCGTCGCGGCGGCGGTGAGCAGCACGGGGCCCAGGAAGGGCTGCTGGTCCAGCAGGCCCCAGCTCACGGCGAGCCCCGCGTACAGGAGGGCCGGGAGGCCCAGCCGCTTGAGCAGGCCGCCGCGCTCGCCCAGCAGCGCGAGCACCAGCGCCCCACCCACCATCGACGCGAGCACCGCCTGCGTGGAGTGCACGGTGGCGAGCTTCGGCAGGAGCGCCCCGGCGAGGAAGGCACCGAAGGCCACGTAGCCGTCATTGCGCAGCCGGAACGCGGCCACGAGTACGCCCGCGCTCCCGAGCGCCATGCCCACGACGGGCGCGGCGATGGGGCGGGTGCCCAGCGCGAGGGCGAAGGCGCTCGTCGCGAGGACGCCGACCACCGCGCCCAGGAAGCGCTGCGTGCGCGCATCCTCCAGGCGCCACACGAGGCCCGCGAGGCCCAGGGACAGCACACCCGCCACGACGGTCGCGGGTCCGGTGCCAAAGGCGATGGCTCCGGAGATTGGCAGCACCGCGAAGAGCACGGAGCCCACGGCGGTCAGCGGGAAGCGCTTGAACAGCAGGCCCGCGCCCAGGGACAGCACGGCCAGGGCGAGCGTGGCGAAGAAGGCCGGGCGCGCGTCCGTGCCCAGGTGTCCGTAGAGCGCGAACGCGGGCGCTGCCCAGGTGGTCGCGCGAAGGAGCACGTCCGCGATGCCCAGGTCGCGCGCATCGCCGGTGCGCTCACCGCGCCGCTGGAGGCGGAACGCGAGCACCAGCCCCGCGAGCACGAACGGGATGGCGGTCAGGGCGCCGTACTGGAAGGGCAGCACCTCCGAGGGCGGGTAGCCCAGCCGCGTCTTCAAGGCGTTGAGCAGGACCGTGGCGGCGTGCGGGACGAGCTGCACGCTGGACGCATAGGAGAGGTAGGCGCCCAGGTACGCGGGATAGAGCCACGGCAGGCGCGACACGGGACCGCGCGACAGGGACACCAGCGTGCCGGTGAAGATGGCGGCGGTGAGGAAGAGGGCCGGCGTGGTGCCACCGATGGCGCCCGCGAGGCAGGCCACCTGGAGCGCCACGGTGCCGATGGCGAGCGGATCCGCGGGACGTTCGGCGTCGAGCGTGCGGAAGCGCAGGCAGGTGGCGAGCAGGAAGGCGACGAAGGGCGCGTAGGTGCCGGCGGGGACGGAGGCGCCCGCGGAGCCCAGGGCCAGGTGCAACCGGATGGCGAACAGCGCGGTCAGGTACAGGGGCGCGGCGAGCGCGAACGCGAGCGCATCCCCCTTGCGCGGGGTAGCGAGGGCCTTGCTGGACAGCAGGAAGAAGAGGATGCACGGCAGGGCGTTGAGCCACACCGCCGGGGCGCCCAGCCGCGCGGCCAGGGGCGCGAGGCCCATGATGAGCGTGGCGCCGACGAGGCCCACCTGGATGAACGGGCGCGAGGGGGCGTCGAAGGACTCGGCGGGCTTGCGCGCGAGGAAGGCGGCGGCGCCGGCCCAGACGAACAGCAGCGGCACGAGCAGCGCGGGGTGCACGCCGTCGAGTTGGAGGGACTCACCGAAGCCCATGGGCCCCAGCGCGACGCCGCCCAGCGGGGCCACGGCGGAACCGATGAGGCCAAGGATGTGGCCCGGCTTGCGCAGCGACTCGCGGCGGGCGAGGAAGCCGCCCCAGACGGAGAAGCCGACGGAGTAGCCCACGGTCATCAGGAAGACGGTGAGCGAGCGGGTGACGGACGTCATCCCGGCCCAGGACTCGAAGACGAAGTAGAGCGTGCCGGAGAGGATGAGGAACGCGCCGATGAACCACGCGATGCTCTCGTAGAGGAACGGCCGCCACACACGGCTCCACGACGACGCCTCCTCGACGAGGCGCGCGGTGCGGCCCCCGGGCGCGGGCGGATCCATGAACGGCTCGGCCGGGTTCGGAGGCAGCCGGCGGGACGCGGCCGCGCGGCTCGCGTTCATCGGCCGCGCGTGGGACTCGGGAGGCGTGCGAGCGGCCTTCGGACCGCGAGCGGCCGCGGTGTCCGGGGTGGCGATGCCCAGCGACGCGGAGACATCATGCACGGAGAAGCGCGCGGCGGAGGACCTGGCGGCTTGGGGTGCACCCGCGACGGCGGCCTCCGTGAGCGCATGAGCCACGGGAGCGTCAGGGACGTGGGTGACGGCGGGAGCGACGGAGTTCTCCGAGGCAGTGCCAGCGACGACGTTGGCGTCCAGGGCCATGCCGTGCGTGACGGGCGCCTCGGAAGCAAGGGTGGAGACGTTCTCCATGACCTCCGGCGCGACGAACGCCACGGGACCGACGGCCACGGCCCCCTCCCCCATCGGCGTGGGAACGGCCTCGGTCTGGACCGCGACCGGCTCCAGTTCGGGCGCGGGCGTCAGCGCCTGCGTGGGGGGCTCGGTGAGGACGGAGAGGAGGACGCGGGCCTGTCGCTCGTAGCGTTCGGTGAGCCAGCGGCGCACGTGGGCGGGCACATCGGAGGCGTCCCAGCGCGGGGCCTCGTCCAGGAGGAAGTGGACGTGCGCGAGCTCGGCCTCGATGGCGGATCGGGCTCGGGCGGACAGCGGGGTGCCGCAGAGAACGCACTGGCGCGCACTTCCCAGGCGTTCTTGTCGGCAGGCAGGACAGTACATGGAGCTTCCCCCTCTACAACGGACGTGCCACGCAGAATGCCCTGGAAGGTCGCGGGATTGAAATCCACGGGGGGTGCGGTGGGCGCGTGGCACCTGTGCAGGGCGCTGCACACGTGCACACCCGACGCTGGCCGCCGGGAGCGAGTCATGGGACCGTGGAGGTCATGAGCACGGAACTGACGTTGCGGCCCATCGAGGCCCGGGACGACGCGGCGGTGGCCACGGTCATTCGCGCGGTGATGCCCGAGTTCGGAGCGGACGGCCCGGGGTTCGCGATCCACGACCCCGAAGTGGACGCGATGAGCGCGGCCTACACCCGGCCCCGCCACGCCTATTTCGTCGTCGAACAATCAGGTCGGGTAGTGGGAGGCGGGGGCATCGCGCCGCTGGACGGAGGCGCGCCGGACGTCTGCGAGCTGCGCAAGATGTACTTCCTGCCCCAGGCCCGGGGCCACGGCACGGGCGAGCGGTTGCTGAGACACTGTCTGGAGTTCGCGAAGGCGGCCGGCTTCCGCCAGTGCTACCTCGAAACGCTGGCGGGCATGACGCAGGCCCAGAAGCTCTACCAGCGGCTCGGCTTCGAGACCCTCTGCGCCCCCATGGGCCGCACCGGGCACTTCGGCTGTGACCGCTGGTACGCGTTGGATCTCACGAAGAGCGCCTGAGCGCTAAGGCATGACGGAACGTCGTGCGAGGATCTTCCCCTCGGGCGACACCGCGTACAGTTCGAACCAGTCGAACTCCAGGCTGCTGCCCATGGGCCATCCACATCGGTCAAGGCGCCGGTCGAGGCGGACGAAATAGACGCCGCCCTCCTGCCCCACCACCACGTCCAGTGAGCGGGCAGAGGACTCACACGCGCCCGCGTCCTGCTTGGGAAAGCTTTCGAGCACGCGCTGGAGCGCGGCATGGGCCGCCAGGATGGCCGGGCCATCCAGGGTCGCGAGCGGGCGGAGATCCGTGGGCCACCGGATGCCTGCCGTGGTCCCCCCATCCGTGATGGCCGAGCCTCCTCCATCCCGCGTCCCGGAGGGACCCGCATCAGGCCGCGTGGAGGTGCTCCCGCCATCCGCCACGAGCGACACCAGGAGAATGACGTAATGGGGCTTCAGCACACAGTACCTCTCCCTTGGCGATGATGAGTCGGCATCATCGGGGGTAGCACTTCGGAGGAGAACGGGTCGAGCCGAGATTCCTGGGAGGCGCAGGCTCGCAGCGAGCTTCGAACCTCCATTGTCGTTCCGCCTCGCTCCATCGAAAAACCTCTCCCGCGAAGTTCCATTTCAGGAACCGGGGCGTCTCCGCGTGCCCTGTCACCAGCCAGGCCCAGGCGGGAATGGGCCGCCCACGCGCATCTCGGGCGGGCTTTCCGGCGGGGGACACCGCGTATTCGATCATCGTCCAGCGAGCCTCGCCCACCTTGACCGCGGGAAACACGAGCAGGTCCGAACTGCTCATGTCCGTGCCGCATGGATGGTTATGGGCGAAGCCGAAAATCGGCAGATCACTTCCAAAGTCCTTGTCGGCGACACCACCCATCGGTGGCTGACAGGCGCCTCGCTCTCCCATCTGCTTCCGGACGGGCCAGGAGACACGCCAGTCCTGCGGCGTCCGGTAGACGGCGAGGCAGTACTCGGTTGCGTCGGGACGCGGCTGCCCCGTGTTCGCATCACACGCATCCGCGGCACCGGGAAGCGCCATCAAGGCCCGGAGCGCGGGCAGCACCAGGTCATCCGGAATGGTCCCCATGTCCGCGTAGACCACGGGCACATCCGGATGCTCCCAGGGGCCCGGGGCGACGATCAGCCTCGGGTTCTTCTCCAACCGGGGAAGGTCGCTGCTCAGGAAGTAGAGCCTGGGGCTCGCGCACGCGAGCACCACGAGCAGGAGTGAGGGTCCACCCATCCGGGCCATATCCCCACAGCCCCGGCGGTTCATTCTCGAAGTTACGCGCAAGAGAGCGCACTTCATCACCAAGGCAGCCACCCCGCCTACTCACCATGCAAGGGAGCAGGCTGGAGTACGCAGCAAGTATCGCCCTCCAGACCCAACTTCCCAGGTCAGGAGGCCCGCATGGCGGACACGAAGCAGCCCCGGCCCAAGGCAGCACCTCGTCGCGCCCCGCGCGTCCAGAGCGCACGCACCACGCACGCCGTGCCCGCGCGCACGGAGAAGCTCCCCTTCGACATCGAAGAGGTCCTCCGCCGCGTGCGCCAGGAAGTGCGCTCCTTCGCGGACGCGGCGATGTTCGAGCTCGCCGCGAAGGGCCACGGCTCCCTCTTCGAACAGCTCATCGCGTGCATCCTCTCCATCCGCACGCTCGATGAGGTCAGCCTCCCCGCTTCCCTACGCCTCCTGGAGCGCGCCAGCACCCCGGACGCCCTCGCCCGCCTCACGCCCGGGGACATCGACGCGCTCATCCGGCCCGTCACCTTCCACGAAGCCAAGGCGTACCAGGTCCACGCCATCGCCGTGCGCACGCGCGACGAGTTCCACGGCCAGCTCCCCGCCGACCCGGACGTCCTCCAGTCGTTCAAGGGCGTGGGCCCCAAGTGCGCGCACCTGGCACTCGGCATCGCGTGCGGCCACGAAGTCATCAGCGTGGACATCCACGTCCACCGCGTCACCAACCGCTGGGGCTACGTGAAGGCCCGCACGCCGGAGCGCACGCTCGCCGCGCTCGAAGCCGTCCTCCCGCGCCCCTACTGGGTGGAGCTCAACCGGCTCCTCGTCCCCTTCGGCAAGCACGTGTGCACCGGCTCCCGCCCGAAGTGCTCCACGTGCCCCGTACTCGCCTGGTGCCGGCAGGAGGGCGTCACCTCCCACCGGTAGCACCGCGGCAGCGCGCCCTACCGGTCATGCCCCGCGAACTGCGTGGCCCGCCGCGCGAACCGGCGCCACGGATTCGTCCGGCCGCCGTTCTCCAGGGTGATCTCCTTCGAGTGCCGGATGTCCTTCTCCCAGCACCCCTCCAGCTTCGCGGCGATCTCCTTGTCCTCAAACACCAGCGACCCCTCGCTCAACTTGTTGAGCGACAGCGCGTCCAGGTTCGTGGAGCCCACCACGCAAAGCCAGTCGTCCACGAGCATCGTCTTCGAGTGCATCATCGCCGGCTGGTACTCCCAGATGCGCACGCCCGCCGCCAGCAGCCGCTCATAGGTGGACCGCTGCGACGCGCGCACCACCGGCACGTCGTGGTGCGGCCCCGGCCCCAGCACGCGCACGTCCACGCCCCGCCGGACCTTCACCTCCAGTTGCTCCAGGATGTCATTGGGCGGCGTGAAGTACGCATTGGCGATCCACAGTCGCTTCGTCGCCGCCGCCACCACCAGGCGCGCCATCCGCTCCGCCTCGGTGATGCCGAGCCGGCCGGAGCTGTCGATGAACGCCGCGCACCCGCCCCCCTCCTCCTTCAAGTCCGGGAACGCCTCGCGCGGCAGCAGCCCGCCCCCCGACTCCTGCCAGTGCTTGGCGAAGGTAACCTGGAAGCGCCGGACCTCCGGGCCCTCCACGCGGATGTGCGTGTCGCGCCAGTTGTCCTCCTTCAGCCCTTCGCCCTCCCACACCTTCCAGATGCCGAAGCCGCCCGTGTACGCGATGCGTCCGTCCACCACGACGACCTTCTGGTGCGAACGGCCCAGGAGCCGCCCCAGCACCTTGCCCGCGAGCAGCCGGTAGTAGTGCACCTCCACGCCCGCGTCGGTGAGCCGCTTCTCCACCTTCTGGTCGAAGTCCTTGTCCCCCGTGGTCTCCTCGCTGCCCACCGGATCCACGACGACGCGGCACTGCACGCCCGCGCGCGCTCGCTCCGTCAGCGCCTCCACGAAGCGGTCCGACAGCTCACACGGCCGCCAGATGTAGATGAGCATGTGGACGCTGTGCTTCGCCGCGCGGATGTCCTCCAACATCCGGTCGAAGACCTGGCTGTTCTCCAGCAGGTGCATCCGGTGCCCGGGCGAAAGCCCCACGCCCGTGGACTGGTAGAGCGCGAACGAGAAGCCCTCGGGACCGGGCGGCAGCTCGAACGGTCCCTGCATCTCGTGCTTGCGGTTCGCACCATCGAAGCCATGGGCTCCCGGCTGGGGCAGCAGTTCCACGTCCTGGAGGTCGCTCATTGGAGCCAACGTAGGAATGCCCCGCGTCCCACGGGAGTCACCGCCTGTCTCCCCGCCCGTCCGGTGAACAGGACCCCATTCCGTCATTGCCGCCACCTTCCACCATGGCAAGACTGCGCCCGTTCCCTCGCCTGGAGAGATTTCATGCTCGATGCCCCTTCGCGTCCCTCGGCCCGGGAGCTGCTGTCACAGTCGGGACTCGCCCCCCTCATCCCCATGCTCTACGTCGCCTGGACGGACGGCGAGCTGACGGCCGAGGAGCTGCGCGCCCTGGGTGAAGCCGCCCGCGCCCAGCCCTGGCTCGACCTCAAGGCCAGCAGCATCCTGGCCCTCTGGGTGGATCCGCTGCGTCCGCCCCCGCCCCGGGAGCTCGCCCTGCTGCGCGAGCACATCCGCACCACGGCGCGCGGCCTCGTCGGCAACGAGCACCACACCCTCGCGGGGCTGGGCGTGCACCTGGCCCAGGTGCTGGGCGGAGACGCGCCCCTGGGCATGCCCCTGCCCCAACTGGGTCAGGCCCTGGCGTCGCTGGAGGCCACGCTGGGCGTGGACGGCAAGGAGGCGGTGCGCTCGCTGCTGCCCCACGCCTCGCGCACCCCCCACGCCGAGGCCCCGTCGCACACGGCGTCCTTCGACCCGAAGGCCATGACGGGCGTGCTGGAGCGCACCTACGCGGACGTGCGCAAGCAGGTGCGCGGCTGGTTGGAGGACGCGGACTTCCATTACAAGGAAGGGCTGGACACCCCCGCCTACCGCGACCAGGTCTTCGCCTGGCTCAAGCACCTGGCGGATGACGGCCTGGGGCAGCTCGCCTTCCCCAAGGGCCGCGAGGGTGGCGCGGACCTGGGCGCGTTCATCGCCGCGTTCGAGACGATGGCCTTCTTCGACCTGAGCCTCGTCATCAAGGCGGGCGTCCACTTCGGCCTGTTCGGCTCCAGCATCCTGTTCCTGGGCACGAAGCGGCACCACCAGCAGTACCTGCCGAAGGTCGCCACGCTGGAGTTGCCCGGCTGCTTCGCGATGAGCGAGCTGGGTCACGGCTCCAACGTGCGCGACTGCGAGACGGTGGCCCGCTACGACGCGAAGACGAGCGAGTTCGTCATCGACACGCCGTCGGAGACCGCGCGCAAGGAGTGGATTGGCAACGCCGCCCGGCACGCGCGCATGGCCACCGTGTTCGCGCAGCTGGAGGTGGACGGGGAACGACTGGGCGTGCACGCGCTGCTCGTCCCGCTGCGCGACGCGCACGGCAACGTGCTCCCGGGCATCCGCATCGAGGACTGCGGCGAGAAGATGGGCCTCAACGGCGTGGACAACGGCCGGCTGTGGTTCCACGGCGTGCGCGTGCCGCGCGAGAACCTGCTCGACCGCTACGGCCAGGTGACGGAGGCCGGCGAGTACACCAGCTCCATCACCGGCGACTCCAAGCGCTTCTTCACCATGCTGGGCGCGCTGGTGGCGGGCCGGGTGAGCGTGGCGTGCGCGTCCCTGAGCGCGGCCAAGAGCGCGCTCACCATCGCCGTGCGCTACGGCGACCTGCGCCGCCAGTTCGGCCCCATCGGCGCGCGCGAGGTGCGCCTCCTGGACCACCAGTCGCACCAGCTGCGCCTGCTGCCCCTCGTGGCCAAGGCGTACGCGCTGGACTTCGCGCTGGAGTACCTGGTGGACCGCTACGTCCACCGCACCGAGGACGACGCGCGCGAGGTGGAGGCGCTGGCCGCGGGCCTGAAGGCGTACGCGTCGTGGAACGCCACGGCCACGGTGCAGGAGGCGCGCGAGGCGTGCGGCGGCCAGGGCTACCTCACCGCGAACCGGCTGCCGTCGCTCAAGGCGGACACGGACGTGTTCACCACCTTCGAGGGCGACAACACCGTGCTCATGCAGCTGGTCGCCAAGGGCCTGCTCACGGGCTACCGCCAGCGCTTCGAGGACGACCGTGTGTTCGCGGTGCTCAAGCTCATCGTGGACCGGGCGGCCACGGTGATGACTGACCGGAACCCCATCGCGGGCCGGCGCACCGACAGCGACCACCTGCGCGACAGCGACTTCCACCTGCGCCTGCTGCGCTTCCGCGAGGAGGAGATCCTCGCGTCCGTGTCCAAGCGCATCCGCAAGCGGCTGACGGCGGGCATGGAGGCGTTCGAGGCCTTCAACCAGGTGCAGGTGCACCTCTTGGCCCTGGCGCACGCGAGCGTGGAGCGCATCGTGCTGGAGCAGTTCCTGCGCGGCGTGGCGGCGGTGAAGGACGAAGCGCTCAAGCCGGTGCTGGGGCGGCTCGCGGACCTCTTCGGCCTGTCGTGCCTGGAGTCCGCCAGCGGCTGGTTCCTGGAGCACGGCTACCTGGAGGCCCCCAAGGCCAAGGCCATCCGCAAGGAGCGCGTGCAGCTGTGCGCGGAGCTGCGGCCGGATGCCGTGGGGCTGGTGGACGCGTTCGCGATCCCCGACACGTGCCTGGGGGCGCCCATCGGCCTGGGGCGGCTGGCGCCCGGCGGTGAACGGTTCGACGACGGAGCGGCTGACGGCGCCCGCGAAGGCTCGGCAGACTCGCGCGCGACATGAGGACACGTGCGTGGTGGTTGCTGGGGCTCCTGGGGATGACGAGCGGTTGCGCGACGCTCTCCCCGGCCGAGCGGGCTCAGCGGGTGGTCGCGACCAACAAGGAGCGCGCCCGCCTGTTCACGGAAGAGGTCTACAACCAGAAGCGCCTGGAGCGCATCCCCGAGTACGTCGCGGCCGACTACGTGGACCGCTCGGAGGACGCCCCCCGGGAGCTCCGGGGTCCGGAGGTGGTGCGCACCCAGGCCGAGGCCGGCTTCGCGCTCTTCCCCGACCTGCGCTTCGAATTGCTCCACGTCCTGGCGGAGGAGGACTGGGTGCTGGTGCGCTGGCGCGCGGTGGGCACCGACGCCAAGGGCCCGCCCGCCGCCGACGGCAAGCCACGCCCGGTGACGCTCCAGGGAGACTCGCTGTACCGGCTGCGCGACGGCCGGTTCGTGGAGTCCTGGGACCTGACGGACCGGCTCTCTCCCCTGCTCCAGCGCGGGTACAAGGTCGTACCGCCCGAGCCCTGACAGCGTCTTCCCATTGACACTTGCGCACCGGAACCCGCAGGGTCCCGGGCATGAAGATGAACGCCGGGCCCATGCGGGCCTCAGACAAGGCCCGTCAGAGCGCCTTCCGCACGGCCTTTCCCCCCCACGGCCCCCAGGGCGCGTCGTGGGGCGGCAGGCTCTTGCGACTCTTCGGTTGGGGCCTGGTGCTGCTCGGTGCCTTCGCGCTCGTCGTCGTCATCGACGGCTGGACCGCGTTCGGCAAGGGCGCGAGCGGTGCGCGGCGCGAGCGGATGGAGCGCTCGCCGCAGTGGAAGGACGGCGGCTTCGTCAACCCGCAGCCCATCATCAATGACTGGGAGCGCTCGCTGTCGGGCATGTTCCACGCGAGCCCCGACACCAGCCCCCAGGCGCCGCTGACGGTGGAGCGCATCGACCCGAAGCGCTTCGCCACGCCGCCGCCGGACGGGCTGCGCATCACGTGGTTCGGGCACTCGTCCACGCTGGTGGAGGTGGACGGGCACCGCGTGCTCACGGACCCCGTCTGGGGCAGGCGCACCTCGCCGCTGGAGTGGCTGGGCCCGAAGCGCTGGTTCCCGGCGCCCATCGAGTTGAGCGAGCTGCCGCCCATCGACGCGGTGGTCATCTCCCACGACCACTACGACCACCTGGACTTCGCCACCGTGCACGCGATGAAGGACTGGAACACCACCTTCGTGGTGCCGCTGGGGATTGGCGCGCACCTGGAGTACTGGGGCATCCCGGCCGCGCGCATCGTGGAGCTGGACTGGTGGGAGCGCACGCGCGTGAAGGGGCTGGACATCGTGTGCACGCCGTCCCGTCACGCGTCGGGCCGCTTCCTCCAGCAGAACAAGACGCTGTGGTCGGGCTGGGCGCTCGTGGGGCCCGCGCACCGCGTCTACTACTCCGGCGACACCGGCCTGTTCCCCGCCATGGAGGAGATTGGCGCGAAGCTGGGGCCCTTCGACGCGACGATGATTGAAACGGGCCAGTACGGCGCGGGCTGGCCGGACTGGCACCTGGGGCCGGAGCAGGCCGTGCTCGCCCACCGGCTGGTGCGCGGCCGGTTGATGCTGCCCGTGCACTGGGGGCTCCTCACCCTGGCCAGCCACGCCTGGACGGAGCCCATGGAGCGCTCGCTGGTGGCCGCGAAGCACGACGGGGTGAGCATCGCCGCGCCCAGGCTGGGGCAGGACTTCTTCCCCCAGACGCCGCCGGCCGTGCAGCGCTGGTGGCCGGAAGTCCCCTGGCAGACCGCGGAGCAGGCCCCCATCGTGGCCAGCCAGATTCCGCCCGCGCTCCGCGAGGGGCACTCCGCGCTGCCGCTCCTTGCCAGCCCGGCCAGCCCGCCCGCGGTGAGCCCGCAGGCCGCGAATCCCGCCGAATGAGTGACGCGCGGCGGGCCGCGCTCTCCAAGGCCTTCCAGGCCACGGCCTACGTCGTGCGCCCGCACCCGCTCGTCGGAGGCGTGAAGCACGTGCTGCGCGTGGACGCGGCGCACCCGGTGCTGGACGCCGCGCTCGCCGCGCACGGGCACACCACCTGGGCCTTCGTCACCGCGTGGAACCCCCGCGCGCGGCCGCGCTCCCCGCGCACCAACGCGGGCCTCCAGCGCACCCTGCGCGGCCTGCTCGAAGCCCGGGGCCAGCCCTCCGTGCCCGCGGTGGGCGTGGCGGAGGACCGGAGCTGGTTCGAGGAGAGCCTCTTCGTCCCCGGCCTGTCGCGCGACGAGGCGTGGCGCCTGGGTCGGCTGTTCGACCAGGAGGCGGTGCTCTGGGCCCGCGCGGGTGGGGTCGCGGCGTTCCTGTGGTGTCAGGAGTCTCCCAGCCCCTGAGGCGCAGCAGTGTGTCGACCGCTTCACACCGGCGGGCACGGCACCCATTCGGGACGGGTCGCTCACTTCAGCGTCACGGGACGATGGCATCGTCCGCGCCCTTCCCCGAGGGAGCCGCGCCCCGCGCGCCTCCCGATGCCTGACTCCAGGAGCCGCCTCGATGCAGCCTTCCGTCCCCTTCGCGCAGAACGCCGCGCGTCCCAGTGTCTTCCTCCTCGCCGGTGCCTTCGTCACGGGCCTGCTGCTCTTCATGCACGGCGGCTGCGGCAATCAGGAATGCGTGAACGCCTTCGATTGCGAGGACGCGAACCCCGCGCCGGAAGGCCAGGGCTGGACCTGCGTGGAGCACGTCTGCCAGGCCGTGACCTTCCCGCCCCCGCCCGACGCGGGCACCTCCGTCGACGCGGGCACCAGCGGCGGCGATGACGGCGGCAGTCCCCCGACGGTGTCCCTGAAGATCCTCGCGTTCAATGACTTCCACGGGCAGCTGGAGCCCGCGAGCGGCAGCGGCGGTCAGATCATCCAGGCCACGCTGCCGGACGGCGGCGCGGACCGGGTGAACGCGGGCGGCGCGGTGTACTTCGCGAAGTACGTCGCGGACCTGCGCGCGAAGAACCCGAACACCATCGTCGTGTCCGCCGGAGACCTCATCGGCGCCACGCCGCTCTTGTCCGCGCTCTTCCACGACGAGCCCACCATCGAGGCGATGAACCAGATGGGCCTGGACCTGAGCGCGGTGGGCAACCACGAGTTCGACGAGGGCGGCTCGGAGATCCTCCGCATGCAGGCCGGTGGCTGCCACCCCGTGAACGGCTGCCAGGACGGCAACGGCTTCTCCGGCGCGAAGTTCAAGTTCCTCGCGGCCAACGTGGCCACCGGGCCGGGCCGCACCCTCTTCCCGCGCTACGACGTGCGCACCTTCGACGGCGTGAAGGTGGCCTTCGTCGGCATGACGCTGGAAGGCACGGCGAAGATCGTCACGCCCACGGGTGTGGCGGGGCTGGAGTTCAAGGACGAGGTGGAGACCGTCAACGCGCTGGTGCCGGAGCTGAAGGCGCAGGGCGTGAACGCCATCGTCGTCATGGTGCACGAGGGCGGGACGCCCGCGCTCGAGTCGCTCTACAACGAGTGCAAGGGCATCTCCGGCCCCATCCTGGACATCGCCCAGAACCTGGACCCGGCGGTGGCGGTCATCGTCAGCGGCCACACCCACCAGGCCTACAACTGCACGCTGAGCGGCAAGCTCGTCACCAGCGCCGCGTCGGTGGGCCGGCTGCTCACGGACATCGACCTGACGCTGGATGCGAAGACGGGCCAGGTGACGAAGGCCCAGGCCCAGAACGTCATCGTCACCCGCACGGTGGCGCCGGACCCCACCGTCACGGAGCTCATCACCCGCTACAAGGGACTGACGTCGCCGCTGGAGAACCGCGTCATCGGCTGGGTCGCCGAGACGCTCACCCGCAGCAACCTCCAGAGGGACCCCACCGGCCAGTCCACCATGGGCTTCGTCATCGCGGACGCCCAGTTGGAGGCCACGAAGCCCGCGGCCCTGGGCGGCGCCCAGATTACCTTCATGAACCCGGGCGGCGTGCGCGCCGACCTCGTGCGCGACCCGGCCGACCCCAACGACGTCGGCGCCGTCACCTACGGCGAGGCGTTCACCGTGCAGCCCTTCAGCAACACGCTGGTCACCATGACCCTGACGGGCGCGCAGATTGAACGCCTGCTGGAGCAGCAGTTCCGCGTGGGCGACCTCACCCGCATCCTCCTCCCGTCCACGGGCTTCAAGTACGCGTTCAGCGCGTCGGCGCCCATCGGCTCCAAGGTGGACCCCGCCAGCATCCAGCTGAACGGCGTCACGGTGGATCCCGCCGCCAGCTACCGCGTGACGACGAACAGCCTCCTCGCCCCGGGCGGCGACAACTTCACCGTCTTCGCGGAGGGCACGAACACCATGGGCGGCGCGGTGGACCTGGATGCGCTGGAGGCCTACTTCACCGCGAAGAGCACCCAGGCGAACCCGCTGCCGGCCCCGGCGCTCGACCGCATCACCCGGCTGCCGTAGCCGGAAACCCGACGCTCAGCGAAACCCCGAGCCCCCCGTGGCGGGGCTCGCTTCGCTGGGCTGGAAGGTGCTGGAGGTGGGTGGCATCTCGGGCGTGATGTCCAGGCGCCGCGAGCCCGTCACCCGCTGCGCCAGCTCGTCGAAGTCCAGCTCCAGCAGCGTGCCGGAGCCCTCCTCCGGAAGCGCGAAGCGGATCCGCCAGTAGTTGGGGCGGATCCGCACCGCCTCACCGCCCTGGGCCAGCACGATGGCGTTCTGTCGGGCGTACTCCTCACCGGCCTGCACGACGTCGCGCTGCCCCAATTCCGCCTGCACCGGCTGGGACGAGGGAGGAGATGGCAGGCGCCCACTGGGGCCAAGGGCACAACCAGCACCCGCCATCAGGGCAGGCAGGAGAGCGGCGAAGAGGAAACGGGGCGCCATACCCGAACAGTGGGTACGCGAAGGGCAAGGCGCACTGGAGGGCGGCTTGCGCGCCCTTCTGGCATCGCATGCCCGGCCGGAGGACGGCGGGGAGCCGGCCCTCCGGGACTCCTTGGGAATCAGGCGCTACTTGACCGGCGGGATGCCCGCGCGCTCCACGACCTCGTCGATGAGGCCGTACTGCCGGGCCTCCTCGGCGCTCATGAAGTAGTCGCGCTCGGTGTCCTTCTCGATGCGCTCGATGGTGTGGCCCGTGTGCTTCACGAACAGGCCGTTGAGGTACGCGCGCAGGCGGAGGATCTCCTTGGCCTGGATGTCGATGTCCGTGGCCTGACCCTGCGCGCCGCCCAGCGGCTGGTGGATCATGATGCGGGCGTTGGGCAGGGCGTAGCGCTTGCCCTTGGAGCCCGCCAGCAGCAGCAGCGCACCCGCGGAGGCCGCTTGGCCCACGCAGATGGTGGACACGGGGCACTTGACGTACTGCATCGTGTCATACATCGCGAGCGCGGCGGTGACGGAGCCACCGGGCGAGTTGATGTAGAGGTTGATGCCCTTGTCCGGGTCCTCGGACTCCAGGAACAGCAGCTGGGCGACGATGAGATTGGCCACATCGTCGTTGATGGGCGTGCCCAGGAGGATGATGCGGTCCTTGAGCAGGCGGCTGTAGAGGTCGTACGCCCGCTCGCCGCGGTGCGTGGTCTCAATGACGAAGGGGACGTTCATGGCCCCCGTACCCTAATCGTCCCCGCTCCCGCGCGCTCCCCCCTTCTTGCCTGAGCGTGCGCTGGCCCACGATTGGGCGGGATGTGGGCGTTGCCCCCTCCCACCCTCCGGCCGAGGGGCCTACAGGTTCCCGGTCATCTTCTCCGGGCGGACCCACTGGTCGAACTGTTCGGCGGTGACGAGCCCCAGCTCCACCGCCACCTCCTTGAGCGTCTTGCCCTGCTTGTGCGCCGTCTTGGCGATCTTCGCCGCGTTGTCGTAGCCGATGTGCGGGTTGAGCGCGGTGACGAGCATCAGGCTGCGCTGGAGGTTCTCCTGGAGGCGGGGGAGGTTCGGCTCGATGCCCACCGCGCAGTTGAGGCGGAAGCTGCGCATGCCGTCCGCGAGCAGCCGGCAGCTCTGCAGGAAGTTCTGGATGATGAGCGGCTTGAAGACGTTGAGCTCGAAGTTGCCGGACGCGCCGCCCAGCGAAATGGCCACGTCGTTGCCCATCACCTGGGCGCACAGCATGGTGAGCGCCTCGCTCTGCGTGGGGTTCACCTTGCCCGGCATGATGGAGCTGCCCGGCTCGTTCTCCGGGATGTTGATTTCACCAATGCCGGACCGGGGCCCGGACGACAGCCACCGGATGTCGTTGGCCACCTTGAACAGCACCGCCGAAAGCCCCTTGAGCGCGCCGTGCGCCTGCACCAGCGCGTCGTTGGCCGCCAGCGCCTCGAACTTGTTGGGCGCGGTGACGAAGCCGTGCCCGGTGAGCTTGGAAATCTCCGCCGCCACGCGCTCGGCGTAGCCCGGGGGCGCGTTGAGGCCGGTGCCCACGGCGGTGCCGCCGAGCGCCAGCTCCAGCAGGTGCGGCAGCGCGGCCTCCAGGTGGGCCTTCGCGCGGTCCAGCTGAGCCACGTAGCCGCTGAACTCCTGGCCCAGCGTGAGCGGCGTCGCGTCCTGCAGGTGCGTGCGGCCAATCTTCACGATGGACTGGAACGCCTGGGACTTCTGGGCCAGCACGTCGCGCAGGGCCTGGAGCTCCGGCAGCACGTGCTTCACCACGGCCTCCACGCCGGCCACGCTCATCGCGGTGGGGAACACGTCGTTGGAGCTCTGCCCCTTGTTGACGTCGTCGTTGGGGTGGACCTTGCGAGCCTCCCCGCGCTCGCCGCCCATCAGCTCCGAGGCGCGGTTGGCCAGCACCTCGTTGCAGTTCATGTTCGTCTGGGTGCCGCTGCCCGTCTGCCACACCAGCAGGGGGAACTCCTCGTCGTGCTGGCCGGCGAGCACCTCGTCCGCGGCCTTCACGATGGCCTGGGCCTTCTCCTTCGGCAGCGAGCCGTTCTCCTGGTTCACCAGCGCGGCGGCCTTCTTCACCAGCACCAGCGCGTGCACGAGCGCCAGGGGCATCCGCTCGCTGGAGATGGCGAAGTTCTGGCGGCTGCGCTGCGTCTGCGCGCCCCAGAGCCGGTCGGCGGGGACTTCGATGGGACCAAAGGTGTCCTTCTCGATGCGAACGTTCTTCGTGCTCACGGTGACGGCCTCCCCAGGCGGGAACGATGTCCAGGCGCCGGCGGGCCCGCCTCGCGGAAAGGAGGAGGTCGCACGGCGTCGCAGCGGCGCTTAACACCCCCGCCCCGGCTCGGCAGGCCTCCGCGTGGGACGGATGCCGCTTCTCCAACGCTCGGGAGCGGGGAGGCGGGCCCGCGCAGCCCCGTCCGCTCCTCTCGCGGCGGTCAGGCCCGCGTTAGTGTCGCGCCGTGAGCACTCCTTCTCCCACCGGCACCATCCGCGCGCTCCTGCTCGCCCAGGAGCGCGGCACGCCCATGCGCCGCGTCCCCGAAGCGCGCGCGGTGGAGCAGCACGGCTTCGAGGGGGACCGCCACCAGCGGCGCGCCGTGGGCCACAAGCGCCAGGTGCTGCTCGTGGACGAAGCACAGCGGGCCGCGCTGGACGTCCCCCTGGGTGCGCTCAAGGAGAACGTGTTGGTGGAGGGGCTGGCGCTCGACGCGCTGCCCCCGGGCCAGCGGCTGGCCCTGGGCCCCGAGGTGGTGGTGGAGCTGACCGAGCCGTGCGTGCCCTGCTGGAAGCTGGATGCCTTGCGGCCCGGCCTGCTCAAGGAGAGCTGGGGACGCAGGGGTCAGCTCGCCCGCGTGCTGAAGGCAGGCACCGTGCGCGAAGGCGACCCCGTGCGCCTGCTGGACGTGAACCCGGACGCGCCCCGCGTCATCCGGCCGAAGCTGCCCTGAGCGGAGCGAGGCTCAGCGCTCCCAGAGCGCGTCCAACTCCAGCGGCACCGCTTCGAAAGGCGCCGCATGCACGGTGCCCTTCCCCAGGTGCACGCCCGACAACTCCCATTGCCCCTCGCGCAGACGATGGATCTCCAGCCCCTCTTCCAGGGGCTCGATGAACCACAACCACTCCACGCCCGCGCGCGCGTAGATGCGCATCTTCGGGCCCCGGTCCCACCGGCGGGTGGAGGGGGAAAGCACCTCACACACCCAGTCCGGCGCCAGGGAGAAGACGGGGGTGTCGGGCATCCGCGGCATTCGTTCACGCCGCCATCCCGCGAGGTCTGGCACCAGGGCGTCCCCTGAGCCTGCGAAGCGCAGCTCCGGCTCATCCAGGATGAGCCAACCCCCAGGCCCGTCCCGCCCCCGGTCGAAGGGGCCATCCAGCAAGGC
>NZ_RAWB01000660.1 GCF_003612055.1 Corallococcus llansteffanensis
CACGGGCATTCTCCGGGATCGGGATGAGGGTATCGGTCCCCACGGTCGAATTCAGTCCGACGGTGAAGGTAAGGGTCCGCAGGCGCATCACGTAGCGCGTGTGCAGGGGCTTCTCGTCGTCGACGAGCTTCCGCACGCTGGCGACGAGCGCCTGCACCGGGGCCGTGTCGAAGTCATACGTGGGCAGTGGAATCTCCACCGCGAAGCTGAAGGGCCGCGTGCCGTCCAGCACGCCGTCGCCGTCGCTGTAGAACTCGGCCAGCGTCGAGTTCTCGCCCAGCAGCAGCGGCGTGGCGGAGACCAGGTCGATGACCCGGATGTCCGGCGCGACGAGCAGGCGCAAGAGCCCCTCCAGCCCGTCGCGAGTCCCGCGCTTGCGGTACAGGGGCATCAGGCCGATGAGCACGGCGCGCCGCCGGTCCACGCTCCAGTCCGGGTTGCCCGTGAAGTCGAGCCATCCCCCGAGCCAGTCCAGGTAGTCGGTGAGCCAGGCCAGCACCGCGGTCCGCCACGGGCCCGTGTCCTTCGACAAGGTGCTGTCGATGGGCACGATGCCGAGCAGGCCGTTCAGTGCCCGCAGGTTGCGCGCGGTGGCCACGTCGTTGGGGTCGCCATTGGCGGTGGTGACCTCGATGGGAGGGACGAGCGCGCTCGAACCCGGGAACAGGAAGGACAGGCGGGGGTAGAGCAGCGACGGGAGGACGTCGAGCACCGCCGCCATGCCCCGCTGCACGTTCGCCGACGCTCCGTCGCGCGACCCGAGGATGCTCTCGGGGATGTGCAGGTACTGCTCCAGGAACGACGGCGAGTCCCCGGGCCCCCGGAGCGCGAAGAGCGCGGGAAGGAACCGCAGGTAGCTGTTCGGATCCTCGCTCATGCGTCCTCCTCGAACGGAATCCGTGTGTCCATGGCGACGCGGCCGTGCACGCCCACCTGGATCGTCCACGTGCTGTAGAGGGCCCGCAGTGTCAGCGACACGAACCAGGGGAAGCCGGCATCGTATGGCGGGGACTCGACCACCGTCGTCACTCCGACCGCCGCATCCCCCACGCGCGTGCCGTTGAGCGCGTCCACCTGGGCGACCAGGGGGAAGCTCGGGTCGATGCCCGGGAGTCCCCCGAGCGCGGCGAGCAGGTCGTGCTCCAGGAGCGGCTGCCCGTAGGTCCAGCCGTCGCCGTCGCTTCCTCCCTTGAGCGGATCCGTCAGCGCGATGAGGCTCGCCGCCGCCGCCCGCAGCACCGTCTCCCCGTCGTAGCCGCGCGCGACGACGAGATCCACGGTCGCCACCAGCGGGGTGAAGCGCGCCGCCTCCACGGAGACGGCCGTGCCGATGAGCTGGCGCGGGGCCAGGAACGCACCCACCGCGTACACCAGCTTGTCGTACCCGTTGAGCGACGAGAAGCTGGGGGGCGTCGCGCTCACCGTCAGCGTCCCGTACATCGCCGGGTCAGGTTCCGCGGGCGTGGTCGTGGTGTAGCTCTTCGCGAACTTGAGCGAGTACAGCGGGACGTAGCCGGAGACGATCGTCACCCGCACGCCCGCCTCCTGGCGGTGGACGAACGCGCGCATCACCTTGTCGAACGGCGCGGTGTCGGGAACGCTCGCGGAGCACTGGAGCGACAGGGCCTCGAAGTCCTCGCGGGTCACCGCGCGGTAGGGGCTGGACCAGTAGCGCTGCGCCACCGCGTGCATCTGAGCCGCGTCCACGTCCTGCCCGAGGATGGACACCAGGTAGCGCAGCAGCTCCACGTACGCGGGATCCATCAGGACGGGCTGGCCACCGAGCGTGATGGTCACCAGCCCGCGCTTCACGATGTCGCGCTGTGCCGTCAGCAGCGCCTGTTCGACGCCCTGTTCGGGCACGCCGGCGGCCATGAGGAGGAAGTTGTGGAACGACGCGTCTGGAACCCGGTCGACCCGGTACGCCGTGGCCTCGCCCACCCAGGCCAGGAGCTGGAGCAGGGTGATGCCTGGATCGGAGGCGTTGTAGTCCGTCCAGTTGGAGCTGAAGGTGGGGATGGCGTTGCGCAACGCCTCGAAGATCTCCGCGTACCCCTCCGGCGCGAGGTCCGGCAGGCGCAGTTCATCCGCCATGGTTCACCTCCAGGGTCACGGTGCCGACGGTCGGGAGCCAGGCTCGCACGAGCGGCAGGGACGCAAGGCCACCGGCCAGGGTGACCCCGTCGATGACCATGACCCCCGGCACGGCTTCCAGTGCCTGCGCCACGTCCGCCGCGTGGACCGTCGCCCCGAAGTCCCAGCCCGCCTCGTGGCCGGGGCCGCCGAGCGGGGCGAAGAAGAGCGCCAGCAGGGCCGTCATCCGCTCCCGGATGAGGGCCTCCTGCTCCCCGGGCTCCAGCACGGCGCGGACGAAGACGTCGATGGGGACGTACTCCGGCCCGACGACGTCCAGCGTGTCCGCCACGACGAAGGGGGCGCGGGCGCGCAGGTACTCGCCCACCTCTTCCACCAGGTCCGAGCTGACGGTGGGCTGGAGATCCGCGGGCTCACGCGGGACGACCGCGACGAACAGCCGTCCGTCCAGCTCCGCGTAGGCCGTGGCCCGGGCGACGCGCTGGGAGGACGTGAGGGCCAGGGTGGCGAAGTCCCCGGCGCTGACGGCCCGGTCGCGCGCCTTCAACCGTCTGGGGCCGAGCGTCCGCAGCGCGTCCAGGGTGTCCGCGCCGGTGCCGCCCCGGGACGGCAGGACGTTCGTGACGGAGTCGATCTCCGGCCGCGCGCGCTGAAGCTGGGTCAGCGTGAGCGCGGGCTGGTTGCCACCCAGGCCCCCGCCGCTGCGGTACTGGCTGGCCTGGATGTTGTTCTCTCCCGGGGGCGGGGCCATGCCGCGCACGCCGTCACCGAACGTCAGCATCCCGCTGGCGTGGTCGAGCAGGTAGTGGCGGTCCGTGGCGCTGGAGAAGGAGAAGCTGGACACCTCGGTCCAGGTCACCCAGGTCCGTGGCCCCGCGACGGCGGCGAGCGGCTGGCCGCCGGGCACCGTCTGGGGGGCGATGGGCGTCTGCTCGAACACCTGCACCGTCTGTCCCTCCAGCACCGGCTTGCGGGGGAACTCCAGCGTGACGCCCGGTCCTCCCGTGCCTGAGCCGAGGACCTCGTGGGTCCAGAGCACGCCGTTCACCGCGTCCACCGGGTTCGGCACGATGCCCTGGAGCGGCGGCAGCCGCGTGGGGTCGTCCTCCGGAGCGGACAGCCGCAGCCACGCCAGCACCTGTCCGAAGGCGGGGCTGCTCGTCATCCACGAGGGGATCTCCAGCTTCACGATGCCCGTGGTGGTGAAGACGTTGGTTCCGTCCTGGACCTTGAGCGCGCGCCACGTGCTCCCGTCGAAGGCGGACCACGTCGGTGCCGCCGCGGATGCGGCCGGGGGAACGTCGGTGCCGCTGCGTGTGGTGGGCAGCAGCACGAGCAGCGACAGGGTCCGGCCGCGCACGTGCGCCAGGAAGTCCTCCGGCGCGAAGCCCAGATACCAGGCCGACTCCTGCTCGGGGACGGGCTGGTACGGCAGCAGCTCCAGCGGCGCATCGGTGAACCCGTTGCGCGTGAGGGCCAGCTCGGGGCGCTCGGTGAGTTCGTAGCGCAACCGGAGGGACGCGACGTACGGCGGGACGTAGCTGGGCGGCTGGTACTCGTAGCCGAAGTTGAGGTCGTGCTCCTGGAGGATGTCCAGGACCTCGCCCTTGTCCGTCACGTAGGGACCGATGAGATCGTCGACGACGTACTGCGCGGACTTCACCACCACGATGCCACCGGGCAGGCCGTAGCCGCCCGACGCGATGCGCGCGCGCATCCAGCGGCTCGTGCGGCCGTTGATCGTGGCCAGGGACATGGGGGGGCAGGTGAAGCTCACGCGTCCCGAGTGCGTGAGCGCGTCGGTGCCGTCGAGCACGTCGAGCGGCTGCCAGCCGTCGTCCCAGGACTCCCAGGCGAGCCGGACGGGCGTGGGCGGCGAGATGGAGGTCGCCTCGAAGTCCAGGGAGATCGCCGCGCCCACGCGCGAGAACACGTCCGTCGACGCGATGTAGAAGGCATCCTCCACGGCCGGCATCTGTCCGAAGGGGTAGCCGCCCTTGGTGAGGTCCACGGCGGTGCCGTTGGTGTACGTGGCCTCCGCCTGGAGGCGGGGCGAGCGCACGGTGGCGGAGATGTTGCTGATCTGCGGAAGGATCTCCGCGTCGGCGCTCCGGATGCGCACGTCCTCGGAGGGCCTCACGGAGATCCAGAAGGACGTCTGGCCCCCCACCTGCGACGCGGTTGTCTGTGAGAAGCTGGTGAAGGACGCGGTCAGCGTGTCGTAGCGCTCGGGGCTGAAGCGCGGGCGCAGCGGGGTGCCGGCGCCGTCCGTCCACCGCGCGAAGTCCGCCTGGAAGAGGTTCACGCCTTGAAGCGTGATGCTCAGCTCCTCCACGGGGGTGGACTGCTGGAACAGCGTCGCGCTGCCCAGCGACAGCACGTGCGCGAGCGGCGTGGCCACCGGGGCGCCGGTATCGGGCGAGCCCACGAGCGAGGTGACTTCCGAATACGTGTCCGCCGCCGGGGCCAGCATGTAGCCCGCCACCAGCCGCGCGGGCAGCGCCACCAGGGGGCGGGTGGTTTCGAAGAGGAGGTTGGCGTCGGCTTCGGAGGCCACCTGGGTGTTGGGGGGGATCTCCACCGGACCGCTGCCGTCGGCGAGCGTGAACGTCAGCGGGACGCGCGCGGCCTGGGGGCCTCGCAGCTCCACGCCGAAGAAGTCGAGGAACGTGAGGAAGTGCTTGTCCGGCGCCCGGTTGAGCTGCGTGCCGAGCGTCGAGTGGAGCTGGGCCAGCAGCTTGAGGACGACGAGCCCGGGATCGTCGGTGGCGAAGTACTGCGGGGACCCCGCGGGCCAGAAGCCCGCCCACTGCGGCAGGTAGACCTTCGCCAGCCGGAGGGCGTCGGCGTACACGTCGTCGCTGGTGCGCGCGTCGAGGATGTACGGAGGGCGGGGCATGCGGGGCGGCCGTCAGCGCGCGGGCGGAGGCTCCGGAGGGGCGTGAC
>NZ_RAWB01000661.1 GCF_003612055.1 Corallococcus llansteffanensis
GGGTGGGGTCAGGCACCGTGGGAACGGTGGGCTGCGATCCGCTGGGGGTGCCGGTGGCGACGGCCGGAGGCAGGGGACCCGTGGCGGTGCCAGTCGAGCCACTCGTGCCCGTGAGCCGCGAGTCGGGAGCCGTGCTCGTCGAGCCGCCCGTGCCCTGCGCGCCGGTGCCTGTCGCGCTGCTGGGGCCTTGAGGGCCCGTGCCGGTCACGCTGCTGGGGCCTTGCGAGCCCGTGCCCTGCGGACCCGTGCCGGTGCCGCTGCCCGTGAGACGCGTCCCCGCGCCCGACTGCTCCGGGTTGGCGCCGGTAGCTCCCGCCTTCGCGGGGACCTCGGTCGGTACCTCTGGCTGTGAGCGGCTCCACTGCCAACCGCCCAGGCCCAGCGCGAGCGCTACGCCCACTCCGATGCCCAGGCGCAGGCCGCGCCGCCGCCAGGTGCGCCGCCGCTGCTGGCGCTGGATTCCCTTGAGCAGCCCGAGCGCCCGCTCGTTCGTCGCGTCCAGCGCGAGCACGTGGTTGAGGCACGCCAGCGCCCTCGGCGTCCGCTTCTCCGCGAGCTGCCGCTCCCCGCGCTCCAGGAGCGCCGCGACGATGCGCTGGCGCGCGAGCCGCTGGTACGACGGCGGATCCGCGAAGAAGGAGATCAGCTCCTCGCCCACGCGGGAGAAGCCCAGCCCCGCGAGCGCGTCCGCCAGCGCGTCGCGCAGCTTGCCCGCGTTGGGATAGCGCCGCTGCGGGTCGCGCTGGAGGCACGTCGCGCAGATCTCCGCCAGCTCGTCCGACAGCGTGGGCACGCGGCGGCGCGGATCCTCGTACGTCCCGTCCAGGATGCGCTTGAGCGTCGCGGTGGTGTTCGACGCGGTGAACGGCAGCCGGCCCGTCATCAGCGCGTAGAACATGATGCCCAGGCTGAAGATGTCCGCCTCTGGCCCGGCCTCCAGGCCCTCGATGATCTCCGGCGACATGTGCGCGGGCGAACCCACCAGCGCGCCCGTCACCGTCATCCGGTCCTCGATGTCGAGCAGCCGCGCGATGCCGAAGTCCATGAGCTTGAGGACCCCGTCCTCGCGCACCATGACGTTCTCCGGCTTCAGGTCGCGGTGGATGACGCCCGCCTCGTGCGCGTGCGCCAGCGCCGCCGCCAGCTCGTGGATGATCATCGCCGCCAGTTCGGGCGGCTCCATCGGGCCTTCATCCAGGTACGTCTTGAGCGTGCGGCCCCGGATGTATTCCGTGACGATGAAGGCGTCGTGCGCCTCCGCCGAGGAGAAGTCGAACACCTCCAGGATGTTGGGGTGGTGCAGCTTGGCGACGGCGCGCGCCTCGCGGGCGAGCCGACGGCGGGACTCGTCCTTGCCGGCCAGGTGCGGGTGCAGCACCTTCACCGCGACCTCGCGGTCCAGGGCGGTGTCGAGCCCCTTGTACACGACGCTCATGCCCCCGGAGCCCAGCTCCTCCAGGATGCGATAGCGACCGATATGGCGGCCGACGAGCGACATGGCGTGGTGCGCTTCTCCCTCAGTCCCCGAAACCGATGCCCATGCTCCGGGCGAACCGCACCAGGTCTCCCTGGGGATCCACCCGTCGCTCCTTGCGCGACTCGCTCAGCGGAACGCTGACAATCTCGTTGTTCCGCAGCGCCACCATGTTCCCCCACTCGTCATCACGGATGAGGTCCAGAACCTTGCAGCCATAACGCGTCGCCAGCACGCGATCCGCCGCGCTCGGGCTGCCTCCGCGCTGCAGGTGGCCGAGCACCGTGACACGAATCTCCGCATCGATGTGGCTGGCGAGCAAATCCGCGCACGCCTTGCCTGAACCGCCGAGCCGCACCACGCCCCGGCCTGGAATCTCCGCGGCCTGCGCCAGCACGGACAGCGTGCCGCCCTGCGGGTACGCGCCCTCGGAGATGGCGATGATGGAGAAGCTGCGGCGGCGCGTGGCCCGGCGACGCAGGGTCTCCAGGACCGCCTCCACCCGGTACGGAATCTCCGGGATGAGGATGAGGTCCGCGCCGCCCGCGATCCCGCTCTCCAGCGTGAGGAAGCCCGCGTTGCGGCCCATGATCTCCAACACCATCACCCGGTCGTGGGACTCCGCGGTGGTGTGCAGGCGATCCAGCGCCTCCGTGACGATGAGCCGCGCGGTGTCGAAGCCGAACGTCTGATCCGTGCCGGACAGGTCGTTGTCGATGGTCTTCGGACACCCGACGACCTTCAGCCCCTTCTGCGCCAGCCGGTGCGCGATGGACAGCGTGCCGTCCCCGCCAATGGCGACGAGCCCGTCCAGTCGCAGCTCCTCGCAGCGGCGCAGCGCCTGATCCGACAAGTCCTGCTCCACCCAGGCGGCGCCCACACGCACCGGGTAGGCGAACGGGTTCGCCTTGTTGGACGTGCCCAGGATGGTGCCGCCCTTGGGCAGGATGCCGCGCGTGTCCTCCACACCGAGCGGGCGGACGAGCTCCGGCTCCATCAGCCCCATGTAGCCGTTCTCGATGCCCACGAACGAGTGACCGAACTCGTGCGCGCCCCGTCGGACGAGGCCTCGGATGAGAGCGTTGAGCCCCGGGCAGTCGCCACCGCCGGTGAGGACTCCGAGTCGGAGAGGTCGGGTCATAGGGACGAGAAAGTCGGACGTGGGTGTCAGTGGAGACGGGCGGCACTATGACAGCAACGTCGGTGCGGATTGTAGGTGCCACCTCCAGGGTGCGCAACGCACGAATCACGCGTCGCGTCGGATCTCCGCTCGCAAGGACGAGGGGGACACCCCTCAGTCGCGCTTGAGGCGGCGCCGGGAGGCCAGGCGATCCAGGAGGGCCTGGAGCGCGTCCTCCTTCTGGGGCGGCAGGGCCTTGTCGGTGGGGGACTGCACCGGCATCTCGCGGGCCAGCCGGTACAGCTCCTCCAGTCGCTCCTGCACCAGCTCGTTGCCGGGGCGCTCCTGGAGCGCGCGGCGGTACGCGGCGGCGGCGCCCACGTAGTCACCCAGGGTGAAGAGGCGCTCGCCCTCCTGCATGGCGGACGCCGGGCCCAGGGGGAGGCGCTGGGGCTCCTTCACGCGGTTGCGGAGGTGCTGGAGCTCCTGTGGTTGGAGGCTCTCGCGCAGGTGGGCGAGCTTGAGGGCCAGGCCCTCCTCGGAGGGGAAGGCGCGCTGCAGGTGCTCGAACAGCTCGAACGCTTCCGCCAGCTCACCCCGGCGCAGGGCGCGGTCGGCACGTGCTTCCATGTCGGCCCGGACGGCAGGAGTCATCTCGGGCGGGAGCGTACCCGGTGCCTGCCCGGGATGTCACACCGGAAGCAGGAGCGCTCGCCGGGCCGCACGGCTTCCACCGTGACGGGCCGGCGAGCGGGAAGGCAGCCTGGCGGCCGCCCGTGGGGACCCGCACGTCGGACTCGCTGCTCTAGGCCTCGGTCGAGGCCTGGGGCTGGGCCGCCTGCACGAGCGCCTGGATGGTCTTGAGGATGACGGGTGCCACGTCCGGATCCGCCGCGAGCGAGTCCTCATCCACCTTCCGGCCCGCGAGGGGGACCGTGAGCAGGCCTTCGATGACGTTCGTGAAGCTGATGGTCCGCAGCACCTCCATCAGCGACGCATGCGCGTGCTGGGAGCGCGGCGAGGCATTGATGAGCGCGGTGGGCTTGCCGGAGAACTCGCCGCTGCCCACCAGCCAGTCCAGCGCGTTCTTCATCACGCCGGAGACGCCGTGGGCGTACTCGGGGCTGGAGATGAGCACCGCGTCCACGGCCTGGAGCGCCGCGCGCAGGGCCAGCACGCTGGGAGGCGCGATGCCGTTGTCCAGGTCGTCGAGGTCCGGGTTGAAGGGCGGGATGTCGCCGAGCGCTTCGTAGAGCGACATCTCCACCCCGGGCGGGGCCAGCTTGATGGCGGCCCTGAGCAGCACGGTGTTGGACGAAACCTTCCGCAGGCTGCCTGAAATGGCGAGGATCTTCATGGCGTGCTCACGTCTCTCCGGCGGGGGTGCGCTCCGGGGCGGCGGACCATGCCACGGGCAGTTGCTTCAGGCCATACAGGACCATCTCGTGGCGGAAGGGCAGCTCCTGCACGGGCACCGCGACGCGCAGGGACGGGATGCGCTCGAAGAGGGTGCGGAAGACGATGGCCAGCTCCGCGCGGGCGAACGTCGCGCCGATGCAGCGGTGCAGGCCGTGGCCGAAGCCGACGTGGTGGCGGCAGTCGCGGCGGATGTCGAAGGCGTCCGCGTTGGGGAACGCCTGCTCGTCGCGGTTGCCGGAGCTGAGCATGACGATGAGCCCCTCGCCCTCGCGGATGAGCTGGCCGCCCACCTCCACGTCGGCGGTGGCCGCGCGAGGCAGGCCCGCGTGATTCACCGTGAGGTAGCGCACCAGCTCCTCCACCAGCGCGTCCGCCAGCGCGGGCTCGCGCAGGAAGTCCGCGAGCTGATCCTTGTGCTCCAGCAGCGTGACGGTGCCCAGGCCGATGACCTGCGCCATGGTGTCGTAGCCGCCCAGCATCAGCAGCGCGGCGATGCCCACGAGCTCCGCGTGGTTGACCTGCTCGCTGCGGGACTTGTCGGAGATGAGGCGGCCGAGCATGTCGTCGCCCGGGGCCTTCTCCTTCGCCGTCACCAGCTGGTCGAAGTAGCCCATCAGCTCGATGGCGGACGTCTCCGACTCCTTCGCGGTGCGGCTGCGGTCGAGCACGCCGTCGGTGCGGCTCTGCACGAAGCCGGCGTCCTCGAACGGCACCCCGAGCAGCTCGCAGATGACGGCGGACGCGGTGGGCAGGGCGAACGCGCGGATCAGGTCCACGGGCTGCGGCTCCTTCAGGAGCGCCTCCACGCGCAGGTCCACGATGGCCTGCATCTTCGGGCGCAGGGATTCGATGTGCCGGGCCATGAACTCGCGCGTGACGAGCGCGCGCAGGCGCGTGTGGTCCGGGGCGTCCATCTGCATGAAGAAACCCGGAGGCGTCGGCACGTCGCCGGTGACGTAGGTGGGGTAGCCGGGGCTGCGGGGGTTGGAGCTGAAGCGGCGGTCGGCGAGGACGGCGCGGATG
>NZ_RAWB01000662.1 GCF_003612055.1 Corallococcus llansteffanensis
GCGCCCCGGACAGCGCCCCCTGGTCGTCGCCAGCGTCGAGCCCCAGGACGACGCGTCCAAGCACCCGCGCAACGGCCGACTCCCCGTGTCCATCCTCGTGCGCCCCTACGGCTCCATCCGCGTGGACGGCGGCCCGGCCAGCGCGCAGCAGCTCGCGCAGCACGACGTGCACCTGTCCCCGGGCCCGCACACCATCACCGTCTCGTGCGGCTACTGCGAGGACGCGACGGAGACCGTCGACGTGAAGTCCGAGGGCGAGAACGTCTTCCGCCTGCGCGCCCTCCTCAAGCCCTCGCAGCTCACGCTCGACTACCAGCCGCCCGACGCCACCGTGCGCGTGGGCGACGTGGAGCGCACCGCGCACGACAGCGTCCAGCAGCCCTTCGACATCCGCTCGCCGCGCGGTCCCGCCAGCTTCCAGCACCGCGTGGAGGTGGAGATCTCCTCGCCCGGGTACAAGACGGAGAAGCGCGTCGTGCTGGTGGAGCCGGGCAAGGCCACCACCCTTCGCGGGAGCCTGCGCCCCGAATGAGCCGAGGCCCGCTGCTCCTCGTGTCGCTGGTGCTGGCCCTGCTGGGCCCCGCGGCCGTGCGCGCGCAGCCTGCGCCCAGCGCGGATCCGGAGGTCGCCGCCCTGCGCTCCGGCTTCGAGTACGGCAAGTACGCCGAGGTGCTGGAGCGCGCCGGCCAGCGCATCGACCGCGGCGACCTGCCCGAAGAGGACCTCGTGGAGCTGCACAAGCTCGCGGGCCTGTCCGCCTTCAACCTGAACCGCACCGACGAGGCGGAGCGCCACCTGCGCGCCGTGCTCCGGTTGGATCCCGACTTCAGCCTGGACCCCTTCGTCGTCCCGCCCCCGGCCGTCGCCTTCTTCGACGACCTGAAGAACCAGATGGCCGGCGAGCGCGACTTCCTCCGCCAGGAGCAGCGCCTGCGGCTGGAGCGTGAGAAGACGGAGGCCGAGCGCCGGGAACAGGAGCGCGTCGCCCTGGAGACCCAGCGCCGCCGCGCCGAGGAGCTGGCCCGTCAGGTGACGGTGCGCACCGTGGAGAAGCGCAACTTCCTGGTCAACTTCGTCCCGTTCGGCGCCGGCCAGTTCCAGCAGGGCCGCAACAGCATGGGCATCGTCTTCGCGGCCACCGAGGGCGCGCTCGCCGTCACCAGCATCATCGCCTTCTTCGCGTACGACTCGCTCTTCGAGGAGCGCCTCGTCAACCTGGACAACGTCCTGGACGCGGACGGGCTCGCGGCCATCCCGGTGCGCTACATCCCCACCGACCGCGCCCGGCAGGCGGACACCTGGCAGCTGCTCAAGCTCGCGTCCGCCACCGGCTTCTACACCGTGTACACGCTGGGCGTGGTGGACGCCGTCTACCACCACGAGGACCAGGTGGTGAGCAGCACCACCGTGGAGTCCCGCCCGGAACCGACGCCTCCCGCCGTCTCCAGCACCCCTCCCCCGCGCCTGCGGCTCTACTCCACCCACGGTGGCCTGGGCGCCGGTCTCACCCTCACGTTCTAGCCCCGGAAGCGCTCCGCTCATGGCCAGCCTCACCGTCCGCACCCCCGATGGAAAGGTCCGCACGGTCTCCCTGCTCAAGCGCATCACCAGCCTGGGGCGGGGATCCGACAACGACGTGCCCCTGGAGGACACCAACGTGCCTCCCAGCGCCCTGCACGTCACCTTCGACGGCACCCGCTACGAGGTGGGCAGCCTGGGCGCCACCTTCCACGTCAACGGCAAGCGGCGCGACAACCACGCGCTGTCCACCGGCGACGTGGTGAAGGTGGGCGCCACCGAGCTGACCTTCTCCCGTGAGGACGCCCCCCGCGAGCCCGTGCGCCGCGAGCTCCCCGAAGCCGGCGCGTCGTTCGCGTCCCCCGTCGCTGGCTCGTCCGACTCGCACACGTCGGAATTGCCCGGGGTCGCGGGCCGGGAGCTGGTGCTGCTCAAGCGGCTCACCGCGTTCAGCGAGCGGCTCTTCGGCAGCTACGACGTGGACCGCATCCTGGAGAGCCTGCTGGACGAGGCCATCGAGGTGACGCGCGCCGACAAGGGCTTCCTCATCCTGATGGACAGCGGCGAGCCGCGCATGAAGGCGGCGCGCAACGTGGCGCGCGAGAACATCGAGGACGCGGTGGAGAAGCTGTCCGACTCCATCATCGCCAAGGTGGTCAAGGACCAGAAGGCCATCATCGTCGCGGACGCGCTGGACACCCCGGAGTTCAAGGCCAGCGAGTCGGTGGTCAACCTCAAGGTCCACTCCGTCATGTGCGTGCCCGTGATGCACAAGGGCGACCTGTTCGGCGTGCTCTACGTGGGCAACGACCGGCTGGTGAACCGCTTCGAGCCCAAGAGCCTGGACATGCTCACCGTGTTCGCGGCGCAGGCGTCCCTGCTCCTGCAGAACGCGATGCTGGTCAACGACCTCAAGCTCGACAACACGGAGCTCAGGCGCAAGCTGGAGGACCAGCGCTACGGCGACATCGTGGGCGCGTGTCCCGGCATGCGGGACGTGTACAAGCGCATCGACAAGATCGCCCCCACGGACATCTCCGTCCTCATCACCGGCGAGACGGGCACCGGCAAGGAGCTCATCGCGCGGGAGATCCACCGCCGCTCGCCGCGCACCAAGGGGCCCTTCATCACGGTGAACTGCGGCGCCATCCCGGAGAACCTGCTGGAGAGCGAGCTGTTCGGCCACGCCAAGGGCGCCTTCACGGGCGCGGTGGCGACGAAGCCCGGCAAGTTCCAGGCGGCCATCGGCGGCACCCTCTTCCTGGACGAGATTGGCGAGATGCCGCTCCAGCTCCAGGTGAAGCTCTTGCGCGCGCTCCAGGAGAAGGTCGTCTACAAGGTCGGTGAGAACCGCGGCGAGCCGGTGGACATCCGCGTGGTGGCCGCGACGAACAAGATCCTGGAGGAGGAGGTCAAGCGCAACGCGTTCCGCGAGGACCTCTACTACCGCCTCAACGTCGTCACCGTGAAGCTGCCGCCCCTGCGCGAGCGCGGTGAGGACATCGTGTTGCTGAGCCAGGTGTTCATCAAGAAGTACGCGCGCGAGTTCAACTCCAAGGCGCGCGGCTTCACGCCCGCCGCCGCCGTGTCGATGAAGAAGTACGGCTGGCCCGGCAACATCCGCGAGCTGGAGAACCGCCTCAAGAAGGCGGTGGTGCTGGCGGACAAGCCGCTGTTGGGCCCGGACGACCTGGACCTCAAGCCGGAGAACCTGGAGCCCATCATGCCGCTCATCCAGGCCAAGGAAGAGTTCCAGAAGCGTTACATCAACGAGGTCCTGGCCCGGAACAACGGCAACCGCACCAAGACGGCCAAGGACCTGGGCGTGGATCCGCGCACCATCTTCCGCCACCTGGAGAAGCTGGAGGCGGAGAAGACGGGGCGTCCCCTGCCCCCCGAGGAGAACGAAGAACTGCTGTAGGCTTCCACCACGCCATGCACCCCCACGCGACGCGACAGCCCCGAGGCATCCTCCAGCGGCTGGTGGCGGGCCTGGGCCTCGCCGCGCTCGCGGCGGGCTCCGGGTGCCTCATCCCCCAGGATGAAGCACTGCTGGAGGCCGTGCCGGAGTTCAAGAACCGGCCGCCGCGCATCGTGGAGGAGCAGGTGGAGCCCTCCGAGCGAATCCTGCGCGCCTTCGGCGTGGGCTCCTGCACGCAGGACTTCAGCGTGGTGGTGGACGATCCGGACGTGGACGACCGCATCACGGTGGAGTGGTACGTGGACTACAACCCGTCCAACCCCGAGGGCTACTACCGGCAGATCGTCCTCGCCAACAGCAGCACCGGACAGGTGCGGCGCGACGACCGGGGCACGCTGCACATGGACCTGCGCTCGGCAAACAACCCGCTGAGCGCGCCGGGCATCCACCTGGTGGAGGCGCTGGTGACGGACCGGAGCCTCTACCAGCGTCAGGTGGAGCCGCCCGACGAGGTGATCCTGCCCGACGACGCAGGCACCGTGAAGAACCCGGGCTTCGTCACCTCGTACTCGTGGGTGGTGAACACGGTGCCGGGGGACTGTCAGTGAGGCGCGCGCTCCGGACCCTCGCCCTGTCGCTCTGGGTGTCGGGCGCGGGGTGTGCCTTCTTCGAAGAGGACGCGCCGCCGGATCAGCTCGTGTGCCGCTCCGACGCGGAGTGCGCCGCGGGCCAGGTGTGCTTCGTGGATGGCTGCGGCAACCCCGGCGGCGACATCGTCGTGGAGGTGCAGGCCCACCCCAAGGCGGGCATGCACGCGCAGGACTTCCCGGTGGACCGGCTGCGCGCGGAGCAGAACCTGGAGCTGTTCGACCCCGTGCGCCTCAGGGGCCGCGTGTCGCGAGGCACGGTGCCCGCCGTCGACGGGGGCACGGTGCCCGCCGCCTACCGCGCGCCCATCCACCTGCTCGCCACCGGCGAAAGCCACCTCATCCCGGGCGTCGCGCGCCGCTACGAGACGACGCTCGTCCCGGACGACGGCGCGTGGATGCTGCCCGTGGGCACCGGCGACTACACGGTGACGCTCACCCCCGTGGATCCGGGCCTGCCGCCGCTGCTGGGCACCGCCACGGTGGAGCCGGCCACCGGCGGCGCGGTGGCGTTCGAGCTGCCCACCGCGTCGCGGCTCGTGACGCTCACGGGGACGCTGGTGCGGCAGGGCACGCAGCAGGTGGACGCGGACGTGGAGGTGCAGGCGCTGGATGAATCGCTGCGGCCCCTGTCCCAGCGCGTGCGCGTCGCCAGGGACACGGGCGCGTTCCAACTGGTGCTCAGCGCCGAGGACGCCGAGCGCCCCACCGTGCTCCTGCGCGCGGCGCCGCTGAACGCCGGGGACCTGGTGCCGCGCAAGACGTTCGTCGTGTCGCCCTCGGCCGGCACCACGGGGCCGCTGGAGTTGGGCGACCCGGGCGCGCCGGCCTGCGCCACGGTCTCCATGCGCCAGCAGCTCGTGAAGAGCGTGCCCTCCGTGGGGCCGTAGCAGGCCGTCACGGGGATGCGCAGCGACTCCAGCACCTTCTGGACGTGCGGGGGCG
>NZ_RAWB01000663.1 GCF_003612055.1 Corallococcus llansteffanensis
GGGGGACGAAGAGGCGGACCACGGCGACTTCCTTGGAGGAGGGGCGCGAAGGATTCAGCAGGCCCCGCCCGGACACAAGGGACACGCGGCCGACGCTCCTGTTATGGCCCGCGACGCCCATGTCCACCTTCACCATCGAGTCCACCCGCTCCGGCTTCGTCGAATCGTTCCACGTCGTCTCCGCCGCGGTGGTGGACGCGGAGGGCACGCTCGTCGCGGCGTCGGGCGACCCGGACCGCGTCACCTTCTGGCGCTCGGCGGCCAAGCCCTTCCAGTCGCTGCCCCTGGTGCAGGACGGCGCGGCGGACCGCTACGGCTTCGGCCCGCGCGAGCTGGCGCTGGCGTGCGCGTCCCACTCCAGCGAACCCGTGCACCGCGCGCTCGCGATGCAGATGCTGCGCGCGTGCGGCTGCGAGGAGCACCAGCTCGCGTGCGGCCCGCATCCGCCGCTGTCGCCCACGGTCGCGGAGGAGGCGCTGCGCACGGGCGTGGTGCTCACGCCCAGGTGGAACAACTGCTCCGGCAAGCACGCCGGCATGCTCGCGCTCGCCCGTCACCACGGGTGGGACCCGCGGGGCTACGCCAGCGCCGGCCACCCGGTGCAGGAGCGCATCCACGACGAGGTGGCGAAGTGGACGGGCCTGCCGCGCGACGCGTTCGTGAAGGGCGTGGACGGCTGCCTCGCGGTGGCCCTGGCCCTGCCCCTGCGCGCCATGGCCACGGCGTGGGCCCGCTTCGGCATCTCCGAAGAGCCGTCCGCGCGCCGCCTGCGCGAGGCGATGCTGGCGCACCCGGAGCTCGTGGGAGGCAAGGGGCGCGCGTGCACCGACCTGCTGATGGCCTTCCGGGGCGAGGTCGTGGTGAAGATTGGCGCGGAAGGCGTCTACTGCGCCGCGCTGCCCCGCGCCCGGCTGGGCGTGGCCCTCAAGGTGGAGGACGGCGACGCGAGGTGCGCCGCGCCCGCGCTCCTCGCGGTGCTCCAGGCCGTGGCCGCGCAGCAGGGCATCGCGCTGTCCCTGGCGGGGCTGGAACACCACGCGGAGCCGCGCCTGCTCAACACCCGGGGTGAAGTGACGGGCACCCTGCGCGCGGTCGGAGAGCTCGGCTTCGCCTGAAGCCCCTGAAGCCCGGGACGGGCGCTGTAGCGCGGAAGGTCACACGCGCCGGGCTGCCCGTAACCCGTCCCGCTACAACCCGGGGCCCCTGCACCCCGGGCCTGGGAGAGGCGAAGGGCAGGCACGCGGACTGCAATGACTCCCGGCACACGGCGGGAGTCGCGAGGACCTGAGGTACAGGGGGAAAGCCTCGCGAGTCCAAGGATGGGGTCGGGTTGGCGGACGACGGTTCGCGGCCCGACCCCCCTTTGTTTCTGGCGTCCGTCAGCGCTTCAAGTCGATGCGCACCCACTCGCCCTGCTGCGCGCCCGCGAGCACCGTGCACCCGAGCTTCCGGAACGCGGCCTCCACGTCCACGCGCTGGTGCGCGAGCACGCCGGCCAGCACCAGCCGGTCCTTTGCCTTGGCGACGATGAGGGGCGCCAGTTCAATCAGCGTGTTGGCCAGGATGTTGGCGAGCACCAGGTCGAAGGTGCCCGGCACCTGCGTCAACTCACGCTCGGAGATGTCCAGGTCCGGCGTCGCGTTGTCGGTGCAGTTCTCCCGCGCCAGCTCCACGCAGACGGGGTCGTTGTCGGTGCCGACGACGGTGCCCGCGCCCAGCTTCTTCGCGGCGATGGCGAGCACGCCCGTGCCGGTGCCCACGTCCAGCACGCTCGCGCCCGGGTGCGTGGTCATGAAGTCGTCCACCGCCGCGAGGCACAGCGACGTGGTGGGGTGGTCCCCCGTGCCGAAGGCCATCTTCGGTTCAATGACGATGCGCACCTTGTCCTGGGGCGCGCTCTCCGCCTCCCAGGGCGGGCCCACCCAGAGGCGGCCCACCTGCACGGACTTGATGAGCGACTTCCACTCATTGCTCCAGTCCTGCTGGGGCTGCTCGTCCAGGGTCACGCGCGCCTTGGGGTGGGACTCCACCACCTCGTCGCGGGCGGCCTCCGCGGCGGCGCGGTCCTCGAAGTAGGCGACGACGATGGACTCCCCCGTGGCGGGGATGCGCATGCCCGGCATGATGGGCATCTCGTGGTCGCGGACCTCCAGGCCCAGGGCGCCGGCCTCGTGGAGGAGGTCCTGGAGGATCTCGGACGCTTCCTCCGCGATATCCACGGTGAGTGACAAGTAGGTCTGGGACATGGCGCCCCTTCTACCCCAGCCGGTGCGATGGGGAAGCGCCGTCGGCGCCTCCCCACCTGACTGTCACGGCCCGACGACGGCCATGGCCATGCGGTTGAAGTCGATGACCCGCCGGGCCACCGCCTGCACGTCCGCCGCCGTCACCTTCGCCACGTGCTCGGAGTAGTGCAGGAAGTTCTCCAGCCCCACGCCGTAGCAGGTGTCCAGCGCCAGCAGCATCGCGCGCGAGCTGTTGCGCTGCAGGTCGATCTCATACGAGCCGATGATGTGCTGCTTGGCGCGCTCCAGCTCCGCCTCCGGGATCGGCTCGTCGCGGATGCGCTCCAGCTCCGCGCGCATGCCCGCCAGCGCCGCGTCCACCTTCTCCGGGCTCGTGCCCATGTAGACGGCGAAGTAGCCGGGGTCCAACCCGTCCATCGCGAAGCTGCTCACGCTGTAGGCCATGGAGCGCTTGTCGCGCAGCTCGACGAAGAGCCGCCCGCCCTGGCCCGACAGCACCGTGGACAGCACGTCCAGCGGGATGCGCCACGGGTCCGTCAGCCGCGCGGCCTGGAAGCCCATCACCAGGTGCGTCTGTGCGCGCGCGAGCACCTTCTTCTCCACGCGCGGGGACTCGGGGGGCGCCTCGGGCACCACCTGCTTCGGGGGCACCGCGCCGCCGCGCGACTTGCCGAAATACTCGCGCGCCAGCGCCAGCACCTCCTCCACGCGCACGTCGCCCACCACGCTGAGCGTCATCTGCGACGGATCCATATGCGCCCGGTGATAGGCCCGCAGCTGGTCCGGCCCCAGCTTCTCCACCGACGCCTGCTCGCCCGCGAGCGACAGCCGGTACGGGTGCTCGCGGAACATCGTCTTCGAGAACAGCTCGAACGCCACGCCGGACGGCTTGTCCTCGCGGGTGAGGATGTCCTGGAGCAGGAGCGCGCGCTCGCGGGCCACCTCCTCCTCGCGGAAGGCGGGGTTGAGCAGGCAGTCGGCGAACAGCCGGAAGCCCGGCTCGAAGTAGCGCGACAGGAACTCCGCCCGCAGGCTCACGGAGTTGCGGCCGCCCTGCGCGCTCAGGCTGCCCGCGTACAGGTCCCCCAACTGCGAGACATCATCCGCGCTGAGCGTGGGAGTGCCCCGCGTGAGGGTGCGGCTGAGCAGCGTGGTGATGCCGTTGTCGGCGGGCGTCTCGTAGCGCACGCCGCCGGAGAAGGCCGCGCGCATCGCGAACAGCGGCACGTGGGGCTCCACGCGCACCACCAGCGTCGCGCCGGAGGGCAGCTTCTCCTGGAACACCTCCGAGCGCGCGGCGCCCACCGTGCTGCGGGCCGGACGCGCCGGGGCCTCGGGCGGCGCCTGACGGGCGGTGCGCTCCGGGGGCAGCAGCACGGGACCCTTGGCGGCCTCGTCCAGCGCCGCGTGCACCTGGGCCTCCGTCATCTCCGCGGACGCGGGCACGAGCGCGGTGACGACGGCGTGCTCCAGCCGCAGGTACTTCTCCGCCACGCGGCGCAGGTCCTCCGGCTTGAGGCCGCGGATGTCCTCCATGTAGCGGGCCTCGGACTCCAGGCCGCCGGGGCTCGTCTGGTACGAGCCCTGGTTGCGCGCGGTGCCCTGCACCGTCTCCTTGCGGAAGATGGCCTCCGCCTCCAGCACCGCCTTGACCGTGCGCAGTTCCTCCTCCGACACGGCCGTGGCGCGCATCGCCTCCAGCACGCGCGCCGTCTGCGTGAGCGCCTTGAGCGCCTGCGCGGGCGGCAGCGTGAGGCTCACGGAGAAGATGCCGGGGTCCTTGGGCGTGTACGCGGAGGCGTGCACGTCGTTGACCAGGTGCTGCCGGCGCTTCACCTCGCGCACCAGCCACGACGAATCCCCCTGACCGGCGATCATCGCCAGCACGTCCAGCGCGGGCACGTCCGGGTGCTCCAACCGGGGGATGGCGAAGGCCAGGTGCAGGTAGGCCTCCTTCACGTCCTCGGCCTGCACGACGACGCGCCGGCCGGTGGGAGCGGGGTCGAGGGGACGCGGCACCGGGCCCGCGTAGGGCCGGCCCCAGTCACCGCCGAAGATCTCCTCCACCCACTGGCGCAGCTCTGGCTCGCGCAGGTCGCCCGCCACCGACAGCACCAGGTTCTGGGGCGTGTAGTGCCGGTGGTAGAACTCCAGCACCTTCTCGCGGGTGAAGCTGCGCACGCTCTCCTCGGTGCCGATGACGGGCAGCCGGTAGGGGTGCGTCTGGAACGCGGTGGAGAACAGCGCGCGCGAGGCCCGACGCGACGGCGAGTCGGAGCTGCGCTTGATCTCCTCGCACACGACCTCGATTTCGCGCGCCAGCTCGTCCTTGTCGAACGCGGAGCGGCGCACCGCGTCCCCCAGGATGTCCAGGCCCGTGCGGGCGAACTGGCTGGCGATGACGATGTGGTAGACCGTCTGGTCGAACGACGTCCAGGCGTTGATCTCCCCTCCGTGCGCCTCGATGTCGCGGGCAATCTCACCGGGGCCGCGCCGCTCGGTGCCCTTGAAGAGCATGTGCTCGTGCAGGTGGGCGAGTCCTGCCTGGTCCGGACGCTCGTCCGCGCTGCCGGCCTTGACCCAGACCTGGAAGGCCGCGACCTTGGCGGCGTGCTGCTCTTCGAAGACGACGGTGAGACCGTTGGGCAGGGCGTAGCGAATGGCCATAGGGAGCGTCCGAAGCTGTCACCGCCCCCCCCTGGGAGGCAAGGCGAGGTGTGCGAGGTGTGATGTTTGCCCCATTGGCTAACGTCCTGCCCCTCCCGCGTCGAGCGGAC
>NZ_RAWB01000664.1 GCF_003612055.1 Corallococcus llansteffanensis
GTTCGCGCCGGGGCGGAGGGGCGGGCGGAACGGGCTCCTCCACGCGCACGTAGAAGAAGGCCTGCTCACAGGGCAGCAGCCGCAGCTCCGGGGGAACCTGGAGCAGGGGCTCCGCGGCGGACAGCACGAGCACGCCGCCCGGGGCGAGCCGCTCGGTCAGCTTCCGCACCGTGCGCTGGAAGGCCTCCGGGGTGAAGTAGATGAGGACGTTGCGACAGAAGATGACGTCGAACCCGCCGTCCACTTCCGGATACGGCGTCTCCATCAGGTTGTGGCACCGGAACTCGGCCTGCGGGCGCAAGGCCTCCACCAGCGCCAGACGGCCCGCGCGGGGCTCGAAGTAGCGCGTGCGCAGCAACGCCGGGACCCGTCGCAGCGAGTCCACCGGGAAGCTCAGCTCGCGCGCCCGGGCCAGCGCCAGTTCGGAGAGGTCCGTGCCCAGCACGCGGCTCGCGGGATCCGCGCCCTCGCGCGCCAGGAGCACGAGCAGCGTGGCCACCTCCTCGCCCGCCGCGCACCCCGCGCTCCACATCCGCAGCGGCCGCTTCGAGCGCCGCACCCGGGGCGACAGCACGTGCTCGCGGAAGGCGGCGAGCTGCACCTCGTCCCGGAACAGCTCCGACGTGTGCACCGCCACCGCGCCCACCAGCCGCGCCAGGTCCGCCGCGCCGGCCGCCGAGTGCAGGTGCGCCACCACCTGCGCCGCCGGGCCCGGGTGGCCCAGGGCCTCCAGGCGCGCGTCCAGCCGCCGCCGCTGGGCCACGCTCAGCGCCATGCCCGTGTGCGCCGAGATGAACGTGTGCACGGGAGCCCAGCGCTCGGAGGAGGACGTCACGGCGACGGCTCAGCGACCCGCGGGCAGGGACTCTCCGCGCGCCAGCCGCGCCAGCGTGGCCGCGACGTCGTCGCCGTGGATGAGGTGGTCCACCGCCTTGCGCTCCACCGCCGCGCCCGGCATGCCGAACACCACGCAGGACTCCTCGTTCTGCGCGAGCGCCAGCCCTCCGGCCTGCTTGATGGCGAGCAGCCCGTCCGCCCCGTCCGCCCCCATGCCCGTGAGCACGACGCCCACCGCGCGCCGGCCGTACGTCTTGGCCACGCTCTCCAGCAGCATGGTGCCGCTGGGCATGTGCCCGTCGCGCTCCACGCCGGGCTTGAGCACCACGCGCCCGCGCAGCGGCACGAGCGTGTGTTGATCCGGCGGCGCCACGAGCACCAGCCCCGGCGCCAGCGTGTCGCCGTCCTGCGCGAGCCGCACCTTGAGCTTGCTCGCGTTGGCGAGCCAGCTGGCCAGCGACTCCGAGAAGGCCGCGTTGATGTGCTGCACGATGACGATGGGCGCCGGGAAGTCCGCCGGCAGCTCCGACAGCATCCGGTAGAGCACCTGCGGGCCGCCGGTGCTGGCGGCCACCGCCACGATGCCCATGGAGACCGCGGGCAGCACCGCCGTGGGGTGCGGCGTCCCCGCCTGCGTGCGCTTGGGGCCACGCACGTGGCGGATGACGCGCACCGAGGAGATGAGCTTCACCTCCTTGGTGAGGTTCCACGCGTCCGCGCCCGCGTCGATGGAGGGCTTGATCTGCAGCGCCAGCGCGCCCAATTCCAGCGCGCGGTACGTCAGCGCGGGGGCCTGCGAGCGCGGATCACCCGTCAGCACCAGGATGGGCGTGGGGCACTCGGCCATGATGTGCTCCACGGCCGTGAGCCCGTCCATGACGGGCATGTCCACGTCCATGGTGATGACGTGGGGGCGGAGCTCCTTCGTGAGGGCAACGGCCTCCTGGCCGTTCGCCGCGGTGCCGACGACCTGGACATCCGGGTCGTCGCTCAACGCCGCGCTGATGAGCTGTCGGCAGATGAGCGAGTCATCGACCACCAGCACCGACACTTTCTTGCCCATGGACGTTCCATACCCCGTACTCGCGACGGGGAGTATAGCAATGCGCGTGGATTGCCAGGGCCCGGCTTCAGGCCAGCAGTCGCCCCACCACGTCCACCAGGTCCTGCCGGACGAGGTCGCCCTTGGTGATGTAGCCGTCCGCTCCGGCGGCCAGCCCGCGCGCCCGGTCAGCTTCCCCGCCCCGGGTGGTGAGGATGACGACAGGCAGGCGAGCCCGGGTGGGATCGGTCTTCAGGCGCCGGGTGAGCTCCACGCCGTCCATCTCCGGCATCTCCAGGTCGGTGACGACCAGCTCCACCGGGGGGCCGGCCTGCCCGATCAGCTCGAGCGCCCCGGGGCCGTCCGGCGCCCGGAGCGTGTCGTACCCCACCGCCTCCAGCAGGTTGGCCACCAGCTCGCGGGTCAGGGGCGAGTCGTCCACCACGAGGACGCGGCGGCGGCGCGCCTCCGGGACCCGGACCGGCGGGCGGGCGAGCTTCAGGGGCGCGGTGCCGTGCACGCCCGCGGCCAGGGTCGCCGCTGACAGGACCATCACGAGCCGTCCATCCGCGAGCGAGGTGGCGCCGGTGAGGTGGGTGAAGCGCGCGAGGATGCCCTTCAGGGGCAGGATGGCCTGGACGCGCTCCTCCAGCACCCGGTCCACGGCCAGTGCCGCCTCCATGCCCTGGCCCTTCACCACCAGCACCAGCTCGCCTTCCCGGGCGGGACGCTCGGAGCCGAGCCCCAGCAGCGACGCCAGCGAGGCGAACGGCAGCACCCGGCCCTCGCTGCGGACGGTGGGTCGGCCGGCGACCTCTCCCACTTCGGAGGCTTCGACCTTGAGGGCGCGGGAGACGTGGACGGCGCTGAGGGCGAGCGTCTCCTCGCCCACCTGGACGAAGAGCAGGGGCGCCATGGTGAGGGACACCGGGACGCGCAGCGTGAAGATGGTGCCCCAGCCGGGCGCGGACTCCACGCCCACGTCGCCGCCCAAGGCCTGGAGGGACGCACGCACGGCATCCAGGCCCACGCCCCGACCTGACAGGTCGGTGACCACCTCGCGCGAGGAGAAGCCGGGCAGGAAGATGAGCTCGCGCGCGGCGGAGTCCGACAGGGCGTTCGCGGCGGCCTCGTCGAGCACGCCCCGGCGCACGGCCACCCGCCGCAGGAGCGCGGGGTCCATGCCCGCGCCGTCGTCCTCCACGCGCAGCATGATGCGGCTGCCCTCGCGCGAGGCGCGCAGGGTGAGACAGCCCCGGGGGTGCTTGCCGGCGGCGACGCGGTCCACGCGCGTCTCCAGGCCATGGTCCAGCGCGTTGCGCACCAGGTGCATGAGGGGCTCGCGCAGGGCCTCCACGACGGCGCGGTCGGCGCGGGTGTCCTCGCCGTCCACGACGAGCTCCACCTCCTTGCCCAGCTCCCGCGAGAGGTCGCGCACCATGCGGGGGTAGGGTTCGAAGAGGACGGACAGGGGCAGCATGCGCAGGGTCTGCACCTCCTCGGACACCTGACCCAGGTCGCGCAGCTCCGCGTTGGCGAGCAGCTTGGCCTCGCGGTGCAGCGTGGCGGCCAGCTCCTTGGCGCGGCCCAGCCGCTCCGCGAGCGCCACGCCCGCAGGCCCCAGGTCCTCCGCCGCGCGGGCCAGCTCGCTCAGCTCGCGCACGAGCGCCAGCCGCCGCGCTGTCGCCAGCTCCCGGCGGCGCGCCACCTGGCCCAGGTTGGTCACCGCGCTGGTGAGCATGTCCAGGCTGGCCACGCCGATGCGCACGGCCGTGTCCATGCGCACCTCGCCACTGCGCGCCGGGCCGGCACCCGCCTTGGGAGCGGGGCCCGGGGTCTGACGGGGGCGCGCGCTGTCGATCAGGCGAGAGCCGGGAAGGAGCCCCGCCGCCGGATTCACGAGGTGCGCGCTCGACGAGGCCACTGCTGACGTCACACCGTGCGATCCCATCGCGGACGGGCCCCCCGGTGGCTCCGAGCGGATGGCCGTCATGAGCAGGTGGGACGCGGCCGAGGCCGGGGACATCCCGCCCCCCGGAGGGGACTCCGGACGGGCTGCCATCGTCCCCCAGTGCGAGGGAACGACCGGCGCGCCGGATGGCTCCGCGCGGGCTGCAGGGGTCCCCTCCCCCCGCTGCGCCACGGCCGGGGCGCGCGAAGCCAGCACCGCGGTCCCGGGCCAGTCGTCCTCATCCACGGGCGCGAGCGGGGGCGCCACCGCGGGGGGCGGACGGGCGGCCTCCGCCGTGAGCCTCGATTGCAGCGTCGCCACCAGCGTATCCACGGCCAGCGCCGGCTCACCGGCCTGGAGCGCGCCGGACAGCGCGAGCACCGCGTCCGCCGTGGTGAGCAGCGCGTCGGTGGACTCCGAGGAGAGCCGGTAGCGGTAGGGCTCCACGCACCGGACCAGCTCCTCCATCTGGTGCACGAGCGTGTTGATGTCGTCGAAGCCCATCATCCGGGCCTCGCCCTTCAGCCCGTGCAGCTCACGCAGCACCCGCTGCCCGGCCTCCAGGTTCCCCCCGGCCTCCAGCTCCATCAGGGAGCGATTGATGCGCGCCAGGCGCACCGTGACCAGGTCGCGGAACTGCTTGAGGAGCCGTTCGCTGGGGCTCACCCGTCATCCCCCTGGCGGAGCGTCGCCTGATGGATCTGGAAGCGCTCCACCACCCCGCGCAGGTCCTGCGCCAGCCCCAGCAGGTCCCCGTTCGCGGAGCTCACCTGCTTCGTCGCGTTGAGGCTCTGCTGCGTGACGCGCAGGATGTCCGCCATCGTCTCCGCGAGCTGATCCGTGCCCGACTGCTGCTGCTGCGTGGACCAGGAGATGCTCCGCACCGCGTCCGACGTCTGCCCCGCGAGGCTCACAATCTGACGGAGCGACTCGGACACCTGCTCCGCCAGCGCGGTGCCCGTCTCCACCGCGCGCACCCCGCCGCCCGTCACCGCCACCGCCGCGGCGCTCGCCTCGCGCACCTCCTCGATGAGCCCTTCAATCTCCTTCGTGGACTCCAGCACGTTCTCCGCGAGCCTGCGCATCTCCGCGGCCACCAGCGAGAAGCCCCGCCCCACCTCGCCCGCCTTCGTGCCCTCCAGCTCCGCGTTGAGCGCCAGCAAGTCCGACTTGTCGGCGATCTCGTTGA
>NZ_RAWB01000665.1 GCF_003612055.1 Corallococcus llansteffanensis
GCGCTCCAGCGCCCCCGCCGCCATCGCGCCCGCTGCCTCCGCGCTCACCGACCCGTGCGCCTGCAACAGCGCCAGCGGCACCCCCAGCTGCTCCCCCTTCGACTCGTTCGAGTACGGCACATAGCCGCGCTCCACCACCGCCGACGCCCCCGGCACGTCCGTCAGCGCCGCCGCGATGAGCCCGCCTGTGCACGCCTCCGCGAGCACCAGCCGCACCCCCGCCTCCCGACAGCGCGCGATGACCCGCGGCGCCAGCGCCTCCAGGTCGCTCACGCGCCCTCCCTCGGCACCGCCGCCAGCACCGCCACCAGCACGTCGTCGCGGAAGGTGATGCCCACCGTGCCGCCTTCCGCGCGCAGCCCCACCGCCGGGTGAAGCTCCGGGGGACGCACCGCTTCCATTGCGCCCCTCGGCGTGAAGCCCGCGCGCGACAGCCGCTCCCACCACGACGTCGCCGTCTCGTGACGCTCGCACCGCTCCGCCTCGTTCACCGTGCCCACGATGTCGTCCACCTCCCGGCCGAAGAAGCGCTTGATGGCGCGGCGCTCGTCGCCCGGCACCTCCAGCGTATCCAGCAACTGGAACACGCGGGAGAAGTGATGCCATGCATTGACCAATCGCTCGCGCGCCGGGGCCCGGTGGTGATCCACGTTCGGTTCGCACAGCACCACCCCCACCGGCTCCAGCGACGCCAACCTCCCGAGCACCCTGTCGCGCGCCTCGCCACCCCAGGGCGTCCCTTCCGCCACGTGGTGCAGCGCGAACGCCGCGTTCACCACCAGCGGCCTGCGCACCCCGCGCCACCGCGCCCACGTCGCCGCGTCCACGTCCTCCACCGGCGACTCCAACGCCTCGAACTCGAGCGAGCGAAGCCCCACCTCCAGCGCCACCTCCATCAACGCGCGCCTCGCCTCGCACAGGCTGTCCCCGCTGGGATCCACGCCCACCACCGTCAGGTGCCGGGGCAGCGCGCCCGCCTTCGCCAGCGCCCGCAGCAGGTTGCACTCCTGCCGCCCCTGGCCGATGCCCACGTCCAGCAGCGTCGCCTCCGCGTGGCCTCGCAGGAAGCCCGCGAGCAGCGTGTTCGCCACCGCGTCCGCCGCCGACGCCAGCGGCAGGTGCTTCATCAACTGCCGGAACAGGTCGATCTGCGGCGCCCCACCGTCCACGTCCGACGCCCGGTAGGGATGCAGCGCCCCCGTCGCCCCCTCCAGCCTGCGCGACAGCGCCGTGGCGAACACCGCGTAGTTCTCGTCCTCCGCCACCCGCTCCACGTCCAGCATCCGGTACAGCCGGGCCAGCGTCTCCACCGTCGCCACCGTCCGCGCTGACAACGCATGGTCCATCGCCTCGAGCAGCAGTTCGTCCTTCGGCGTGCGCATGCGCCCTCCCCGGGAAGCCATGACCCTGGCTTCCACTCGACTTGAAAAACTGTAATGACGCCCCTGTGCGCGGCTCCAGGGGCACACACCGCGGGTCCACTCCCGCGTCCCTGCGCGCACAGCACGCCCGCCCCCGTGGACGGACTGGCGGAGCCCGGCGGGGATGGCCATGGCGGTGCGCGCGGGGACGCACGCACGCCTGGGACCTGGAGCCGGTGTTCGCCGAAGCCCCCCTCACCGGCGGCGGGCCCGTCCGCGTCGTCCGGCTGTCCGTGGAAACCCTTACGTTCGGAAGGCGGGGAATAGCCTCGCGCGCGTCTGGCCATCCAACCCATTGGGATTGCTTGGGTAGGATGCAACCCAGCAGTTCCGTGCAATCAAATAAATCAAGAAAGAAAGGCTACCGCGTTCTTCTCGTGGAGCACTGCACCCACCCGCAACCGAGGAGGGACCAATGATTGCGCTGACCTGGACGTACGGGCAGCTCCTCAAGGGCCTGGCGGAGATGGTGCGGCGGGTCCTGCTGGTGCAGCTGCTCTTCCTGGCGCCATGCTTCTGGTTGCTGGAGCTGTCGCAGAACGTGGCGTTCCGGTGGATGAACGGGGACTGGGGTTGGGTCTATCCGGAGTCGTCGCACCGCTGGTACTCCATCGTCAGCCTGGGGATGTGGAGCGGCGCGGTGGTGGTGCTGTGGGCCCTGCACACGTACTGGTTCCGGCCGCTGCGGGTGGCGTCGTGGCAGCGCGTGCTGTGGGCCACCGCGCTGTGCTGGACGGGCCAGTGGCTGGGCGGCTTCGTCGCGGCGGAGGTGTTCCACCACCCGCTCCAGGTGTGGCCCGGCACGAAGCTGGTCTACGTGAGCTTCAGCGGGCTGTTCTTCTGGGCGGCCACGGCGCTGCTCTACCAGCTGGTCGCGCCGGACCCCGAGCCGACTGAAGCCAGGCCGGGCTTCAAGCGCGCGGGGCGTCCAGCGGGAGCCTGAGCCGGGCGCGGCAGCCGCGCCCGTCGGTGCGGTTCTCCAATCGCAGACTGCCGCCGTGGGCCTCGGCGATCTGCCGGCTGAGCGCCAGGCCGATGCCGTTGCCCTGGGGCTTGGTGGTGAAGAAGGGCACGAAGAGGTTCGCGGTGTCGGCCAGGCCCGGGCCTTCGTCCTCCACCCAGACCTCCACCGCGCCGGGCGCGTGCACCGCCCAGGAAACCCAGACACCGCCCGCGCTCCCCTCTTCCGACAGGACGGCGTCCACGGCGTTGCGCACCAGGTTGATGAGCAATTGCTCCAGCTGGTCGGCATCCCCGGGCACCGTGAGCGCGGGGCCGGGGCGCACCGCCACCGGACGGCGCGGCTCCAGCGCCACCACGCGCCGCACCCAGGGCTCCACCTCCACCATGCCCGGCGTGGGAGGCGGCAGCCGCGCCAGCCGCGCGTGGGCGGACATGAAGCGCGCCAGGGACTCCGCCCTGCGGGCGATGATGCCCAGTCCGTGCCGCGTGTCCTCCTCCCAGTCCGCGGGGCGAGGCACCTGGGCCACCAGGTCCTTCAGCGCGTCCGCGATGGACTGGATGGGCGTGAGCGAGTTGTTGATTTCATGGCTCAGCACGCGCACCAGCCGGCGCCACGCCTCGCGCTCCTCCTCGCGCAAGGCCAGACGCAGGTCCGTGAGCACCACCAGCTGGTGCGGCTGGCCGCCCTCCCGGAACATCCCCCGCCACAGCTCGTAGGGGCCGCCCTCCTGCGCGAAGGCGCGCGTCAGCCTTCGCGGCGCGGGGCCCTCCAGGAGCTCCCCAAAGCCCAGTCCTTCCGCGCGCTGCCCCAGGAGCTGCGCGCGCGGCAGGCCCACGAGCCGGGCGCCCGCGCGGTTCACCAGCTTCAGCGTGCCCGTGGCGTCGAAGGCCAGCACCGCGACGTCGATGGCCTCCATCACCTGCCCGAGCAGCGCGCCCGCCTCCAGCGCGCCCAGCCGCTGCTCGCGCAGCGTGTCCGCCAGCGCGTTGACCTCCAGGAGCACTTCCCCCAGTGGGTCGCCCGGACGCTCGCCCCGGCCGCGCACGGAGTAGTCCCCCTCGCGCAGCGCGGACAGCAGCCCCGCCACGGTGTACAGGGGCCGCGCCACGCGCTCGTGCAATGCCAGACAGGCGCCGGCGTGGACGCCCAGCACCAGCGCGGACAGCGTCCAGCGCACCTTGGCGCTGAAGTCCCCCGTCCACAGCAGCGCGAGCGCCACCACGACGGCGGGAAGGCCCGCGAGGACCGCGAGCCCCACGACGCGCAGGTCGTGCGGCACCCGAGGCCTCCAGCTCACCGCGCGCCCTTGATGCCGTAGTACTGGAGGCGCCGGTAGAGCGCGCTGCGCGACAGCCCCAGGGCCTTCGCCGCTTCGCTCACGTTGCCGTCCTGCCGCGTGAGGGCGCGCTCGATGAGGTAGCGCTCCACCTCCTCCAGCGTCATCTCCTCCAGACGCGAGGCGCTCCCGCTGCCGGGCCCCGGACGCTTGAGCAGCAGGTCCTCCGCCTCCACCCGGTCCCCCACCGCCATCAGGAGCGAGCGCTCCACCGCGTGCTCCAGCTCGCGCACGTTGCCCGGCCACGCATAGGCGAGCAGCGCCTCCAGCGCGCCCGGCGCCAGGTGGACGCCCGGCCGGCCGTAGCGCTGGCCCTGCGCGGCGAGGAAGTGCGCGGCGAGCAGCGGGATGTCCTCGCGCCGCTCGCGCAGGGGCGGCAGCAACACCTCCACCGTGTTGAGCCGGTAGAGCAGGTCCTCGCGGAACCTCCCCTCCGTCACCGCCTTGCCCAGGTCCACGTTGGTGGCGCTCACCAGGCGCACGTCCACGCGCCGCGTGCGCGACGAGCCCACCGGGTGCAGCTCTCCCGTCTGGAGGACGCGCAGCAGCTTCGCCTGCTGGCCCAGCGGCATGTTGCCAATCTCATCCAGGAAGAGCGTGCCGCCGTCCGCCAGCTCGAAGCAGCCGATGCGGTCCGTCTTCGCGTCGGTGAAGGCGCCCTTCACGTGGCCGAACAGCTCGCTCTCGAAGACGCCCTCGGACAGGCCACCGGAGTTCACCGCGACGAAGGGCCGATCCGCGCGAGGGCTCGCCGAGTGGAGCAGGCGCGCCACCACCTCCTTGCCGGTGCCGTGCTCGCCGGTGATGAGCACCGGCGCGGCGGACGGCGCCACCCGTTCGATGAGCCGGTGCACGGGCTGCATGGCGCGCGACTCGCCCACCAGCGGGGAGCGCCCGCCCTGCTCGCGGCGCAGGTGCTGGTTCTCCTCCTCCAGCCGTCGCCCCCGGCGCAGGGCTCGGGACAACTCCAGTTGCGTGCGCAGCGTGGCCAGCAGGCGCGTGTTGTCCCAGGGCTTCTGCACGTAGTCGCGCGCGCCCGCGCGCATCGCCTCCACCGCGCCCTCCACGCTGCCCCACGCGGTCATCACCACCACGGGCAAGAGCGCGTCCCGCTCGCGCAGCTGGCCGAGCAGGTCCAACCCCTCGCGCCCGGACGTGGTGTCGCGCGCGTAGTTCAGGTCCATCAGCACCAGGTCCACGTCCTCGGCGTCCAGCGTGGCCTTCACCCCCGCCGGGGACTGGGCGCTCACCACCGCGTAGCCGTCGCGCTTGAGCAAGAGCCGCAGCGCCTCCAGCAC
>NZ_RAWB01000666.1 GCF_003612055.1 Corallococcus llansteffanensis
GTATAAGAGACAGCGCCAGCGCTTCTTCATTGATTCCACCCCCACGCCCACCGGCGTGATGCTCATCGTCTGCGACGAGGCGGGCCGTCTTCGCGCCCTGGACTGGGAGGGCTACGAGGCCCGCATGCACCGGCTCCTGCGCCTGCACTACGGCGAACAGGGCTGCGTCCTGGAACCGGCGCGCGATCCGTCCGGCCGCACCACCGCCCTCCAGGCCTACCTGCGCGGAGAGGTGAGCGCCATCGACGCCCTCCCCGTGGAGACCGCCGGCACGCCCTTCCAGCGCGAGGTCTGGCGCGCCCTGCGGGAGATCCCCGTGGGCACCACCACCACCTACTCCCAGCTCGCCGAACGCATCGGCCGGCCCAAGGCGGTGCGCGCCGTGGGCATGGCCAACGGCGCCAACCCCGTGGGCATCGTCGTGCCGTGTCACCGCGTCGTCGGGGCCAATGCCTCCCTCACCGGCTATGCCGGAGGGCTGGAGCGCAAACGCTGGCTTCTCGACCACGAGCGGGTGCACGCTCCGTCCGCCTGAGTCCCTTCAATCCCTCTCACCTGCCCGGAGTCCCACCCATGTCCTCCACGCAAGTCGCCGCCGCCAAGACCTTCCGCGCGTTGCACCAGGGCCCGGAGCTGCTCATCCTCCCGAATGTCTGGGATGCCGGCAGCGCCCGCCTGTTCGAGAGCGTGGGCGCCCGCGCCATCGCCACCACCAGCGCCGGGGTCGCCTGGGCCCAGGGTTTCCCGGACGGCGACGCGCTGCCCATGGACCGGCTCGTCGCCACGGTCCAGGCCATCGTCGACATCATCCGCGTACCCCTCACGGTGGACGCGGAAGGGGGCTACTCGGAGGACCCGGCCACCGTCGGGGAGAACGTGGCCCGGCTGCTGTCCGCGGGCGCCGTGGGCGTCAACCTGGAGGACGGCGTCAGCCCTCCGGAGCTGCTCGCGGCGAAGATTGAACGCGTGAAGCAGGCCGCGGCGCGCCTGGGCCTCGACGTGTTCGTCAACGCGCGCACGGACGTCTACCTCCAGTCCAAGCTCGTCCCGCCCGAGCACCGCCTGGAGGAGACGCTGTCCCGCGCCGCGCGGTACCAGCAGGCGGGCGCGGATGGCCTCTTCGTCCCCGGCGTCATGGAAGCGGCCGACATCCAGGCCATCACCCGGGGCACGCCCCTGCCCGTGAACGTCATGGCCCGGCCGAACCTCGCCGGCCCGGCGGAGCTGCAACGGATGGGCGTCCGGCGCCTCTCCGCGGGCATCGCCATCGCGGCGTCCATCTATGGGCGGGCCGAGGCCCTCGCGAAGTCCTTCCTGCACGAGGGACACTCCGCCGAGCTGTTCAACGGCGCCGCCAGCTACCCCACCCTCAACGGGCTGATGACCCGGCGCTGACGCCCCCTTCCGGGGGCTCCAATCCCTCTCACTCACCGAGGGCTGGACGGGCGCGGGCCGACACGAGGCGCGGCCCCTGGCCCGGCTCAGCCCCGGCGCCGGTACTGGATTTCAATGGCCTTCTGCGCCGCTTCCCCCGGCTGGATGTTGAAGTGCGTGATGACGAGCGCATCCGGTCCGGTCCGCTCCAGGTCCACGCGCCATCCCCAGCGGGGCGACTGCTCGCCCGTGTAATAGCTGCCGAGCACCGAGAAGCGGTCGCTCACCCCGGCCTCTCCCTGCAGGGCCATGATGTCCGAGCCCATGTGGAAGCTGTCCACCCACGCCATGGTGAACTGCGGGCCGTCCAGGTGGTAGCCGAGCGTGGCCATGCCCGTCAGCGGCTTCCCGCCCAGCGACGACGTGTACTCGTGCACGACGAACCGGCCGTCCAGCACGGAGCGGATGGTGCCGGAGATGGGGGACTCGTCCGCCACCTTGTCCGGCTCGAACCACGTGCGCGCCATGCCCTCCCAGTCACCCACGCACTGGGTGAGGAAATGATGCGGACCTCCGGGAGATTGGGACTGCTGGAGACGTTCCTGGCTCATGGTGCGCGGGAGTCTCCTGGACGCGGTTGCCCGGGTCCACCCCTTTCCTCTGCGGGACCGGCGCGGTTCCGTTAGCTTCCGCGCCCTTGCCGGGCCCTCCCGGCCAGTCCTGCTTCGACTCCCCCTGGAGCCTCTCTTGCCGACCACCCAAGCGTACGCCGCGCCGAGCGCCAAAGCCGCACTCGGCCCCTTCTCCCTGGAGCGCCGCGCGCCGCGCGCCCAGGACGTGCTCATCGACATCCTCTACTGCGGGGTGTGCCACTCCGACATCCACCAGGCCCGCGACGAGTGGGGCGGCGCCGTCTTCCCCATGGTGCCGGGCCACGAGATCGTCGGGAAGGTGTCCCAGGTCGGCAGCGCCGTCACCGCCTTCAAGGTCGGGGACGCGGTGGGCGTGGGCTGCTTCGTGGACTCGTGCCGCGAGTGCCCGGCCTGCGTCCAGGGCGAGGAGCAGTACTGCGAGCGCGGCATGGTGAGCACCTACAACGGCCGCGAGCGTGACGGCTCGCCCACGTACGGCGGCTACTCCACGCAGATCACCGTGGACGCGAAGTACGTGCTGCGCATCCCGGAGGGCATCCCCCTGGACCGCGCCGCGCCGCTCCTGTGCGCGGGCATCACCACCTACTCGCCCCTGCGCCACTACGGGCTGAAGGCCGGCCAGAAGCTGGCCGTCGTGGGCCTGGGCGGCCTGGGCCACATGGGCGTGAAGCTGGGCAAGGCGATGGGCGCGGAGGTGACGGTGCTGAGCACCTCCCCCTCCAAGCGCGACGACGCCCTCGCCCTGGGCGCCAAGCACTTCGCCGCCACGTCGGACAAGAAGACCTTCAAGACGCTGGCGAACCAGTTCGACTTCATCCTCGACACCGTCTCCGCGCCGCACGACTACAACGCGTACCTGGGCCTCTTGAAGCTGGACGGCACGATGGTCGTCGTCGGCGTCCCGGAGGCCCCCACGCCGCTCTCCGCCTTCCCGCTCATCATGAAGCGGCGCAAGCTGGGCGGCTCGCTCATCGGCGGCATCCGCGAGACGCAGGAGATGCTCGACTTCTGCGCGCAGCACCGCGTCGCGTCCGACGTGGAGGTCATCCCCGTCCAGAAGATCAACGAAGCCTATGAGCGCATGATCAAGGGCGACGTGCGCTACCGCTTCGTCATCGACACCGCGAGCCTGAAGACGAAGTAGCCGCTCGCGACAGGGCCCCCGGCGCGGACCATCGCGCCGGGGTCGCCCGCGTCAGCCGCGCCAGGCCGCCCACAGCGACACCGCGCCGAAGAGGAAGAAGAGCGAGGCGGTCACCCACCGCACCCACTTCATCTGCACCCGCCCGGCCAGCCGGTCCCCCAGGAAGACGGCCAGCCCGTCCGACACCAGCATCCCGGCGGTGGTGCCCAGCGTCACCAGCACCGTGGCCTGGTAGCGCGCGGCGAGCGCCATGGTGGCCAGTTGGGTCTTGTCCCCCATCTCCGCCAGGAAGAAGAGCACCACCGTGGTGAGGAAGGCCCCGAAGCGCGGAGGCTTGTCCCCGTCCTCGTCCAGCGTGTCCGGCTTCAGCGTCCACAGGCCGAAGCCCAGGAACAGCGCCGCCAGGATCAACGCCATCACGCGCGCGGGCACATGGGTGGACACCCACGTGCCCACCGAGGACGCCAGCGCGTGGTTGGCCACAGTGGCCACGAGGATGCCGGCCAGCACCACCCACGGCTTGCGGAACTTCGACGCCAGCGAGAACGCGAGCAGCTGCGTCTTGTCCCCCATCTCACTGGCGGCGACCAACACGAACGACCCGAGCACGGACTCCCACGACATCATGAAGACTTCCTTCCAGTGCCTGGCGCGGAGGCGGCGTCATGAGAGCGCTTCAGGGAGGAGCGCGCACGACGGACCTCGGCCAGGGAGATTGAATCCCTGTCCGAAGGTCTCGTTCGTCTCGCGCGCTTCGCGAGGTGGGGGCCCGGGCCGTCACCAGCCAGTGTGTCGAGCTTCCCGACGCCCATCACCGCGGGCGTGAACTACTCCCCTTACGTGATGCGGCAAGTAGCAGCGTGCTCTGGATGAGTCAACCCGGCACGTCCGGCGCTCCGGGCGCTCCAACCTCCGGCGTCCCTTTTTTTGACGACTTGCGAGCCTGCCCCCCTAATGCCGGGGACAGGTCGGTAGCGGCCTGTAGCAGCAGCACGCCTGGAGGAAGCCCCGATGCAGGATGGAAGCGCCAGCCCGCTGAGCCCCGACGCTCCGTCGTCCCAGTCTCCGGTGGAACCCGGTGAGGTCCGCAGCCCGGAGGCCGACATCGTCTCCACCCACGTCCTCGTTCCCGAGGAGCAGGTGCACAAGCTGCGCGAGCTGGCGCGGCGCACCCGCATCCACCAGAGCGAGTACCTGCGCGAGGCCGTGGAGGACCTGCTGTCCAAGTACGGCCGCATGCCCGCCAAGACGGAAGGCGAGTCGTGAGCCGCCGCCGCACCCTGTCGCTGCGCGAGCGGTTGCGCCACTGGCTGGAGCAGGAGCTTTAGCCCACCGCTCCCTCGCTGGAGCGCCTGGGAGGGAACCGCTAGGGTCGAAGCCTTCCTGTCTCCAGGAGCTCTCTGCCCGTGATGCGTCCCTCCCTGCTGACCGCTGTCCTCGCGCTGGCCGCCACCGGCTGCGCCACCCCTGGCTTCGAGAAGCTCTACCCCGGCATGACGGCCGCGCAGGTCGCGGACGCCATGGGCAGAGGACCCACCCGGGCGCAGGAGTTCGCGGACGGCTCCGCGGCCTGGTACTTCGACGAGGACCACTGCGTCCTCATGCGCGACCACACGCTCGTCGCCAAGTCGACCACACGGACCCGCGCGGAGATGAACACGCCCGTCGTGTCCCTGAAGGCCGAGGACAAGGCCTGGTGTGGTCCCCCGGGCACTGAAGCCGGCGCGGCCCGCGAGCAGGAGGTCCAGACGCCCTTCGGCACCTTCAAGGGCACCGTGGACCCGGCCGCCGTCACCGAGCAGGTGCGCAACAGCGTGCGCTCGCAGAAGGTCCCTCCCCCGCC
>NZ_RAWB01000667.1 GCF_003612055.1 Corallococcus llansteffanensis
GCACGCCCTCCACGAAGGCGGGAGCGTGGGGGATGGGGATGACGCGCTGGGGCGGGAGGATCTCCTCCACGCGCATGATGTCCAGCACGTACTCCTCGTTGCCCACGAAGAAGGCGCACAGCTGCACCTCCGGGTCGACGGTCGGAGCGTCGTCGGCCGTCACGCCGCGCGGACGGCGGGCCAGCAGGTTCACGGGGTCCGTCATGGGGCGAGCGCCTGCTCCGGATCCAACAGGATGTAGAGCTGCGAGCCCTTGCGGCCCAGTCCCGCCACGCAGTCGCGGTCTCCGCGCAGCCCCGCGGGCGACAGCTCCACCATGGACGGCTTGAGCCGCACCACGCCCGCCACCGAGTCCACCCACACGCCCGCGGGCCCGTCCTGCGTCTTGAGCACCAGGATGCGCGCGGCCTTGGGCGGCAGGCCCGCGTCCGGCCCCGCCACGAGCGGAGGCACCTCCGACAGCCGCAGCCGCAGCTTGACGTCGTAGACGGGCAAGAGCTCCCCGCGCAGGTTCATCACGCCCAGCAATTGCGGCTCCGCGCGCGGAATCTCCGTGAGCAGCGGCACCTTGCAGATCTCCCTCACGGTGAGGATGGGGACCGCGTAGCACTCCGTCTCCAGGCGGAAGGCCAGGTACTCGGTGGGCTCCTCCTCCAGGACGCGCGGGGCCAGCCCGTCGCTGCCCACGGCGAAGTCCAGCAGGCCGCTGACGTCCTCGTCCGGGCGGTAGAAGAACGCGTCGAGCAGGGCTTCGAAACGGGACACGGCCGGGAAGATAGCAGCCCCCCGGCACGGGTGCCTCAGGCGCGGCGCCGCTCCTGCGCGATGCCCTCTTCCAGGAGCTCCGCCACGTCCAGCACCAGCACCGTGCGCCGGTTGCCCAGGTCGGTGGCGCCGGAGATGCCCTTCACGCCGCTCAGCCTGCCGCCCAGGGGCTTGGTGACGATGTCCTGCTGGCCGAACAGCTCGTCCACGGCGATGCCCAGCCGCTGCTGCGCCAGGCCCACCACCACCACGAAGTGGCGGTTGACCTCGCGCTCCGGCAGGTGGAACAGCCTCCCCAGCCGCAGGAAGGGCAGCGTCTGTCCGCGCAAATCCAACACCTCGCGGCGCTCCACCGTGCGGATGTCGTGCGGCTGCACGGCCAATATCTCCAGCACGCTGTTGAGGGGCACCGCGTAGGTGCGGCCGCTCACGCCCACCACCAGCGCGCGCACGATGGCCAGCGTCACCGGCAGCGTCAGGTGGAAGGCCGTGCCCTTCCCGCGCTCGCTCCACACGTCGATGATGCCGGAGAGGTTGCCCAGGTTGTTCTTCACGACGTCCAGGCCCACGCCCCGGCCGGACAGCGCGCTGACGCTGGAGCGCGTGGAGAAGCCCGGCAGGAAGATGAGGTTGAGCAGCTCGCGCCGCGTCATCTCGCTCACCTGGGAAGACGTGACGAGCCCGCGCGACAGCGCCACCTCGCGCACCCGCGCCTCGTCGATGCCGGAGCCGTCGTCGCTCACGCTGATGAGGACGTGGTTGCCCTTCTGTTCGGCGCGCAGCCGCACCACCGCGCGCCGGGGCTTGCCCTCCGACAGCCGCGCCTCCGGCCCCTCCGCGCCATGGTCGATGGCGTTGCGGATGAGGTGCATCAGCGGGTCGCTCAGCTCCTCGACGATGAGCTTGTCCAGCTCCACCTCGCCGCCGGTGCTGACGAAGTCGATCTCCTTGCCCGCCTCGCGCGCGATCCTCCGCACCAGCCGCGCCAGCTTGTCGAACACCTGGCCCACCGGGACCATGCGCGCTTCGAGCAGCCCCTCCTGCAAGGCCTCCAGCTTGCGCTCCAACTGCCGCGTCTCCCGCGACAGCTCCTGGCCGAACAGCTTGGACAGCGCCACCGTCCCGTCCTGCCGGGACGCCTCCGCCAGTCGCTGGAGGTTGGCCTTGATGAGCAGCAACTCGCCCACCATGTTGATGAGCCCGTCCAGCCGGCCGATGTCCACGCGCACCGTCTGCGTGAGCGAGCGCAGCGACGTCTCCTCCGGCCGGGGACGCCCCGCGGGAAGCGGCGCCGACGCGGCGGACTGGAGCCCGAGCGCCGTGGACGGCGGGCCTCCCACCGCCCTCATGCGCGGGGGGCCTCCGTTCGCGGCCGTCGGCACGGCCACGAGCCCGGGAGCCCCGCTGGACGTTTCGGAAGGCGCGTCCCGGCCTGTCGCCCCGGTGTCCGCCGGAAGCAGCGGCTGGGAGGGGCCCGCTTCCAGGGCCAGGGGCCGGGCGCGCGTCCCCTTCTTCTTGCCACCGCGCTTCGTGCGGGGCGTGACGCCGGGGCCGGGGCCCACGGCCTCGGGAGGCGGGACGGAGGCGGCCTCGTCCGTCGCGGAGGGGTCCTCCCGGGAAGGATGCACGGTCAGCGGCGCCAGCTCCGCGGGCGTGCCCTGGAGCCCTGCCTCCAGCTCCGGCGCGGTCACCTTCGCGCCGAAGATGAGGTCGAAGGCGATGCCGGTGGCGCCGCCGGGCCGCGACGAGGGCAGCGTGCTGATGACCTCGCCCAGGGGCTTGAGGCGCGCGTTCAGGTCCGCGAGGCCCTGGTCGAAGTCGGTGAGGTCGAACGCGGCGCGCACCCGCCACAACGCCACCCCGCGCCGCACGTTCTCCCGCAGCCGGTGCTCCTCGTACTCGGTGAAGACGGCGCGCACCTGCGCGTCCAGCTCCAGCCGCTCCAGCGGATCCTCCTCCGCGGGCGGCGCGGGCGAGCCCATCCGCGCCAGCCGCTCCTCCATCGCGCGCGTGCGCCGGGTGAGGTCCTCGCCCTCCTCGCCCCGCGACGTCTCCCCCAGCAGGGACTGGAAGGTGTCCAGCGCGTCCACCAGCGCGTCCAGCACCTGGTCGTCCAGCGTCAGCCGTCCCAGCCGCAGCCGGTCCAGCAGGTCCTCCGCGGCGTGCGCGAGCTGGGTAATGCGCTCCTGGCCGAAGAGGCCCGACAGCCCCTTGAGCGAGTGCGCGGCGCGGAAGATGCCGTTGATGCGCTCCGGATCCGCCTCCTGGTCGCGGGCCTCGTCCAGCGCGAGCAGGTCCCGGCCCAGCGCATCGAGGATCTCCGTGGCCTCGGCGACGAACTCCGCCAGCGCCTTGCTTCCGTGCTGCGTCACAGCGGCTTGAGGAAGCGCCGCAGGAGCGCCTCCAAATCCTCCGGCTGGAACGGCTTGACCAGGTAGCCGGCCGCGCCCAGCGCCATCCCCCGCGAGCGGTCCTGCTCACGCCCCTCGGTGGTGACGATGATGAGCGGCACGTCCCGGTAGTTGGGGTTCTTCTTGACGAAGTTGATGAGCTCCAGCCCGTTGATGTCGGGCATGTTGATGTCGGTGATGATGAGGTCGAACCGCTGGCGGGGCAGCAGCTTCAGCGCTTCGAAGCCGCTGGCGGTGGTGACGGCCTCGACGCCGTCCACGGCCTCCACGGTCGCGGCGATGTGCTCGCGCGACACCTTGGAGTCCTCGACAATCAGCACCTTGAACTTCATCGCGTGCACGCCTCGGAAGCCGGATGCTAGCAGAACACCCGCGAGGGCGCCGAGTGCTACCCCTTGCGGGATGACAGCGACCCGACAAGCCCCTTGTCCGCGAGGAGGGACACCCGTGCCCCCTTGAACGCGGGCACGAACTGCCGCTGGTACGCCTCCGCCCGGGCCGCGTCACTCAGGCCAGGGCCCGCGGGGACCTCCAGGGCCACCGACTCCACCTTCGCCCGGCTCAGCACCTTCGCCGCGCCCGAGAGCGCCTCTCCCAGCGCGGCGGCGTCCAGGCGCTTTCGCGGCCCCAGCCCCACCACGAAGATGCGCGGCACGGACAGCTTCCCGTCCGACGGCAGCAGGAGCCAGTCGTCCTTCACCCCGGTGAAGAAGCCGCCCAGGAGGACGCGGGACAGGACGCCGCACAGCCGCCAGTCCACGTAGCCCGCCGAGGAAGGCAGGGGCCGGTCGTCCTCGGCGATGAAGAGGCACAGGGCGTCCACCCCGGCCAACGCGTCCAGGCCCTCCAGCCCCACGTCCAGGGTGGTCGTCTGGCTCACGGCTTCCCGAGCGCCACCGCGACGCGGTCCAGGAGGCCGTTGACGAACGCGCTCGACTCCTCCGTCCCGAAGTTCTTCCCCAGCTCCACCGCCTCGTTGATGGTCACCTTGCGAGGGATGTCCGGGCGGTACTTCAATTCGAAGATGCCCAGCCGCAGCACGTTCCGGTCGATGCGGGACATGCGGTCCAGGCGCCAGTTGTGGCTGTGGCGCTCGATGAGGGCGTCAATCTCCTCGCGGTGCGCCTGCACCCCGTCCACCAGCTCCTTGGCGAACTTCACCGCGTCTGGCTCCGGCTTGCCGTCCTCCGCCGAGGCGGCCCACGCCGAGTCCAGGGCCTCCCGGGCGGCGCCCTGGGCCATCTCCAGCTGGTAGAGCGCCTGCAGCGCCCGCTCCCGTGCCGTTCTGCGTGCGCCCATGCGGTCAGCCCTTCCGTTCCGCGGCGGTCATGCGCGCGTAGAGGTTGACCATCTCGATGCAGGCCACCGCGGCCTCCGCGCCCTTGTTGCCCGCCTTCACGCCCGCACGGTCGATGGCCTGCTCCACGGTATCGCACGTGAGCACGCCGAACGTCACCGCGGCGGGCTTCGGGCCCGACGCCGCACTGAACGCCACCGAACCAATGCCCTTGGCGCACTCGCCCGCCACGTAGTCGAAGTGGGGGGTGCCGCCGCGAATCACCGCGCCCAGGATGACGAGGCCCGCGTACTGCCCGCCCTCCGCCACGCGCCGGGTGAGGCCGGGCAGTTCGTAGGTGCCGGGGCAGCGGTACACGTCGATGGCGTCGTCCTTCACGCCGTGGCGGACCAGCGTGTCCACGGCGCCCTTCAGCAGCTCCTCCGTGATGAAGCTGTTGAACCGGGACACGCAGATGGCGAACCGGCCCTGGGGGGGGAGGAAATCCCCTTCGAAATAGCGAGGCATGGCGCGCTCCTTACACCAC
>NZ_RAWB01000668.1 GCF_003612055.1 Corallococcus llansteffanensis
GTCCCTTGTCTCCCCGGTCCTTCATCCACTTCGCGCCTTCCGACCGGGCCATGACGACGGCCAGCCGCGCGCGCTTCTGTGGGGGCAGGTCCTTGGCGAGCGCCTGATACAGCTCCCGGTCCAGCGCGGCGATCTGCGCCCGCGCTTCGAAGACCTTCTGCGCCGCGGCGTCCACCTGCGCGAGCGCCGCGCTGTCACCCCGCGAGGCCTGATGGAGCACGCGCGCCGAGTCCCGCACCTGCTCGCGCAGCGGCCGGCGCCGGTCCTCGAAGCGGCGCAGCGTCTCATCCAGCTTCAGTGCCTGCACGCTGTCCAGCTCCAGCGTGTCCGCCAGCTCCAGCACCTGACGCAGGCGCTGCCGCTGCTCCGCCTTCGCCACGCGGTCGGGATCGCGCGCTCCCGTCTCCCGTGCCGCGGGCTGCGCCAGCGCCACCACCGGCAGCGCGAACACCAGTGCCCAGGTCATCCGCTTCATCGTCTTCACAGTGCCTCTCCCAGGTCGAAGTCCCCGTCCATCGCGTCGTCCTCGCCGTCCCACGGCAGCTCGTCGTCGGAGCTGGAGCTGTACTCCGAGCCGTCGTCGTCCAGCGGCTCCAGCCCGGCCCACGCCTCGAAGGCGGCCAGCGTCTCCGCGTCCACGTCCTCGCGGGCGCCCACGGTCCGCACCGTATCCGGCGCCGTCGTCCGGGGGGCCCTGAAGCGCTCCAGCGCGGACGGGCCCAGCATCAGCGCCACCACCGCCGCGACGGCGGCGAGCGAGCCCAGGGCCCGGCGTCCCATCCACCGGCGCGTTTGCTCGCGGCGCCACGCCGCCAGGGTCCGCGCGCCCAGGCCTTCCTGCGCCCGCACCTCCACGGGCGTCTGGGGCGGCAGCGCCACCCGGCCCAGCAGCTCCTGGGTGGAGGCCACCTCCGCCTGGCAGGCCGCGCAGGACTCCAGGTGGGAGAGGAAGCGCGTGGCCTCCTCGCCCTCCAGCGCCCCCGCGGCGTGGAGGCTCGCCTGCTCCTCGTATTCCACGCACGCACCCATCACTGCGTCTCCCCGGCCACGTCGGCCTTCAAGCGTTTCACCGCGTGGTGGAACTGCACCTTCGCGTTGTTCTCCGTGATGCCCAGTGTCTGGGCGATGTCCTTGAACGGCAGCCCGCCGTCCACCCGCAGCGTCAGCACCTCGCGCTGGCGGCGGGGCAGGGCGAGCACGGCCTGCTTTACTTGGTGGCCGCGCTGGGTGCGCTCCAGGGACGCCTCCGCGCCCTCGCCCGGGTCCGCCGCCACGTCCTCCGTCACCGTCTCCACCAGCACCGGCCGCCACCGGAAGCCCTGCCGCGCGTGGTTCTTCGCCAGGTTGAGCGCCACCCGCACCAGCCAGGAGCGGAACGGCGCGGGCGTGGCCGGCGTGAAGCGCGCGAACACCCGGCGCGAGGCCTCCAGGGCCCTGAGGAACGCCTGCTGCGTCAGGTCCGCCGCGTCCTCCGCGCTCGCGGTGTAGCGGCGCACCAGCGCGAAGACGAGGCCCCGGTGCCGCTCGAAGAGCTGGCCGAACGCCGCCGCGTCCCCCGCCAGGAAGGCCCCGCACAGGGCCTCGTCCGTGGGGGGCACCGCGGCCTGTCCGGGCCGCACCAGTCCTAGGACCCGTCCGCTCACAGGGGCTCCAACCCGCCACGGGCCAGAAGGTTATTTCCGGCCCGCATTTCTCCTGGAAACCGCCCTGGCCGTGCCCTCAGGCGGAGGCGCTGTCGTTGCCCGGGGCGGGGTGGGCCTGGAGGTACTTCAGCACGTCGTCCAGGTGCCGGTAGACGCGCACCTCGTGCTGGATGACGTGTTCGACGGTGCCGTCCACGCCGATGATGAAGGTGACGCGCCGGTCGATGTTGAGCACGGGCCACAGCACGCCCCAGGCGCGGCTGATCCGCCGCTCGTCGTCTCCCAGGAGGGCGAAGTGGATGCCCTCCTGCTGGGCGAAGTCGCACTGGGTGGTGAGCGTGTCCACGGAGACGCCGACCAGCTCCGCCCCCAGCTCGCGGATGCGCTCGTGGTTGTCGCGGAACGCCCGGTTCTCGATGGTGCAGCCCACCGTGAAGGCCTTGGGGAAGAAGAAGAGCACCACGCGTCGGCCGCGCAGCGCAGACAGCCGCACGCCCTGACCGTGGCAGTCGGTCGCGACGAAGTCTGGCGCGAGGTCTCCGACAGAAATCATGCGGTGCGCGCTCCTCCCCAGCCGGCGGGGTCTGCCTTCCCCTACCACGTTTTTCCCGCCATCCCACGCCGCGCCGCGCCGGTGCCCCGGCCTCCCGGGATTCTGGCTAAGGTCTCCCATCGTGTTGCCTGCCACGATCGACCCCTCCTTCCTCGCCTCGCTCGCCGCCGCCCTGGGGGTGACGCGGGTGGCGCGCGTCACCGGCCTGGACCGCACCGGCGTGGAGGTGGCCTGCGCGGTGCGCCCGGGCGGCCACGTGCTCCAGGTCTGCAACGGCAAGGGGCTCACCTTCGAGGAGGCCGCCCGGGGCGCGCTCCTGGAGACCGCGGAGCTGTGGGCCGCGGAGAGGGTGCGGCCGGAGCTCTTGCGCTGGGGCTCCCAGGAGGAGCTGGAGGCCACGGGCGTCCCCGTGTGGGGCGTGGACGCGCTGGGGTCGGCGGGGCAGGAGGTGGCGCCCCGACTCGCGGGGCCGGCGGTGCGGCTGGCGTGGCGCGAGGCACGGGAGCTGCAAACGGACACCGACGTCTGGGTGCCGGCGCAGGGGGTGTACTGCCCGCCGTCCGGGACGGTGGCGCTGGGCCCGGTGTCGGTGGCCTGGACGACCAACGGCTCGGGTGCCCACCCGGAGTCCGGGCAGGCGCTGCTGCACGCGCTGCTGGAGGCCACGGAGCGAGACCAGCTCTCCCGGGCGCTGCCGGAGGGCTGGACGGAGGAGGGCGTGGTGGGGCGGATGCTGCGGACGGACCGGCTGACGGCGGAGGCGCCGCGCACGGCGGCCCTGCTGGAGCGGCTCCAGCAGCGCGGCTTCCACGCCTACCTCTTCGATGCCACGCCCACCCGGAGCACCCGGGGCGCGGTGGGGTTGCCGGTGGCGGCGGCGGTGCTGGTGGACGCGGAGGAGGGGCCGGTGCCGCTCACCGCGGGATATGCGTGCGCGCTGAGGCGGGACGAGGCGCTGCTCAAGGCCCTGCTGGAGGCGGCGCAGTCGCGGCTGACGGACATCCACGGGGCGCGCGAGGACGTGGCGGCGGCGGACCGCGAGGCGGCGCTGGGGTTCGCGCAGGCGTGCGCGGAGGTGCGGCCCCGGCACCGGGCGGAGGCGATGCCGGACCTCGCGATGAAGCGCACGGCGTCCGCGAAGGCGCGGGTGGGCACCGTGCTGGCGAAGCTGAAGCGCGCCGGTTTCACGCGGGTGGCGGGGGTGGCGCTGGACGCGCCGCTGCCCGGGCTGCACGTGTGGAAGGTGGTGGTGCCGGGCATGCGCGTATCGGAGCTCCTGTGAAGCGGCGGGCGGACGACCTGGTGGTGTTCCTGGGGCCCTCGTTGCCCGCGGCGGAGGCGCACAAGCTGGCGCCGTGCACGGTGCTGCCGCCCGCGCGGCAGGGGGACGTGTGGCGCGCGCTGTCGCTGAAGCCCCGCGCGCTGGTGCTGGTGGACGGCGTCTTCGAGGCGCAGCCGTCGGTGTGGCACCACGAACTGCTCGCGGCGATGGAGGCGGGCGTCGCGGTGTTCGGCGGCGGCAGCATGGGCGCGCTGCGCGCCGCGGAGCTGGCCGCGCACGGCATGGTGGGCGTGGGCCGCATCTTCGGCTGGTACCGCGACGGCGTGGTGGTGGACGACGCGGAGGTGGCGCTGCTGCACGCGGACGCGGAGCACGGCTGGCGTCCGCTCACCGTGCCCCTGGTCAACGTGCGCCACGAGGCGGAGCGGGCGCGCAAGGCCCGCGTGCTGGGGCGCTCCGGAGCGCAGGCCCTGGTGGACGCGGCGGCGGGCCTCTTCTACCAGGAGCGCACCTGGGCACGGATCCGCGAGGCCGTGGCCCCCGCCTGGTCCGTACCCACGCTCGCCGCGTGGGATGCGTGGTTCGCGCAAGGGGTGGAGGACCTCAAGCGCCTGGACGCCATCGCCTGCGTGCGCTCCGCAGCGGAGTTCGTGAGCCTGTCGGCTCCGGCGACGCCGGGCGCGCGGCGCAACCCCTCGTCGCTGGTACGGCGGCGGAGGCTGGTGGAGGACGTGACGCGGGTGGGCGGCCGCGCGGTGGACTCGGGACGCGTGCTGGAGCTGTTGCGGAGCGCGCCCGACGCGGCGGCCTGGGCGGAGGCGGGCCTGCGGCGGGCGCTGCTCGCGGGGTGGGTGCGCTCGCTGGGGCTCACGGTGACGGACGAGGAGGTCGCCACCGAGGAGGCCGCGTGGTGGAAGGAGCGGGGCGTGCGCGGCTCGCGCCGGGAGGCCTTCCTCGCCGCGAGCGGGCTGGATGGACCGGGCCTGCGCCAGCTGTGCGAGACGCGCGCGCTGGAGCGGCTGGCCCTGGCGCAGGCGTCGCGGCTGCTGCCGGACGGTCCCTCCTGGGACGAGGCGCTCGCGTCCGAGGCCCGGCTGGGAGGCCAGTGGGAGCAGGCCGCCCGGGCCCTGCTGACGAACGATCCGGACTCGGACGAGGCCTGAAGGCGACTGACGGGCCCCGGCCCCGCCCGGCAGGGCCCTGGCGCCCCCGGGAAGCCCTGGCGGGTTGGGGCTTCGTTCCCGGGCCGCCCTCCCAGGAGGTCATGAAAAAACGTGACAGCCCCGTGGGGCCGGCTAGGGTCAACCCCGGAGGTTGTCCGCATTGCACACCGCTCCGTGGGTGGTTCCGCCGAGGTGGCCCGCGCCGTCAACGGTCCGGTGCCAACCTGGATTGCGGGGAATCCCACCTCCGGGGTCGGCTGTGGCAGGGCGGACGCCCCTGGCGGTCCTGACACCCAGGCCTCGCGTTCCCACCCTCCAGGTCATGTGCCTGCTTGAGCCCGCTTCATGACCA
>NZ_RAWB01000669.1 GCF_003612055.1 Corallococcus llansteffanensis
CTCCCAGGGCCAGCCTCCCAGGCGGCCTACGCCGCGACGGCCTCGGTGATGCTGAGCGCGGCCGGCGTGGGGAGGACGCGCGCAAGCCGCAGCCCCGCCTGGGCGAAGAGCTTGCGGAGGTCCTCCTCCGTGCGCTCGCGCCCCTGCAGCGACGCCAGCATCATCACGTCGAGCACCTTGCCTCCGTGCGGCCCGTTGCCGGGAGGGATGACGGTGTCCACGACGAGCACCCGCCCGCCCTCCTTCATCGCGCGGCGGCAGTTGAGCAGGATGCCCACGCACACCTCGTCGCTCCAGTCGTGGAGGATGCGCTTGAGGAGGTACGTGTCCGCGCCCTGGGGCACCGCCTTGAAGAAGTCCCCCTCCACGAGCTCGCAGCGCCCGGCGAGGCCCGCGTCGGCGATGCGCGCCTCGTCGAGGACGTGGCGGTGGTCGAAGAGCACGCCCTGGAGCGACGGCGAGCCCTTGAGCACCTCGATGAGGAAGCCGCCATGCCCGCCCCCCACGTCCACGACGCGCTCACACGCGCTGAAGTCGTAGCTGCGTGCGATGGGAGCGTTCTCCAGGTCCGACAGGCTGGACATGCCGCGGTGGAAGGTGGCCCCCGCCACCGGATCGCTGGCGAGGTGGTCGAAGAAGGGCTTGCCGAAGATGCGGTCGAACGGCGTCCTGCCCGTCCGCACCGTCTCCGTGAGCTCCCCGGTGGGCGCCCAGAAGATCTTCTGGGTGAGCATCAGGACCGCGCTGCGCAACGAGCCGGGGGCCGCGCTGCGCAGGTAGTCGGCGGCGGGCGTGAGCCCGAAGCACCCCGAGGCGTCCTCCGTGAACACCCCGACGCTCGCGAGCAGGCGCAGCACCCGGTACAGCGACGAGGCCTCCGCGCCCACCTCCTCCGCGAGGAGCCCCGCGCTCTTGGGCCCCTGCTCCAGGTGATCCGCGATGCCGAGCTCCGCGGCCGTGGCCAGCGCGCCCGACAGGATGAAACCAAAGCCAAGGTCGACGATGAGCTGCGCCGGGTGGACGGGAGGGGTGGTCATGCCCGGGTCGTACCCCCGGTGAAACCCAGGCGTCAAACCGGGTCGCTCAGGCGTGCAGCGTGCGGCCGAACAGCTCCGTGAGCCTGCGCCAGTGCGCCTCGGCGGCTTCCGGGTGGTACTGGGGCCAGCGCTCCACCGCGTAGCCGTGGCTCGCGCCGGGGTAGAGCTCGGACACGTACCGGACGCCGGACGCCTTCAGCGCCGCCTCCAGCGTCTCGATGGCCTGGGCGGGCATGGTGCTGTCCTGGTCCGCGTGGCCGAAATACAGCTCCCCCTTCACCTGGCCCACCAGCCGGTGGGGGCTGTCGGGCGCGTCCGTGACCAGACGCCCGCCGTGGGACGAGGCCGCCGCGCCGATGCGGTCCGGGAAGTTCGCGGCCATGCGCACGGCGAAGCCGCCGCTGAAGCAGTACCCCGCCACGCCCACCCGGCTGCCCTTCACGGAGGGGTGCCGGGCGAGGAAGTCGAGCTCGGCGGCGGCGTCCTGCTTCTGCCGCTCGGGCGTCAGGTTCCCGATGAGCCCGTAGATGCGCTTGCGGAAGACCTCGTCCGCGAAGGTGCCCTTGAGGTCGAGCTTCGACGCGTGGCCGTCCCGGTAGAAGAGGTTGGGCAGCAGGACGACATACCCTGACGACGCGAGCCGCTGCGCCATGATTTCGAAGGACGGCCGGACCCCAAAGGCATCCATCAGCATGATGACCGCGGGCCACGGCCCCGGGCCTTCCGGCTGGAACAGCTTCGCGTCCATCACTCCATCCGCGGTCTTGATGTCGACATCTTGCATGGCCCCCCTCTATAGCAGGAATGCCGCGCCTCCCCCTGAGCGCGGCATCCCCGCCTTCGCTGCTCAACGCCAGACGGGTGGGGCTACTTGACGCAGTTGGACCAGCCGCGCTTGCCGTTCATGACGGTCATCTCGAAGTAGCGCGTGCCGCTGTTGTAGTCGATGGACACACCGTCGCTGAAGTCGCTCGTCGTGAAGTGCCCGCCGATGCCGGACAGGAGGCAGGCCACGCCGCCGGGGTTGTAGGCCAGGTTCTCCGTGAAGCCGCCGCCCTCGCCGGCGATCCAGAGCCAGCCGCCCTGGCCCGTGGGCACGTCCACGCACAGGGCCCGGGCGCCACCCGTGCCGGACAGGTCGCCGCCCAGGTACCAGTTGATGCCGTCATTCCAGACGCGCGCGTAGTCGGCGCTCGTGGTGAAGGCGCCCGTGGAGGCCTCCACGCGGGTCAGGAAGCAGCGCCGGTCCGCGGTGACCGCGCCCAGCAGCTTCGCCGCCGTCCCCTGACGCCAGGTGACCTCCGGGGTGCGGTTGGTGGCCGTGTTGAGACACTGGACGCCGGTGGACAGCGCCTTGTTGTTGGCGTGGTTGACGAAGGCAATCCAGTTTCCGGCGAACATGTACGTGCCGGCGCTGCTCCAGTTCCCCGCGACGGCCGGCTTCAGGTTGCCCTGGATGCCCGTGAGGAAGCAGGTGCGGCCCGTGGAGGTTCCGATGGTGGTGGTGGTGTCCCCGTTGTTGGAGGTGCCCCACCAGTACGTGCCCCCCAGCCCGATGCCCTGCTCCGTGCTGGCGAGGGACACGCCCTCGGCCGCGGGCTGCGTGTCCTCCGCCGTGCCCGCCTGGGCGTCCAGTTCGCTGCCGCAACCTGCCGCGAGGAGCGTGAAGGGCAGCGCCAGGAACAGCTTCCGCACGGACTGCTTCGTGAATCGACCCATGATCAAGTTCCGTCCTTTGGTTTGTCGCAACGGACTGTCGACAAAGCAATGGGGATGCCAGCCACGGGGGCGGGGTCTCGCCCCTGCGCGGCGTGCCAGGTGTGCAAACCTTGCACAGCCCCGGGCTCCAGGGCGGTGCAGGGTCTGCCACCTCGTGCAACGTTTGCTCAGGGCTGGACGACGTTGACGCGGGAGGAGCCGAAGGCCTCCATCTTCCAGACGCCGCTGTCCAGGCCGCGCACGTAGGGGATGCCCTGGAACACGGTGAGGTCGTAGGCGCGGATGCCGCCCGGGTGCTCGGACCAGGTGCTGCCGCCCGTCGAGGACCAGAGGCCGTCATTGGCCCCGATGCCCCACAGCTTGCCGGTGGCGCCGTCCACCGCCAGCCGCTTGAGGGTCGTGGTAGCGGGCAGCTGCACGAAGGAGGAGCCGTTGTGCTTCCAGACGCGGTCATCCATGCCGAGGATGTAGGGGATGCCCTGGGCGACCGCGATGTCCTTGCCCGTGGAGGAGGTCGGGGTCTGCGCGCTCCAGACGAGGGTGGCGGGGTTGAAGGAGTAGACCTTGTCGTCCAGGCCAATGATCCAGACCTTGCCGGTGGACTCATCCACCGTGAGGCGCCTGGCCGTCTGCGCCGTCTGGACCCACCCCGCGCTGGTGCCCCGGTAGACGAAGTCGTTCATCCCAATCACATACGGAATCGTGGCGGTGACGGCGATGGCCTTCGCGGCGCCGCCCGGGCTCACGTCCAGGTAGACGCCGGTGTCGACGGGGCCGCTCAGGCGGTCGTGGGTGGTGAGGACCGCGTCCGTGTTGCTCACGGCCCACAGCTGGCCGTTGGTGCCCAGCGCGAAGTCGTTGACCACGGAGTTGCTCAGCAGCACGGGCCGGCTCGCCGCGGGCCAGATGAGCGAGTTGATGTGATTGGGCGCCGCTCCGCTGGGAATGCCCACGCCGTCCATCAGGGACCAGGGCGCGAGCTGCTCCATCCCGAACCAGGAGGTCAGCACCGCCTGGTCGATGGCGTACGCGCTGTCGAGCGGCAGGGGGCGCAGCGGGCCTCCGCACTGGGGGGACCACAGCGTCGACGACGCGTTCGACGCGACCGCTCCGATGTGGAGGTGCGGCTTCGAGGAGTTGCCCGAGTTGCCCAGCAGGCCCAGGAAGTCGCCCTCGTGGACCACCGCGCCCACGGTCATCAGGGCCGGGTTGAGCGAGCCGGCCTGCATGTGGGAGTACCCGACGAGATACGTGCCGTTGTCGATGGTGAAGCTGTTGCCGCCGCCATGCGACGCCGGGTTGACGGACCCCACCGGGAAGTTGGTCGCGTCGGTGTTGACGAAGTCCGTCACCGTGCCCGCGGTGACCGCGTAGATGGGCTTGCCCCACTGCCGGTAGTGTTCGTTCTGCGAGCCGTCGGTGCCCGGAAGCACATCGGACCAGCCGGAGCCCGTCCAACCATGGACGCCCACGTCATGGGCGAAGAGCTGGCAGCCCTGGACGCTCGCGCCGTGCACCGCGCCCATGCCCTGCCAGTACTCGTGGGGGCGCAGGTCGCCCACCCGGCCCCAGAAGCGGTTGCTGCCGGACGGCGTGGGCGCCTGGTAGGCGGCGAGCGTGAACGTCTGCATCAGCGGGGTCGGGTAGCCCGTGAAGAAGAGCCGCATGCGGATGGTGGCCGGCGCCGGGTTCGGCAGGATGATGTTCTGGGCGGCGCTGAACGACCAGTTGCGGATCGCGTTCGCGGGCACGACGACGCTGGTGGTCATGCCCGTCAACAGCGTCGTGCCGGGAAAGTCGATCAGCACGGAGGACAACGTCACGGACGTCGCCTCGTTGTTGCGCAGCGCCACCGCGAGCGACACCTGGTGGCTGGGGCCCGACGCCGTCGCGGAAGGGGCCGCCATGGTGTGGTAGCGAATGGCGCCTCCCTCCATGGGCTCGTAATAGGTCGTGACGTTCGGCGCCTGCGCGAGCGCGAGCGGTGCCCACAGGAGGCAGGGCAACAACAGCAGGAGGGTGCGGAGCTTCATCATGGGCTCGGGAGTCCTTGGGTTGGGAGCAGGCCCTCACCAGAGCAACGCGAGTGCCAGGGCGCGGTCCCCCCGGGCGCGCCTTCCCTCGCGGCAAGCGTTGCCGGTTTCGGGGCCTGGAGGGCCGGCAAGGTCGGCCAGCGCCGGCCGGGATTGCCGGGCTTCGAGGCTCCCTTTCCGCCGCCAGGAAGAAAGGGGTGAGG
>NZ_RAWB01000066.1 GCF_003612055.1 Corallococcus llansteffanensis
GGACCGTCCCAAGCCCCCGCCGCCCCCCGTGGACCCCAGCCAGCTGGTCATCCTCCTGGAGGACGACTGGATGATGGCCGTGGACAAGCCCAGCGGCATGGCCGTCCACACCGGCAGCGGCATCACCGGAGGCACCCTGGTGGACTACGTGCGCGCCTACCTGGGCCCCAAGGCGACCCGCAACGACTTCACCGCCTCCCCCGCCCACCGCCTGGACCGGGAGACCTCCGGCGTCATCCTGGTGGCCAAGCGCCGCCCGGCGATGGTGCATTTCACGGAAATCTTCACCCACGGCCACCCGAAGAAGCGCTACCTCACCCTGGTGAAGGGGAAGATGCCCAAGGATTCGGGCGTCATCGACCTGCCGCTCGCCGAGCACCAGCAGACGGCCGAGTCCAAGTCGCGTCGGGGAGTGAACATGCAGGAGGCCGTCACCCGGTGGAAGGTCGTGCGCCAGTCGAGCGAGGCAGCCCTCCTCTCCTGCACCATCGAGACCGGGCGCACGCATCAGATAAGAAGGCACCTGGTCGCCGTGGGTCACCCGGTGGTGGGTGACAAGAAGTACGGCGACTTCGCCCTCAACCGCGACGTGCGGGCGCGGTGGGGGCTCAAACGTCTGTTCCTGCACGCCGAGCGCATCGAATTTCCGCACCCCGAAGATGGCAGGAAGGTCGCCGTGGAGACGCCGCTCCCGCCAGAGCTGATGGATGTGCTGAAGCGGGCGGCGCTCCTCTAAGCCTTGAGCCCAGGACTCGACAGAACACGCATGTCCGACCCGAAGACGACTGACCGCAGCCGCTCCAAGCTGGTGCTCGACGGCGTTCCGCCCAAGCGCAACATCCTCGTGCGCTTGATGAAGCTCTTCGCCGTGCTGGGCCTGATGGGCGCCACCGCGGCGGTGCTCGCCGTCGTGGGCGCCTACTACATCTTCTCCGACGGGCTGCCCGCCATCCCGAAGGTGGACGAGTACTGGCCGCCCATCGTCACGGAGGTCTACACCGACGACGCGGTGCTCGCCGGCGAGTTCTACAACGAGCGGCGCAAGGTGGTGCCCTACGAGCGCATCCCCAAGCGGCTCGTGCAGGCGTTCATCGCCAGCGAGGACTCCAGCTTCTTCGACCACTTCGGCGTGGACGTGCTGGGCACCACGCGCGCCGTGTCCAAGACGGTGCTGACGAAGCTTGGCCTGCGCGGCGGCGGCGTGCAGGGCGGCTCCACGCTCACGCAGCAGACCGCGAAGGCGGTCCTCATCTCCGCGGAGGGCTACAAGGAGGCCACCGCGAAGACGCCCAAGCGGAAGATCCGCGAGGCCATCCTCGCCTTCCGGCTGGAGCAGGCGCTGACGAAGGAGGAGATCCTCTACCTCTACCTGAACAACGTCTTCCTCGGGCACCACAGCTACGGCGTCCAGAGCGCGGCGGAGAACTACTACCGCAAGGACGTGCGCGACCTGACGCTGGGGGAGATGACGCTCATCGCGGGCCTGCCCCAGGCGCCCAGCCGCTACTCGCCGTTCCTGCGGCCGGAGTCCGCGAAGCGCCGCCGCAGCTACGTGCTGGGGCGCATGCTGACCGAGGGCATGATCTCCCAGACCGAACACGACACGGCCAACGCGGAGCCCGTGAAGGTGTACCCGGTGGAGGACGTCTTCCACGAGTTCGCCCCGTACTTCGTGGAGCAGGTGCGCAAGGACGTGGTGGACCGGTACGGCAACCCCGTGCTGCTCAAGGAGGGCCTCAAGGTCTTCACCACCATGGACAGCGAGCGGCAGCGCGCGGCGCAGGACTCGGTGCTGGACGGCCTGATGTCCGTGGACAAGCGCCAGGGCTGGCGCGGTCCGGTGCAGCAGCTGGCCACGGAAGGGGAGCGCAAGGCGTTCCTCGACAGGGCGAAGAAGGCGATGGGCAAGGAGGAGCTCGTCGACAACCGGCTCTACGTGGCGCTCGTCACCCGCCTCGACGACGACGGCAAGGGCGCGGACGTGCAGGTGGGGCCGCACCAGGGCCGGCTGCCGCTGTTGGGCATGCGCTGGGCGCGCAAGGTGAACCCGGAGGGCTACTACCCGGCGATGATGATCACCTCGGTGAAGAAGGCCGTGGCGGTGGGCGACGTCGTCGTCGTGCGCCATGTGATCAAGAAGGAACTCACCGACGACCGCGAGCAGTGGGACAAGAAGCTCGCGGAGGACATCCCGGAAGAGAGCGTGAAGCTGTTCCGGCTGGAGCAGACGCCGGAGGCGCAGAGCGCGCTCGTCTCCATCGACCCGCATCGCCAGTACCTGACGGCGATGGTGGGCGGCTACGACTTCGACGACAACGAATTCAACCGCGCGTTCCAGGCGTGCCGCCAGCCGGGCAGCTCCTTCAAGCCGTTCGTGTACTCGGCGGCGCTGGAGCAGCTGGGCTGGACGGAGGCCACCATCATCGTGGACTCGCCCATCGTGGAGCACGACCCGGACAACAAGGTGTCGTGGAAGCCGGCCAACTACAGCGAGGAGTTCGTGGGTGACGTGCTCCTGCGCACGGCGCTGGTGAACTCCATGAACATCCCCGCGGTGAAGACCTTCGGCGCGGTGGGCGTGCACAACATGTCCGACTGGGCGAAGAAGCTGGGCCTCACCACGCCCATGAACATGGACTTCTCCGCGGCGCTGGGCTCGTCGTGCGTGTACCCGCTGGACCTGGCGAACGCGTACGCGACCTTCAACCGCTACGGCCGCAAGAAGCCCACGTACTTCATCCGCAAGGTGGAGGACCGCTTCGGCCGCACGCTGGAGGACCACACCGCGTTCGACGACGCGTGGGCGCCGCTCCAGGACCGCGTGGCCGCGGGCTACGCGCGCCTCTTCGAGCCGGGCGAGCAGGTGATGAGCGCGGAGACGGGCTTCATCCTCACGCACCTGCTGCGCGGCGTGGTGCTCCAGGGCACCGGTGGCCCGGCGCAGAAGCTGGGCAAGCCCGCAGCGGGCAAGACGGGCACCACCAACGACTCCTTCGACGCGTGGTTCTCCGCGTACACCAAGGACCTCGTGACGGTGGCGTGGGTGGGCTATGACTTGAACCCGCACCCGCTGGGCCGCTACGAGACGGGCGGCCGCGCGGCGCTCCCCATCTGGCTCAACTACATGAAGCGCGCGCTGGAGGGCCGGCCGCAGCCGGAGTTCTACCCCTGGCAGTCGATGGAGCTGGTCCGGCTCTACATCGACAAGAAGACGGGCAAGGTCAGCCACCCGGGCGCGAAGGGCGCGGAGCTGATGTTCTTCAAGAAGGGCACCGAGCCGAAGGAGGCCGTGCCCGACAAGAACCAGGTCGGCGTGGATCAGTTCATGATGGGCGCGCAGTAGCCCGCGCGCCGCATCCACCGCAGCATTGTCAGGCGCCTTCGCGGAACACGCGCGAGGGCGCCTGATGTGCTTCCAGGGCCTGCTGGAGCGCGGCCTTGTCCGGCCCCGCCTCCAGCACCGAGCGCGCGGCGGTGGGCAGCACCTGCCGCTCGCGGCCGGAGAAGAGCTTCGGCAAGTCGGAGAAGCCCGCGCCCTGCGAGCCGATGCCCGGCGTCAGCAGCAGCGCGTCCCCCAGCCGCTCCACCACGTCGCGGTCGGCCGGGGGCAGCGTGGCGCCCATCACCGCGCCCGCGGGCAGCACGCCGGGGCCCGCCTTCTGGTTGAGCTCCCGCAGGCCGTCCGCCACCGCCTGGGCCACGGTGCGGCCGTCGCTGCCCGCGGCGTTCTGCAGGGGCGCGCCCTCCGGGTTGGACGAGCGCACGACGACGAAGGCGCAGGCGCCGTGGGCCCTCGCGCGCTCCACCGTCTTCGCGAGCGCGCCCAGGCCCAGGTACGCGGTGAAGGTGGCGGCGTCCACGTCCCAGGCGCTGCCCTTTCCGAAGAGGCCTTCCGCGTAGGCGTCCATGGTGGAGCCGATGTCGCCGCGCTTCACGTCCAGGAGCGTGAGGGTTCCCGCGGCGCGGAAGCGCTGGAGCACGCGCTGGAGCACGACGAGGCCTTCGGGGCCGTGCCGCTCGAAGAAGGCGCTCTGCGGCTTCACCACCGCCAGGCGCTCACCCGCCGCGTCGGCCAGGCGCTCGCAGAAGTCGGACAGGCCCTGCACGGTGTCCGGCAGGTTCCAGCGGGCGAGCACGTCGCGCGAAGGGTCCAGGCCCAGGCAGAAGGGGGACCGTGTGTCGGCGAGCGCCTGGAAGCGCTGCGCGAAGGAGGCGGGCGTCGTCGTCACGGGAGGCTCCTTCACTTCAGCCGGCGCGCGGTGGCGTCGAAGAGCGGGTTGGGCATCGCCTTCAGCACGCGCATGGACGTGGAGAGCTGCCAGGGGAAGCTCACCTCCGTCGCGCCCGCGAAGATGGCGCGGCCCATGCGCTCCACCGCGTCCTCGGTCTCCATGAGGAAGGGCATGGGGAAGCGGTTCTTCGCCGTCAGTTCGCTCTTCACGAAGCCCGGGTAGACGCAGGTGACGGAGACGCCGGTGCCCTTCAGGTCCACGCGCAGGCTCTCCAGGAAGGTGGCGAGGAAGGCCTTGGACGCGGAGTAGGCCGCATGGCCCGCGAGCCCCCGGAGGCCCGCGAGGCTTGAGATGCCCACCACGTGGCCCCGGCGGCGCTCCACCATCTGGGGCAGCACCGCGCACAGCGTGGCGGCGGCGCCGGTGACGTTGGTGTCGATGATGGCGCGCGTCTTCTCCCAGTCCATGCGCTTGCCGTGCGTGGGGCCGCCGATGCCCGCGTTGGCCACCACCAGGTCCAGGCCGCCGCACTCCGCGTCGATGGCGCGGATGCGCTCCTGCGAGGCCTCCGCGTGGTTGACGTCCATGACGACGGGCTCCACCACGGCGCCCGCGGCCTGGGCCTCCGCGGTCAGGGCCTGCAGTTGGGACAGCCGCCGTCCGGTCGCGAACACGCGCAGGCCGTGCTTCGCCAGCCACAGCGCCAGTCCCCGTCCCAGCCCGCTCGAAGCGCCCGTCACCAGCGCCGTCCGGTAGGTCATCTCCGCCATGCCGTCCTCCAGGAGTCTCGCAGCGCCCGTCTTGTCGCACGGTTGCGCGTCGGAGGGCACGCAAAACCCCGCCCCTGCACCGGGGAACGAGGCGGGCTGCCCGGCGCGTTGTCACCTTCGAGGCTTCAGGAGCGGGATTTCAGGAGCGGTGGCCCATGCCCTGGTCGAACAACATCCTCGTGGTGGACGACGACCTGGACCTGCTGCGGGCCTACAAGGATGCGCTGGAGGTGGATGGGCACTCGGTCGTGCTGGCGCGCGACGGATACGACGCCCTGAACCTGCTGCGACAGGGCCTGCGCCCGGCGCTCATCCTGCTGGACCTGAGGATGCCCCGCCTGGACGCCTGGGCCTTCCGCGAACGGCAGCGGGCGGACCCGGCGCTCGCTTCCATCCCGGTCATCGTCCTGTACGCGCAGGCCGTGGACTGCCAGGCCATGAGGGCCCTGGGCGTGGAGGGCTTCCTCCAGAAGCCGGTGGACCTGGACGTCCTCCTGCGCGCGGTGGCGCCGTACGTGGCGCGCGGCGGGCTGTCCCCCCATCCGTCCTGAGCGGGCCTAGCGGAAGGGCGGCGCCGGCTGCCCCTCGAACCACTTCCTCGCGTCCACGAGGTGCAGGTCGTGGTGGCCGGGCCGCAGCTCCACTCCGCCCGTCACCGCCCCGATGGTCGTCAGCAGCGCGCCCGTCATGTCGCCCCGGACGAGGTCCAGGTGGCCCTCCAGCGAGAAGCCCTGGCCCTTCGCCTTCAGCTCGCGCACCTGGAGCCCGCGCTCGTCGATGCGCACCTGGCCCGTCACCTCCACCTCGCGGATGTTGAGCAGGGAGGTGAGGAAGGAGGGCAGCCCCTTGGACGTCGTGAGCAGCGCGACCAGGGGCTGCGTGTCGGTGAGCTGGCTTGAGAAGCGCGCCGACAGCACCGTGGGGGACAGGGACAGGCTGGCGCGGGGCAGGCTGAAGACGCCGCTCCAGGCGCGGATGGGCACCGGGCCGTTCGAGGACACCTTGCTCAGCCGCAGCGTCGTCCCGGCGAGCCCCAGCTCCGTCAGGTCCGTCGACAGGTGGCGGGCATCCACCTCCACCTCCGCGCGCAGCAGGACCTTGTTCTTGCCCATGCTCCCGGAGACGAGGTCGGTGTCCATGCGAAGGCGCAGCGCGCCCCGGGCCTTCGCGCCCTTCGGCCGCTCCTCGCTCTGCACCGTCGCGTGGCCGGAGTCGATTTCGAGCGTCTTCTCCAGCCAGGGGTTGATGACCCGCAGGTCCAGGGGCTGGCTCTTCGCCACGCGCAGGTCCGGCTCCAGGTCGAACCCCCGGCCCCCCGGGCGCCGCCGCGCGAGGACGGAGAGGGCCACCTCCGGCACCTCCACGCCCTTGCCGCCAGGGCCGGACACGCGCACGGGCGCGAAGGTCACCTCCATCCGCCCCGAGGGCTCTTCCGGACGCTCCGGCTCCATCGAGGCCTGGAGGGTCCACGGGGCCCGCGCGCGCATGGGACCCGCGCGCAGGTCCAGCTCCGAGCCCTGGGCGTCCAGCCTGCTGCCAGCCTCCAGTTCGCTCTTCTGCATGCGCACGTCCAGGTCCAGCCGGCCGGCGCCGCCGCGAAGGGACACGGGCGCGCTCGCGCCCAGCTGCTCGTTCACCCAGTCCAGCGGGAACAGCTCCACCTTCGCCTGCGCCTGGCCGCCGATGGCCTGCGACAGGTCGTAGCCCTCCCCGTCGCGGAAGGGGGCGTCGAGCAGGGCGCGCGCGGTCAGGGTCTCCAGCCGCGCGACCTTCTTCCCGTCGACCTCCAGGAACCCCTGCGCCACCCGCACCGACGGGAGGTCCACGAGGAGCCGCTCCCGCGAGGTGAGGTGCAGCGTGCCCGTGACGTCCAGCGCCCCGGCGAAGCGGACCCGGCTGAAGTCCAGCACCCGGACCTCGTGCAGCGTCACGTCCACCAGTTCAATCTCCCAGGGGCGCGTGCCCGGCGCAGAGGGCGGCTCCTCGGGCGCGGAGGACGGCTCCAACTGGAAGCTCGCGCCGTGTCCGTCGATGCCCTGCACGTCGACGTGGTTGCTCAGCAGGGCGGTCAGCGAGATGTTGGCCGACAGCGCCTCCACCTCCACCTTCCACCAGAGGTCCGGGTCCTGCTTGGTGAGGGTGAAGTCGCGCAGGTGGAGCCGGCCCACGGGCCACAGCCACCAGGCCCGCTCCCACCCGAGCACGATGCGGTCCGTCCCGCGCCGCATGATGGCCTGGACGACGCCGACGTTGAGCGCCACGTTGAGGAGCACTTCCAGGACGATGAACGCCGCCACGGTCCACAGCGCCGCGCGCCTCCACCGCTTCCTGGGGGGAGCGGCGTCCTGGGCATCACGGGGTGGGGAGACGGTCATGGGACGGGTAGAATGCCGGGGCATGGATCCGAACACGAGCCGTCACTTCGCGAACCTTCGTGGGCAGGACGCGGACGTCCGGTACGCATCCTTCCGGCACGTCATGGAGGTGACGCAGCAGCCGGTGGAGTGGGCCGCCGAGGTCTGGGAGGACTTGCTGGCGCTCCTGCGGGAGGGTGACAACCACCAGCGCGCCATCGCGGCGCAGGTGCTCAGCAACCTGGCCAGGAGCGACACGCAGGGGCGGATGCTGAAGGACCTGGACCGGCTCATGGCCGTGACGAAGGACGAGAAGTTCGTCACGGCCCGGCACTCGCTCCAGACGCTCTGGAGGGTGGCGACCGCCAGCAAGCCGCTGCAGGCCGCGGTGGTGGACCGGCTGACCCGGCGCTTCCGGGAGTGCCTCACCGAGAAGAACGGGACGCTGATCCGCTACGACATCCTGGAGGTCTTCCGGAAGACCTACGACGTGGCGCCGGACGAGTCCCTGAAGGAGCTCGCGCTGAAGCTCATCGAGACGGAAGAGGATCCGAAGTACCGCAAGAAGTACGCGGGGCTGTGGAAGGACCTCGTGGCGAAGCCGCGCGGCGCGAAGAAGCCTGCCGCGAAGAGGGCGTAGGGCGCGAGCAGGCGGCCGGTCCCGTTAGCGGACACTGTCCTGCGACCCCCGGCCCCGTGTGCGAAGCCCCCACTTCCTCACCAGCTTCATCCCGGGCGCAGCGCAGGCGGGGAGAGCACATGGCGGGAGCTCGAACACGCTGGATGAGGCACGGGCTCATGGAGGGCCTGTGCTGCGCCGTTTCTTCCTTCACACCGCCCTCATTCGCGGGTGGCTCCAGGTCTTGCTGGAGCCGCGAACGAGGGTCGCCGGAACGTGGGGACGGGCAATGAGACGTGGAGGGCAAGTCCCCGCGTGTCGCCGGTCTTGAGGAACGCGAGGACCTGCTTGAGGACCTCGGGCTGCTGTTCGAAGACGGGGGCCCGCGTGTGGTGTGCCCCGCGGTGGACCAGGAGGGCACGGCCGTTGGGAAAGTACGGCAGCATGCCCAGGGTGTTCTCGATGGGCGTGGACGTGTCCCAGTCCCCGTGCATGAAGAGCACGGGGATGGGGCTGGGCTCCGCGAGCCGCAAGGCCTCGCCGACATCCGGGGTCGGCCAGACCGCCGCGGACGCGATGACGGCGTCGAAGTCCCCCACGCCGAGGAACTCCGTGCCTGGATCCGTCCGCAAGAGGTGCTCCCGGTCGGCGGACACCCCCAGGCTGCTGTCGATGAGCGGCTCGATGAGCCGCACCGGGCCTTCGATGTTGTGGCGCTGCTCCACGGTCTCGCGCGCCCAGTCCTCGTAGTGCCGGTAGTACAGCGACAGGACGAAGGAGGGCCAGTCGCTCGCGCTCCTGCGCAGCGCCCCCTGGAAGTCCTCGAGCCCCAGCACCACCTTCCGAGCCTTGCCCGTCGTCCCGTCGGGAAGCTCGACGGTGATGGGCCCGCTCGCCAGTCGCTCACGCACCGCGCGCACCGCGCCCATGAGCCCGCCCGGGGGCAGGTAGGGCGCCAGGCCGGCGTCATGTTCGGCGTCCCAGGCGATCCGCTGGAGCGCCGCGAAGGTCTGCGAGGGCATGTCGAAGCTGTTGGCGAGCGGCTCCACGCCGGAGAGCAGCGCCCGCGCCACGGTCTTCGGGTAGAGCCGCATCACGGCGAAGCTCCACTGCGAGCCGAAGCTCTGTCCCGACAGAACAATCTGGCGGTAGCCGAGCGCACGCCGCAGGTCGTCCACGTCGCCCGCGCACTGGACGATGGTGTAGCCGCTGAGATCCTTGTCGGGATGGGCCGCGATGGCCTGCCGGGCCAGTTGGATCATCGCGGCCGCGTCGGCCTCCCGGGAGCGGGGCTTGTCCAGCGGCTGCACCTCACTTGCGAGCTCCAGCACATCACCGCGCTTCGAATAGCCGCGCTGGTCGATGACCACCACGTCGCCCGCGGCCCGGTAGGGGAGCAGTCCCGCCAGTTGGCGCTGTCCGGCCGCGTCGCGATCCGTGAAGGCGTTGAGGTAGCTGCGCCCGGGACCGCCAGGCAGGACGAAGACGGGCGGAGCCCCGGTGGGCCGCGCCGCCTTCATGCGGGCGAACCCGACCCCGATGAGCCGGGAGCCGGGCGACGTCCTGTTCTCCGGAACGAACAGGGTGCCAAGCTCATACGCGACTGGAGCACCCTCGGGCGTCATCACGGTGCCGGTCTCGATGACGACCTCGCCCGCCCGGTGCGCCGGACCCTCCGCGCGGGCGGGAGGCGTGAAGAGCACCAGCGCGAGCCCCAGCACCAGGGCCGTCCTGGACCCGGTGCCAGCGCCGCAACCCTGAAACGCGTACTTCATGGCGAGCCTCCCGGGCGGCCCGCTCTGACGAGCAGGGGCGCCGCCCGGGCATCAGAGCCTATTTCCGCGGGCGTGGGTGGACCTCCTGTCCAACGCCATCCAGCCCCGTTCCCGCGGCGAGCCTGCCCAAGGATGAAGGGGAACTTCCGTTACCGCCCGCCGGGGACCGGTCGCTACGTATGGGATTGCTGGAAGCGGTGGATGAGCTGCTCCACCTCGTTGGCGAGCGACATGACCTGCTCTCCGACGCTCGGCTCGCTCTCCTTTTTGCGCGCTTCCATCATCTTCTGCTTCACGCGGTCCTTCAGCGGCCCGATGCTCAGGCTGCCTGGCGCCTGGCTGGGAAGGAACTCGATGAGGCTCTCCGCGAACTGCTTCACCAGCATCTGCGCGGGCACGAACGTGAACATGCGCTCGCCATACCATTGCGTGTACAGGCCGGAGTGCGGTCCGTACTCGAACGGATCCGAGCGCAGGTTGATGAGGTAGGGCCACGCCGGGTTGAAGCGCTTGCCGCTGAACCACATGTCCGGGCCTTCGCCGTCCTGGTAGCTGAAGATGATCTTCCAGTCGTTGTAGCGCACCGCCGCGAGGCTGCCGCTGTCGAGCACGTAGATGAACTCGTGCCGGTCGCCCGGCGCCGTGCCCGCCAGCAGCGCGTTCATGTCGTAGCCGTCCAGGTGGACCTTGAAGGTCTTGTCCCCCACCTTGTAGCCCTGCTTGCACTTCTCGACGAGGTCGGTGGGGCCGCCCGCCGCCGCGACGAGCGTGGGCATCCAGTCCTCGTGCGCGAAGATGTCGTTGATGACGCGTCCCGGCTCCACCACGCCCGGCCAGCGCACCACGCAAGGCACGCGCACGCCGCCCTCCCACGTCGAGCCCTTCTCGCCACGGAACGGGCTGTTGCCGCCGTCCGGCCAGCCCATCTTCTCCGCCCCGTTGTCGGTGGAGAACACCACCAGCGTGTTGTCCGCGATGCCCAGCGCGTCCAGCTTGTCCAGGAGCACCCCGACGATGTCGTCCAGCTCTCGCATCGCGTCCGCGTAGAGGCCGTGGCCCGTCGCATTCCGGTACTTCTCCTGGAGATAGGTCCAGACGTGGGTGCGCGTGGTGTTGTGCCAGAGGAAGAACGGCTTGCCCTCCTTCACCGCGCGCTCCATGAAGTCCAGCGTGCCCTTCAGGAACTCGCCGTCCACCGTCTCCATGCGTTTCTTGGTGAGGGCGCCGGTGTCCTCGATGCGCTGCTTGCCCACGAGCCCCCAGCGCGGATCCTCGGTGACGTCGTTGCGCTCCGTGGCGTGCGCGTGCAGCACGCCGCGCGGACCGAAGCGCGCCTTGAAGGCCGGGTCCTTCGGGTAGTCAGGGCACTCCGGCTCGTTCTCCGCGTTCAGGTGGTAGAGGTTGCCGAAGAACTCGTCGAAGCCGTGCACCGTGGGCAGGTAGGGATTGGAGTCGCCCAGGTGGTTCTTGCCGAACTGACCACAGGTGTAGCCCAGCGGCTTGAGCATCTCCGCGATGGTGGGGTCGGAGTCCTGGAGGCCGTACTTCGCCCCCGGCATTCCGATGGTGGTGAGCCCCGTTCGCAGCGGATTCATGCCCGTGATGAACGCCGCGCGGCCCGCGGTGCAGCTCTGCTGGCCGTAGCAGTCCGTCATCAACGCGCCTTCCTTCGCGATGCGGTCGATGTTGGGCGTGCGGTAGCCCATCATCCCCTGGTTGTAGGCGCTGACGTTCCAGAAGCCGATGTCATCGCCCCAGATGACCAGGATGTTGGGTTTGCGCTTCCCCTGCTTGCCGTGGCCATTGCCGTTGCCCGTGGGTTTCACCTTGCTGGTGCTCGCCATGTGTGGACCTCCCCCTGCGGTTTCACTGCCGTGGAAGGTGGGGTCCCCTGCCGCCCCATGCGACGTTCCCGGGTCGCGGACGGGCGTACCCGGCGGTGGGCTGGACGGCCCCTGTCGGCGCTCGGTTCCTGGCCCCCTTGTTCGCGCGGGCCGCTTCGCGCTAGGGGAAGACCGCATGTCCAACGCCCTCCAGACCCGTTCCCGCAGCGAGCTTGCCCACGGTCGTTTCGGCCAGAGCCGCTACATGATCCGCCGGAAGTTCTTCAAGCTGTTCGGCGGCGCGTTCCACATCTACGACGAGGCGGGCAACGTCGCCTTCTACTCGAAGATGAAGGCCTTCAAGCTGAAGGAGGACCTGCGCATCTACAGCGGCGAGGACATGCAGGAGGAGCTGCTCACCATCCAGGCCCGCAGCATCCTGGACTTCGGCGCCACCTACGACGTCACCGACGCGGCCACGGGCGAGCGCGTGGGCGCGCTGCGCCGCAAGGCCCTGAGCTCCATCCTGCGCGACACGTGGCTGGTGCTGGACGTGGATGGCCAGGAAGTCGGGAAGATTGAAGAGGACAGCATGCTGCTGGCGCTGGTGCGGCGCTTCCTCACCAACCTCATCCCGCAGACCTTCACCGGCACCGTGGGCGACGTGCGGGTGCTCACCTTCCGGCAGCACTTCAACCCGTTCATCCAGAAGATCGACCTCGACTTCTCCGTGGACACCCAGCGCCGGTTGGACCGGCGCCTGGGCATCGCCGCGGCGGTGCTCCTGTGCGCGATTGAAGGCCGTCAGTCCGGAGGGTGAGCCCGGAGTGACAACGACCGGCGCTTCCTGAACGAAGCGCCGTTGAGTGACGGACCGTCAGTCCAGGTCCTCCAGCGCCAGCTCCACCTGCTCGCGATAGAGAGGCACCACCTCCACTGCGAGCAGGTCCTCCAGCACCTTCCGCGCGTTGGCGGTATCTCCCGCCTGCCGAAGGCGTCGGACTTCGGACCTCGCCACCATCAGTCGCCTGGAGCCATCGCGGATCCGCGCCCGGGCCTCACGCAGGAGCGTGGTCGCGGTGGCCACGTTCTGTAGGGCCGACTGCGCGTCGGGCTCCGGAATCGCCACCTCGCGCGCCGTGCGCAGCAGCAGTTCACGCACGTCGGGGGTGAGCGTCAGCACTTCGCCTGCCTCGACGCGTGCGGCGAGCGTGCCCTGGAGGAGGCGCTCGACGCGGTGCTGCTCCGACTCCCAACGCCACGCCGAGGCTTCAACCAGACAAGCGCCTGCTCGGAGTGTGTGGGCTGCATTCCCAGTCACCCGGAAATGACAGCGGATTCTTCACGCGCGGTGTGGTTGTTTGACATTGGGTGGAAAGGTTTGCTCATCTAGGAAACCAGGATGAACAAGGAGGTCCCGGAAGGACCTTCGCTTCCTCCTGATTCACACCCCACCCGCGAAGAAGAGAAAGAGTAGGCACTCATGCCACGACTGTCTTTGACGACAGCCGCGCTGGGCGCACTGGTCTGTCTGGGCACGTCCACCCCCGTGGAAGCGCGCCCGATGATGGATGACCGTGTGCTCCTGGATGACGGAACCGCGTTCTACGGCAGCCCGGAGACCGTGCAGCAGGCGTACAACGAGCTGGTATACGAGACGACGACCCATTGCATTGGCTATTGCTATGGGATGACGGACCCTGCGGACCCGGATCCGTTGATCGTCGGTGACGAGGGCGACCATGGCCAGGCGTCCACCACCACCGAGCCAGGCGGCATCCAGGTCAATCCCTCGGGGACGACCCCGACGGCCCAGCCGTTCGTCAAGTCGTTCCACAAGGATGACAGCTTCGGCAGCGGGCTGTTTGGCTCGGGCTATTCGCTGGACGCGTCGCTGAAGGCAGACCCCGTCGCCTACACGCTGGAGGCCTCCGGCGAGGGCAAGGTCTGGGCGAAGCTGTTCAACTCCATCAAGTTCGACGTCGTCCGCGCCACGGCCAAGGCGACGTCCAAGCAGAACGAGAACAAGGCCAACCTGGTCGCGAAGCTGTACGTCGTTGGCGCCGAGCTCTACTCCCAGGAAGTGCCGTTCCAGCCCATCGGGTCCATCCCGGAGTACAACAAGACCTTTCTGTCGAAGAGCTTCGACATGAAGTTCTTCGAGTCGCCGGACATTCGCTACACCATCTTCTTCATCCCGGTGAAGGTGAAGGCAGGCGCCTATGGCAAGGCGGGGGTGACGGTGAACGCCGCCCTGAAGCCGACCGCGGCGAAGCTGTCGGCCATCGCCACGGGCAACATCTACGGCGAGGCGACGGCGGCCGCGGATGTGTGGGTCGTGAGCGCTGGCGTGAAGGGAACCCTCACGCTCGTGGAGGCCTCCCTGCCCACGTCCGCCCAGCTTGCGCTCACCACCTGTGGTGACCTCGCCTGGGACCTGAAGTCCGGGTTCACCCTGAAGACGCTCAGCGGCAAGCTGGAGGCCTTCGTGAAGGTGAAGCTCTTCATCTTCAAGAAGACGGTGTCGCTGACCATCGCCAAGTGGAGCGGCAGCTTGCAGGGCAGCAACAGCACCTGGACCCTCTTCAACGCGGGCGGCGGCGCGGCGTTCGCCAGCCTGTGCTCCGCCGGAAGCCCTGTCGGCGGCGCGGCGTCGCTGTCGCCCCCGGCGAGTCCCGCCGTGGCGGCGGTCAATGACACCGGCACCACCACGGGCGGTGGCGGCACCGGCGGTGGCGGCGGCGGTGGCGGTGGCGGATATGGCGGCGGTGGCTGCTTCCAGGGCGGTGGCACGGCCGAAGACAGCCAGAGCATCGTCATGATCCCGAACTGCTACTAGGCCCACCCGGCACGTCTGTCGTTGAGGCCGTGTCATCGAGCGTTCCCGGGGGCAGGGGAGTCCTTGCCTGCTCCGCTGCCCCCGGGGTTTCACCGCTGTCTTCTCTTCCTTTCGCAGCCTGTCTTCTTGAGGTGTCGCCTTGATGCATCGCAGATGGCCCGTGGCCGTGGCCGTGTCTGGCCTTCTTCTGGGCGCGGGGGCCTTCGTGGCCTCGCGGAACGACGGGCGTGGTGCGACGGAGGTCGCCGCCGCCACCGCGTCGCCGCCCACCTCCCAGGCACCCACGCCCTCCCAGGGCGACACCCGGAAGCCCGAGCACGCGCGGGAATGGGAGCCTGGGGCACAGTTCGCCTACGCGCTCGCCCTGGAGCAGCGCCTGACCTTCGGTGCGCCCGGGGCGAAGGACACGTCCGCCCTGCTGCTCTCCCTCACGGGCTCGCTCACCCAGACGGTGGTGGGCCGCCGTCCGGATCAGGTGGACGTCCAGTTCCAGGTGCTGCCCACCTCCTTCGCCTTCGAGGCGGATGGCCAGGACGCGCTGGACGCGGACAGCCGACCGCGCATGGTGGCCACGCTTCAGTCCCCGTTCTACGTGACGTTCAACCGCCAGGGCGCCGCGCTGGCCATCCTCTTCGAGCGCGACGTAGGACCCATCGCGCAGAACCTCCTGCGCTCGCTGGCGGCCTCCACGCAGTTCGTCTCGCCCGGGTCCCTCCAGGAGACGTGGGAGGCGCAGGAGCTGGACACGACCGGGCAGTACGTCGCGCGCTACCAGCGCCAGGCGGGGGCGCGCGAGTACACGAAGAAGAAGGAGCGCTACCTGCGGCTCGCCACCGCGGACGGTCTCAAGCCCGTGGGCTCCGCGATGCGCGTCACCCCGACCTCCGAGACCACCCTCGCGCTGGGCCCCGAGGGCTGGCTCCAGGTGCTGGAGGGGCGTGAGCGGATGACGGCGACGTTCGAGGAGGGGATGCCCCCCATTCAGGGCGAGGGCCGGGTGTCGCTCCAGCGCACGGCGGCGCGGAACGTTCCGTTCCTCATTGGCGCGCTGGACGCCCGCCGCGCGCAGCTGGCGCGCTCGTCGATGGCCACCCAGGTCCTCGCGCCGCCGGATCCGCAGCAGGGGCTCAAGCAGCTGGTGGCGGGGGCGAAGCTGTCGGACCTCGTGCAGGAGCTGCGGACGCTTTCGAACGACGGCAAGCCCACCGGGCCCCGGACCGCGCACCTCATGAACCGGATGCGCGCCCTGTTCCAGCTCGAACCGGAGAGCGCGACGCGGGTGCCGGACCTGCTCCGGGACGAGAAGCGCCGCGACGTCTACAGCCCGCTGCTGGGGGCGCTGTCCGCGGCCAGCACGCCGCAGGCCCTCCAGGCGCTGGCCACGGTGGCCACCCATGCGCAGACCCCCGGGGACACGCGCGTCAACGCGACCGCCATGCTGGGCATGGCGGAGTCCCCCACGCCCGAAGGCACGCAAGCGCTGCGGGACCTGTCGCGCGACAAGGACGCGGAGCTGAGCACCACCGCGACCCTGGCGCTGGGCAACGTCGCGCGCCACTCGGGCGGTCCTGAGGGCACCGAAGCGCAGGCCCTGCTGCGCGAGCTGGAGGACGCGGCCCGCGCGGCGCCCACGCCGGAAGCGCGCTCGCTGTGGATCCGCTCGCTGGCGAACAGCGCGGATCCGCGCATCCTGCCGTTCCTCCAGGAGTGTCTGCGCGACCCGCTGCCGCTCATCCGCCAGAGCGCCCTGGAGGCGATGCGCCTCATCCCGTCTCCGCTGGCGGACCAGCTCCTCGCGGAGGCCCTGCTGAAGGATGGTGCCCCCGAGGTGCGCCGCGCGGCCATCTTCGCCGGGAGCTTCCGGCCGCTGCCCCCCTTGCTGGTCGCCCTGGGGCAGGCGCTGCGCATGGACGCCGTGGACGCGGTGCGCATGGACGCGGTGCGGCTGCTGGGCTCCAACGTCGTGCAGGTGCCCCTGGCCCGGGAGCTGCTCACCTGGTCCGGGCAGAACGACAGCAACGGGGAGATCCGTCACACCGCGCTGGCCTTCCTCGCTCCGCCCACGCGGTCGGTGGAGGACCCGCAGCAGCCGTGAGGCCGACAGGGAAGGGCGGAGGGCCCGCCCGACCCCACGCGCCACCGCCGAGCCTAACGCACCGCCCGCCGGATGACGGCGGGAGTCAGCCCCGTGAGCCGGCGGAAGACCGTGGTGAAGTGGCTCTGTGAGCTGAAGCCGACCTCCAGCGCGATCTCACCCAGCGAGCGCGTCGAGGTGTTCAACAGCTCGCGCGCCCGCTCCACCCGCCGCTGCTGCACGTACGCATGCGGCGTCTGCCCCGTCGACTGCCGGAAGGCGCGGGAGAAGTAGAAGACGCTCAGGCCCGAGCGCTGCGCGAGCTCCTCCATCCGGATCCGCCGCGCCAGGTGCGCTTCGATGAAGAGCTGCACGCGGGAGAGCGCCGCCGACGAGAGACCGCCCCGCCGCTTCGCCGCCTGGGGCCCGCCCGGCGTCTGGAGGAGCTTCGACAGCCGGGACGCATGGCGCTCCTGCACCCCCTGCGTCGCGGCCAGGAACCCGGCGATGACCTTCAGGTCCCGGTCCGACAGGGACGTCATCAGTCCGAACCCGTCCTCACGCACGGGACCCCAGAGGGTTTCAATCCACGTGCGCGCGTGTTCGGTGAGCAGCAGGCGCTTCCCACCGCCGACGGACTCCCGCCGGACGTAGCCCGCGAGCTCCATCCGCTCCACGTCGACTCCCCGGGCCATGGCGCTCAGCGGCGCGGGGCCCCCGAAGTGCAACTGCGCCAGACATGCCAGCTCCGCGCGGCCCAGCGCGAGCACCTCGCCGACGGCCTCGTCGAACTCCGCGGAGGCATCCTGGAAGCGGACGATGTCGGCGCCAATCTGCTGGAGGAGGGCGTGCCGGGAGTTCATGCGAATCACCGCAGGATTGAGAAAAACAGCACAAGGATGCGAAAGACCCCCGCGCGCGCGGGGCGCATCCTCCGCCGCATGATGAACCTGAAGCTGCCCGTGGGCGGAATATTGCTGTGGCTCTTCGTCCTCAACCTGGGCATCGCGTTCGGCGCGGGGCTCTACGAACATCGCATCGTCCTCCCCCGGTGGTTCGACGCCACCGGCATGCACTGGAGCGCGGAGGGCGCACGACAGGACGACGTGGGGCTGCGCTTCTGGGCCTTCGTCAGCACGGGCCCGCTGACGCTCTTCACCTTCGCGAGCCTCTTCTTCGCCACGCAGGCCACGGGCCCGCTGCGCTTCTGGTGGCTCGCGGCCGCGCTGGCCGCGCTCGCGGACCGGGTCCTCACCTTCTCGTACTTCATCCCCACCATGGTGCGCCTGATGGACGCGCCGGATTCGCCCGCGTCCGCGGAGACCGCCCTGCGCTGGTCGCAGTGGAACCACCTGCGCCACGTGCTCCTCGCGGGGGCCTGGCTCGCCTCCCTCCAGGCCCTGTCCTGGCTCCGACCCGGGAGTGCTCCCTGAACGTTTCAGGACTGTTATCACCGAATTCCGTGTCAGACGGGTAATCTAGGGTGCGCTTCCGACGGCGGAAACCGGGCACGGGGCCCGGGGCCTTCCGTCGTGGACGTCACTTCCCACTCCGAGGACACCGGATGAAATCACCGCGTCTTTCTTCCCGCTTCACCAGCGCGCTCGTCGGGCTCGCGCTGTGCACCGCGGCCCCCACGGTCTTCGCCGCCCCCCAGGCGCCGCTGCCCCGCGCCGCCGCCGACAAGCGCCTCCAGAGCGCGCTGCCCGCGGGCACGCCCGTGGAGCGCCTGGTGGTGAAGTTCCACGAGGGCAGCCGTGTGCGCCTGCGCGGCAATGCCCTGCGCTCCCTGTCCGCCGAGCGCTCCGAGTCCGAGCGCTCGCTGCTCGCCGGGCGCGGCCTCTCCGAGGCCCGGCTCGACACCGACGTGAAGTCCGTGCAGGCCCTGCTGGAGCGCGCGCCCCGCGCCACCTCGCTCCGCCGCCTCTTCACGGAAGACGAAGCCGCGCTGGAGGCCCGCAAGGTCGTGGGCGAGGCCCGGAGCGGCCGCCAGCTCGCGGACCTCAACCTCTACTTCGAGGTGCCGCTCGTGCCCGGCACCACCGCCGAGCGCGTGGCCGAGGTCGTCGCCGCGCTCAACGCGCTGGACGGCGTGGAAGTGGCCTACGCGGAGCCTCCCGCCGAGCCGGCCATGGTGAACTTCGGCATGGAGCCCGTCCTTCGCGGGCTGCTCTCCGCCTCGGACATCTCGCCCACCACGCCGCTGTATGACGGCGCGCAGGGCTACCTCAACGCGGCCCCCAGCGGCGTGGACGCGCGCTATGCCTGGGGCCTGCCCGGCGGCAACGGCGCGGGCATCCGCTTCGTGGACGTGGAGGGCGGCTGGCGCACCACCCACGAGGACATGCCGGGCTTCTTCACGCAGCTGGGCACGCAGTTCAACGACCTGGGCTGGCGCAACCACGGCACCGCCGTGCTGGGTGAAGTCGTGGGCGTGGCCAACGCCTACGGCGTGACGGGCATCGCGAACGGCGCGACGGTGGGCGTGTCGTCCATCGGCTCGCAGGCCACCTCCACCGCCATCTCCAACGCGGCGGCGGCGGTGGGGGCGGGCGGCGTCGTCCTCATCGAGCTGCACGCGCAGGGCCCGGCGGACAGCACCGCGTGTACCTGCAACCAGGGCCAGTGCAACTACATCGCGATGGAGTACTGGCAGGCCAACTACGACGCCATCGCCACGGCCACCGCCAACGGCGTCACCGTGGTGGAGGCGGCGGGCAACGGCAGCGCCAACCTGGACGATGCCGCGTACGGCAACGTCTTCAACCGCGGCGTGCGCGACTCGGGCGCCATCCTGGTGGGCGCCAGCACCGCCACCACGCGCGTGCCCATGTGCTGGACGAACTTCGGCGGGCGCGTGGACGTGCACGGCTGGGGTGAATCCGTCGTGACGCTGGGCTACGGCGACCGCTTCGGCAGCGCCTACGGCGAGGACCAGTACTACACGTCCACGTTCAGCGGCACCTCCAGCGCCTCGCCTATCGTCACTGGCTCCGCCATCGTCCTCCAGGGCGTGGCGCGTGCTCGCGGCACGGGCGCGCTTGACCCTCGCTACGTGCGCGGCCTCCTGGCCAACACGGGCACCGCGCAGGCGGCGGACGCGCGCAACATCGGCCGGCTGCCCGACCTGCGCCAGGCCCTCCAGACGATGCCGGACTTCGCGTGGTCGCAGGCGGGCGCCATCGCCGGCCGCTACTGCGTCCAGGTGCACGAGGGCGCGGACCCCGACGCGTGGAACGACAACTTCCTGTGCTCGACGGTGAACTACGGCATCCAGTGGAGCAGCGCGGGCCCCATCGGCGGCATGCGCTGCACCCAGGTCGCCGAAGGCTCCGAGCCCGCGGCGCACACCTGGGATGACAACTTCCTCTGCGTGCCCACGAACAGCCCGCTGCAGTTCTCCTGGTCGCAGGCGGGCCCCATCGCGGGCAAGCTGTGCACCCGCGTGTTCGAGGACGCGGATCCGCACGCCTGGAACGACAACTACCTCTGCTACTGAGCATCAGCACCGGGCTGTGAAGCCCGGACGCGCGCCCCACGCGGCGCGTGTCCGGGCTGTTTGCTCCCCGTGAAGAAGCGCTATCCTGGTTTCCCCCATCCCCTCGGTGGCAGTCCCCAGGAGCGTGTTTCATGCCTCGAAGCATCGGCAGGTCCGGTTCGAGTCCTTCGATTCCCACGAAGCGCAAGCACGACGAGCTCACCTCCTCCATCCGCCGCCCCCAGCAGGAGGGCCCGGCCCAGAAGAAGCAGCGGACCGAGGGCCCGACGCCGGAGAAGAAGAAGACCCCCGCGGATCCCTCGATGCACGCGGACTTCGACAAGAAGGCGCACGAGGAGATGCTGAAGAACCCGAAGTACCAGGCGCTCGCGACGGACGCCGCCAACGCTCAGCAGAAGCCCGTCAACATCGTCACGAAGGATCAGGTCCAGGGCGGCATGTTCTACAAGGGGACGGGACAGGTCGGGCTGCGGCCGGACCTCGTGGGCCCCAAGCGCGCCAGCGTCATGGCCTTCGAGCTGACCAACGTCGCCCAGCAGTCCAAGTTCGACAAGGTGACGAAGGACACGTTCCACAACGAGATCGCCGCGGCCTCGGGCAAGAAGCCCGTGGGCGGGGACCTCAGCGCCCGGCGTGAGAACTTCGCCAAGAGCATGGAGCGCATCGAATACGACGGCATCAAGCGCCACCATGCGGTGATGAAGGACGGCATCCAGAACCAGGGCTGGCCCCAGGAGATGGACCGCTTCGGCAAGCGCCTGGAGGGCGCCGACCCCAGCTTCGATGGCTACTGGGCCCGCCAGAACGTCAAGGATCCCAAGTCGAACAAGAGCCACTCGGACGTGTACCGCGGCCAGTTCGACAACATCGCGGCCAAGGCCGCGGAGCTCGTCGAGAAGAGCAAGAAGCCGGGAACGACGTAGCCCCCGCCGCGGTCCGCCGGGCCGTCAGCGCACGCTCGCCCAGAAGGGCTGGAGCGCCTGACGGCTCGCGGCCAGGGCCTGCCGCGCGTCCGCGTTGACGGTGCCGGCCGCGAAGCTGTCGTCGCGGCCCGCCAGCACTTCAATGCAGGCGTGCACGGAGTTCGACAGCCCCTCCAGCGAGTAGCCCCCCTCCAAGAGCAGCACCAGCTTCCCGCCGCAGACCTCCTCCGCCAGCTTGCGCACGGCGGTGCACATCGCCGCGAAGCCGCGCTCGGTGACGTCCATGCCTCCAATGGGGTCGTCGCGGTGCGGGTCGAAGCCCGCGGAGACGAGGATGAGCTCCGGCCGGTACGCCTGGGCCACGGGCAGCAGCAGCTCCTCGAAGATCATCCCGTAGTCCGCGTCGGTGTTGCCGCCAGGCAGGCCGCAGTTGACGGTGAAGCCCTGGCCCTCGCCCCGGCCCACCTCCGGCGCGGCGCCGGTGCCCGGGTAGTAGGGGAACTGGTGCACGGACTGGTAGAGCACGTCGCGCCGGCCCCAGAAGGCCGCCTGCGTGCCGTTGCCGTGGTGCACGTCCCAGTCCAGCACCAGCACGCGCTCCGCGCCCAGCCGCCGTCCGGCCTCCGCGGCGACGGCGGCGTTGTTGAAGAGGCAGAAGCCCATGGACCGGTCTGGCTCCGCGTGGTGGCCGGGCGGACGCACCAGCGCGAACGCGTTCATCGCCCGGCCCGCGAGCACCGCCTCCACCGCCTGCACCGCCGCGCCCGCCGCCAGCCGCGCGGCGTCCACGCTGTCCGGGGACACCTGCGTGTCCGCGTCGATGCGCGCGTGCTGGCCGCTCAGCTTGGAGAGCGCCGCCAGCAGCTCCGGGGAGTGCACCGCCGAAAGCTCCGCGTCGGTGGCGGAGCGGGGCTGCGCCATCACCGTGCCCGCGATGGGGGTGCGGGCGAGCAGCTGGAGGATGCGCCTCAGGCGGGCAGGCGACTCCGGGTGGCCCTCGCCCGGGTCGTGCTGGAGGAAGAGCGGGTCGGTGAGCAGCAGCGTCGCGGTCATCCCCACGACCTTACGCATCCTGGGGCCGGGAACCCAGCGCCCGGGTGGGCTCCACCCGGCGCTGTCCTTGCCCTTCGAGGCACACCCTCCCTACAGTGCGCGGGCCTTGGCTCGTCGCCTCAAGAAACCCGGTCTCCGGGGCATCCTCCTGGGTTCGTTCGGCCTCGCGCTGGCCGTCATCCTCGGAACGCTCTACTTCGTCGTCCCCCTCCAGGTGGAGAACCACCTGCGTGAGCGCATGCTCCTGCGCGCCCGCGACAAGGCCCTGGAGGTGAAGGGCCTGCTCGGAGCCCAGGAGAGCACCCGGCTGGTCCCCAACCTGGAAGGGCTCTACCGGAAGGATGCCGACTTCAACGTCGTGGCCGTGGTGGACGCAGCCGGCGTGCCCCGGGCCACCAGCCCCGCGCCGCCGCCCACCTGGTTCACGCAAGGCCTGGAGACCCGCATCCGGGCGTCGACCCCACCTGCGCTGAACGGGCTGGAGTTCTCCAACGGCGACGCGGCGGTGGCCGAACCCATGGCGTTCGCGGACGGAACGCCGGGTGAGGTGATGGTGGTGGTGGACTCGTCGCGGCTGGAAGGCGTGCTCCAGTCGCTGCGCCACACCGTGCTGCTGGCCTTCCTCGTGGGGCTGGTGCTGTTCCTGCTGGTGGCGTTCCTCATCTCGCACGCGTTCATCCTCCAGCCGCTGGACGCGATGATGTCCATGGCGCGCAAGCTGGCGGAGGCCGACCTCACCGGCCGCGCGGAGGTGCGCAACAGCAAGGACGAACTGGGCCAGCTCGCGGAGGCGCTCAACCGCATGGCCCAGTCCTGGCGCGACACGCTGGGCCGCGTGCGCGGCGTGTCCGACGTGGTGGCGGGCGTCATCGAGCAGATCCACCGCACCGGCACCACCGTGTCCTCCGGCGCGGGCACCGTGCAGTCACGCGTGGAGGAGACGTCCTCCTCCATGGTGGAGATGATGGCCTCCTTGCGCGGCATCGCGGAGAACGTGGAGGTCCTCTACCAGAGCGCGGAGGAGAGCAGCTCCTCCATCATGGAGATGGCCGCCACCAACGACGAGGTGGCGGAGAACGTCCAGGCCATGGCCGCCAGCGTGGAGGAGACCACCAGCGCCATCGAGGAGATGACGTACTCCATCAAGGAGGTGGCCAAGAACATCGAGGACCTGTCCGCCTCCACGGAGGACACGTCGTCCGCCATCAGTGAGATGGACGCGGCCATCGGCCAGGTGGACGCCAACGCCAACGAGACGGCGCGCCTGTCCGAGCAGGTCTTCGAGGACGCGCAGACGGGCGTGGAGGCCCTGCGCAAGACGTTGTCCGGCATCGACCGCATCAAGGACACCAGCCGCACCGCCGCGGGCGTCATCGACAGCCTGGGCCGGCGCATCTCCGAGATCGGCAACATCCTCAACGTCATCGACGACGTGGCGGAGCAGACGAACCTCCTGGCCCTCAACGCCGCCATCATCGCCGCGCAGGCGGGAGAGCACGGCAAGGGCTTCGCCGTCGTGGCCGAGGAGATCAAGGACCTGGCCGAGCGCACCGGCGCGTCCACCAAGGAGATCGCCGAGCTCATCCGCGGCGTGCAGGAGGAGAGCCGCAACGCCGTGGTGGTGATGAACCAGGGCGTCAAGAGCGTGGAGGAGGGCGTGCAGCTGGGCCGCGAGGCGGAAGGCGCGCTGCGGAAGATCAACGACAGCACCCAGAAGTCCACGCAGATGGTGAAGGCCATTGCCCGCGCCACGGTGGAGCAGTCGCGTGGCAGCAAGCAGGTGACGGCGGCCATCCACCGCATCTCCGCCACGGTGCAGATGATCTCCCAGGCCTCCAACGAGCAGGCCCGGGGCGGCGAGCAGATCATGAAGAGCGCGGAGCGGATGAAGACGCTCACGCAGCACGTGCAGCGCTCCAGCCAGGAGCAGGCGCACGGCAGCAAGCAGATCACCCGCTCCATCGAGAGCATCAACGAGATGGTCACCCACCTGAACCGCGCCCAGAAGGAGCAGACCAAGGGCAGCGAACAGGTGCTCAAGGCGGTGGAGACCATCAAGGGCGTGTCCGAGCACCAGACGCGCTCGGTGCGCCAGCTGGAAGAAGCCATCGACAACCTCACGCGTCAGGCGGAGATCCTCCGCGCCGAAGTGCGGCGCTTCCGCGTCTGACGTCCCGCAGTCTCCAGAAGGCAGCCCGCCTCATGTCCGCCGAGTCCGCCGTCCCGTCCCTCCCCGTCTCCGAGCGCGCCGTGGTGCTGCTCATCGGCGCGGTGCAGTTCGTCAACATCCTCGACTTCGTGATGGTGATGCCGCTGGGCCCCGACTTCGCAAAGGGGCTGGGCATCGCGTCGTCGCACATCGGCACCATTGGCGGCAGCTACACCGCGGCCGCGAGCGTGGCGGGGCTCGCGGGCGGCTACTTCCTGGACCGCTTCGACCGGCGCAAGGCCCTGGCGGTGTGCATGCTGGGGCTGGTGGCGGCCACGGCGGCGGGGGGGCTTGCCACGGGGCTGTCCACGCTGCTGCTGGCGCGGGTGTGCGCGGGCCTCTTCGGCGGGCCGGCGACGGCGCTGTCCATGTCCATCATCGCGGACCTCATCCCGGTGGAGCGCCGGGGCCGGGCGCTGGGCGCGGTGATGGCGTCCTTCTCCGTGGCGTCCGTGCTGGGCGTGCCGCTCGCCCTGAAGGTGGCGGAGGTGGGCGGCTGGCGGCTGCCCTTCTTCGTGGTGGCGGCGCTGGGGTTCGTCGTCGCGGCGGCCGCGGTGTTCCTGCTGCCACCGGTGCGCGGGCACCTGGGGGCGAATGGAAGCGCGGCCCGGGCCGTGAGCGTGCGCGCGCTGCTGGGCCGCGCCGACATGCAGCTGTCCTACCTGATGACGGCGGTGGTGATGATGAGCGCCTTCATCGTCATCCCCAACATCTCCGCCTACCTCCAGCAGAACCTGGGCTATCCGCGCGACCGGCTGTGGATCATCTACTTCGCGGGCGGCATCGTAAGCTTCATCACGTTGCGGTTGACGGGGCCGCTGGTGGACCGCCACGGCTCCTTCCGCGTGGGCACGGTGGGCGTGGTGCTGGCCGCGGTCACCACCTTCGTGGCCTTCGTGTCCTACCCGGCGTGGCTGCCCATCCCGCTGCTCTTCATGGGCTTCATGCTGGCCATGGGCGTGCGCAACGTGGCGTACAACACGCTGACCTCCCGCGTGCCGGACAACCCGGTGCGCGCCCGCTTCATGTCCCTGCAGTCCGCCACCCAGCACATGGCCTCCGCGGTGGGCGCCTTCCTGTCCTCCAAGCTGCTGGTGGACCTGCCGGATGGGACGCTGGGCGGCATCGACACCATTGCCTGGGTGTCCATCGGGCTGTCGGTGGGTGTGCCTCCCATGCTGTGGGTGGTGGAGCAGCGGGTGCGCTCGCGCGAGCAGGCCCGGGCCCTGGCGGTGCCCCCCGCGCAGGGGCTGGCGGTGCCCCTGTCCCCCGAGGCGAACCC
>NZ_RAWB01000670.1 GCF_003612055.1 Corallococcus llansteffanensis
GGCGAAGGGGGAGGGCGGGGAGAAGCGGCTTGTCGCGTACGTGGCGGCGAAGGCCGGGGCGGCGCTGGAGGCGGAGTCGCTGAAGGCGAGCCTGCGTCAGCGGCTGCCGGAGTACATGGTGCCCGGGACGGTGGTGGTGCTGGAGGCACTGCCGCTCAACGCCAACGGGAAGGTGGACCGCAAGGCGCTGCCGGAGCCAGAGGCGCCGCAGTCTGGCATTACCTACGAAGCGCCGCGCACGGCGCTGGAAGTCCAACTGGCGGCCATCTGGGCCGAAGTGCTGCGAATCCCGCAGGTGGGCGTGAAGGACGATTTCTTCGCACTGGGTGGCCACTCACTCCTGGCGACGCAGGTGGTGTCGCGCATCCGAGCAGAGGTCGGAGTCGAGCTGCCTCTGCGTGCACTCTTCGAAGCCCCCACGCTGCAAGCCCTCGCTCAGCGCGTGGAGAAGGCCAGCAGCTCCCGCGCTACGGCCCTGCGCCACATCCCGGAAGACACGGCACAGCCACTGTCGTTCGCGCAGCAGCGACTGTGGTTCATCGACCAGCTGGAGCCGGGCACGGCGCTCTACAACGTGCCCGTGGCGGTGCGCCTGGAAGGCGACCTGGACCCAGCGGCGCTGGAGCGGGCCCTGCGTGAAGTCGTGCGCCGTCATGAGTCCCTGCGCACCACCTTCGAGGAGCAATCCGGCCAGGCCATCCAGGTCATCCATCCCTCCCTGCCGCTGGAACTGGCGCGCCTGGACCTGCGGAACCTCGACGCGACCCAGCGAGAGACCGAGGCCCGACGACGGGCCGAGCAGGAGATGATGCGGCCCTTCGACCTGGTGCGCGGGCCGCTGATCCGCTCGCGGCTGTTCACGCTCAGCGAGCGTGAGCACGTGCTCGTCATCACGATGCACCACATCGTGTCGGACGGGTGGTCGCTGAGTGTGCTGATCCGCGAGATGGGGGCACTGTACGCGGCCTTCTCCACCGGGCGTCCCTCTCCCTTGCCGGAGCTGCCCATGCAGTACGCGCGCTACGCGGCGTGGCAGCGCGGCTGGCTCCAAGGAGATGCGCTGGCGCGACAGGTCGGCTACTGGAAGCAGAAGCTCGGTGGCGCACCGCCGGTGCTGGAGCTGCCTACGGACCGCCCGCGTCCGCCCGAGCGGAGCATCGCGGGCGCGACCCACGCCTTCCCCCTGTCCCGACCGCTGGTGGAGGGTCTCAAGTCCCTGGCCCAGCGCGAGGGCGCATCCCTCTTCATGGTGCTGCTCGCGGGCTGGCAGGTGCTGTTGTCGCGCTACTCGGGACAGACGGACCTCAGCGTGGGGGCGCCCATCGCGGGCCGCACGCGCTCGGAGCTGGAAGGCCTCATCGGCTTCTTCGTCAACACGCTGGTGCTGCGGACGAACGTGGACGGCCGCGCGTCCTTCCGGAAGCTGCTCGCCCAGGTGCGCGAGACGGTGCTGGAGGCGTACGAACACCAGGAGGTGCCGTTCGAGAAGCTGGTGGAAGCCCTCCAGCCCGAGCGCAGCCTGAGCCACACGCCGCTCTTCCAGACGATGCTGACGCTCCAGAACGTCCCCATGGGAGAGCTGCGGCTGCCGGGCCTGGCGCTCAAGCCGGTGGAGCTGGAGAGCCCCATCGCGAAGTTCGACCTGAGCGTGACGCTCATGGAGACGCCGCAAGGAATGACGGGCGTCCTGGAGTACAGCACCGCGTTGTTCGACGCGGGCACCGTCCACCGGATGGCCTCGCACCTGACCACGCTGCTCGAAGGCCTCGTGGCCCGTCCCACCGAGCGCGTCGCCCGGCTGCCGCTGCTGTCCGCCGACGAGCGCGCGCAGGGGGTCTCCACCTGGAACGACACGCGCCTGCCCGTGTCCTGGGACGGCTGCTTCCACGAGTGCGTGGAGACGCAAGCGCGGGTCGCGCCCGACAGGCTCGCGGTGCTGGACGGCACGGTGCGGCTGGACTTCGAGCAGCTCAACGCGCGCGCCAACCAGCTCGCCCACTGGCTGCGCCAGCGCGGAGTGGGGCCCGAGGTGCGTGTGGCGCTCTTCCTGGATCGCTCGGTGGACCTGGTGGTAGCGGCGCTCGGCGTGATGAAGGCCGGCGGTGCCTACGTGCCGCTGGATCCGGCGTGGCCGTCCGAACGGCTGGGCTGGCTCGCGAAGGACTGCGGCGCGCGCTGGGTGCTCACGCAGCGCAAGCTCGCCGGGGCGCTCCCGGAGGGACTGGAGACCCTGTGCCTGGACGATGCGGGCCCGCGTGAGGCGCTGGCCCGGCAGTCGCGTGACAACCCGGTTCGCCTGAGCCTCCCGACACACCTGGCGTATGTCATCTACACCTCGGGCAGCACGGGGCGCCCCAAGGGCGTGATGGTGCAGCACGCGTCGATGATGAACCTGCGCGCCGCGCACAAGGCCGTGACGTTCGCGGGCATCACGGCGCCGGTCCGGGTGAGCTTCAACGCGCCCCTCGCGTTCGACGCCTCGGTCCAGCAGTTGGTGCAGCTGGCGGACGGCCACGCGCTCTGCATCGTGCCAGCCGACGTGCGCGAGGACGTGGCGCGCACGGCGGCGTGGTTGGAGGAGCAGGAGGTGGACGTCCTCGACTGCACGCCGGCGCACCTGCGCCTGCTGCTGGAGGAAGGCCTGGGCACGCGCAGACCGATGCGCGTCCTGGTGGGCGGCGAGGCGGTGGACGAGGCGCTGTGGGCGCGGCTCGCGGCGCTCCCGGGGCTCAGGGCCTTCAACGTGTACGGGCCCACGGAGTGCACGGTGGACGTCACCGCGCGCGCCATCCTGATGGACACGCCGCGCCCGGTGCTGGGCCGGCCGCTGGCCAACATGCAGGCCTACGTGCTGGACCCCGAGCTGCAACCCGTGCCGGTCGGTGTGCCCGGTGAGCTGTTCGTCGGCGGCGCGGGGCTCGCGCGGGGCTACCTGGAGCGACCTGACCTGTCGGCGGAGCGCTTCGTGCCGGACGGCCTGGGCACGCAGCCCGGCGGGCGGCTGTATCGCACCGGAGACCGCGTTCGGTGGCTGGCGTCCGGGGAGCTGGAGTACCTGGGCCGCCTGGACTTCCAGGTGAAGCTGCGGGGCTTCCGCATCGAGCTGGGCGAGGTGGAGACGGCGCTGGCGCAGCAGCCTGGCGTGAGCGAGGCCGTGGTGCTCGTGCGCGGAGACGGCGCCGACAAGCGGCTCGTCGGCTACGTCGTGGCGAAGGAAGGCCACGCGCTGGACGCGGACACGCTGCGAAGCGGCCTGCGACAGGGCATGCCGGAGTACATGGTGCCCGCGGCGCTGGTGGTCCTGGACGCGCTGCCGCTGAACGCCAACGGGAAGGTGGACCGCAAGGCCCTGCCGGAGCCGGAGGCACCGCGGACGGGCAACACCTACGAAGCGCCGCGCACGGAGGTGGAGGCGAAGCTCGCGGCCATCTGGACGGAGGTGTTGCGGCTGGAGCGCGTGGGGGTGAAGGACAACTTCTTCGCGCTGGGCGGGCACTCGCTGCTGGCGACGCAGGTGGTGTCGCGCATTCGCACGCAGCTGGGCCGGGAGATGCCGCTGCGTCTGCTGTTCGAGGCACCCACGGTGGAAGCGCTCGCGCTGCGGCTCGCGCAGGCAGGCCGCTCGGGTGTCCCGGCGTTGGTCGCGCGGAGTCGTCCGGTGTCGGTGCCGCTGTCGTTCGCGCAGCAGCGACTGTGGTTCATTGATCAGCTGGAGCCGGGAAGTCCGCTCTACAACGTGCCGGTGGCGGTCCGGTTGGAGGGCGATCTGGACGCGGGGGCGCTGGAGCGGGCGCTTCACGAGGTCGTGCGTCGTCACGAAGCCCTGCGCACCACGTTCGCCGAGGAGGGCGGTCAGCCCGTCCAGCGCATCCACGACACGGTGGCGCCGCCGTTGACGGCCGTGGACCTCGGCTCCCTCGGCGCGGCACGCGAGGAGGAGGCCCGACGCCGGGTGGCGCTGGAGCTGGCCCAGCCGTTCGATCTGAAGCAGGGGCCGCTCTTGAGGGCCCTGCTGCTGCGCCTGGACGCGCGCGAGCACGTGCTCGTCGTCACGATGCACCACGCGGTCTCCGACGGTTGGTCCGTGAGCGTGCTGATCCGCGAAGTCGTCGCGCTGTACGACGCGCTGACGCGGGGACAGCCGTGGACCCTGCCGGAGCTGCCGGTGCAGTACGCGGACTACGCCGTCTGGCAGCGCGACTGGCTGCGCGGTGAGGCGTTGCAGCGCGAGGTGGACTACTGGAAGCGGCAGCTTGTCGGGGCACCGCCGGTGCTGGAGTTGCCGACAGACCGTCCCCGGCCCGCGGTGCGCGGCAATGCGGGCGCGACGCATGGCTTCCTCCTGTCACCAGAGCTGTCACAGGGGCTGAAGGACCTGGCGCAGCAGGAGGGCGCGTCGCTCTTCATGGTGCTGCTGGCGGGGTGGCAGGCCTTGATGGCGCGGTACTCGGGGCAGGAGGACATCAGCGTGGGTTCGCCCATCGCGGGGCGCACGCGCTCGGAGGTGGAGGGCCTCATCGGTTTCTTCGTCAACACGCTGGTGTTGCGTGCGCAGGTGGACGGAGCCCAGTCGTTCCGGAAGCTGCTCGGGCAGGTGAAGGAGACGGTGCTGGGGGCGTACGAGCACCAGGAGGTGCCGTTCGAGAAGCTGGTGGAGGCGCTGCAGCCGGGACGCAGCCTGAGTCACACGCCGCTCTTCCAGACGATGCTGTCGCTCCAGAACGTGCCCGAGGGTGAAGTGCGCCTGCCAGGGCTGACCTTGAAGCCCCTGGAGATGGAGGGCCACACGTCGAAGTTCGACGTGAGTGTCTTCTTCACGGAGACGCCGCAAGGGCTGAGCGGCGCGGTGGAGTACAGCACCGAGCTGTTCGAGGCCGGGACGATCCGCCGGATGGTGGAGCACCTGCGCGTGTTGATGGAGGGCGCGCTAGCGAAGCCAGAAGAGGCCGTGGGCCGACTGCCGATGCTGACG
>NZ_RAWB01000671.1 GCF_003612055.1 Corallococcus llansteffanensis
CTCCCACCCACTGTGTGCGCTTAATTGGCCGTCCGTGAGGCCTACGTCCGGCGAAGACAGTAACCACATCCCGTGCGGGTGGCAGTGCCTCTTGCCCTCCTGGCCTCCGGACGCGAGGACGAGGCCTTCCACCCAACACCCGGTGGGAGCTTCAGGCTCCGCTCAAGCGCCGGTGGAGCGCGCGACGAGTGTGCGCAGCATGTCCCGGTTGTCCCGCGCCTTGGCGCCGAAGTGGCTGACGATGCCCATCAGCAGCTTGATGCAGGCCTGGGGCTTCTGGGCGAGCAGCTTCTGGAAGTCCGCGGCGCGGATCTCCAGCGCGAGCACGTCCGTGGCGGCGGTGGCGGTGCACAACCGCTCCCCCTTCTGCACGAGCGCCAGCTCTCCCAGGGGCTCCCCGACGGTCACCTCGCCCAGGGCGACGTCTTCTCCCCCGGGGTTCCGGGCGCTCAGCCGCACGGTGCCCTCGCCGACAATCAGCAGCGAGTCGCCGGCCTTGCCTTCGGAGAACAGCGCCGTGCCCTTGGGAAAGGCGCGCGTCACGGCGGCCACGGCGAAGATCTGGATGCCGGTGTCGGTGAAGCCCTTGAAGAGCGGACAGGCCTTGAGGGTCGTCTCGGGCGAGAGAGCCATGAGGGTGTTCCTAACACGCACAACCCGCTGTCGTCAGCGGCTCGCGCGGTGCTCGGAGGCGGTCTGCACGTAGTGGAGGGCGGACTGGACCAGGAACTCGCGCTCGCCGTCGGTGAGGGGGCGCTTCACCTTGCCCGGCGAGCCCACCACGAGCGAGCCCGGGGGAATCTTCGTGCCCGGCGTCAGGAGCGTGCCAGCGCCGATGATGCAGTCGTCGCCCACCTCCACCCCATCCATCAGGATGGCGCCCATGCCCACGAGGACGCGGTGGCCCACGATGCACCCGTGGAGGATGACCCGGTGGCCCACCGTGCAGTCGTCGCCCACCGTCGTGGAGTCACCCTGGCTGGTGACGTGCACCATGGTGAGGTCCTGGATGTTGGTGCGCTTGCCGATGCGGATGGAGTTCACGTCCCCGCGCAGCACGGAGTTGAACCAGACGGAGGAGTCCTCGCCCAGCTCCACGTCGCCCACCACCTGGGCGGAGTCCTCGACGAAGCAGCTCGGGTGGACGCGGGGGGACACCCCTCGAAACGGCCTCAACGGCATGGCGGAACCTCCGAGGACGGCGGGGACCAACGGCGGAGCGTCAGGCCTCCGCGGGCACGTGCAGCGGCACCGTGAGCTCCACCGGCAGCGGCGCCACCGTGGGCTCCTTGAGCACCGCCACCTGCTTGCCCTGGAGCTGGTTGGGCGTGGCGCGCTCGATGTGGACCGTCACGAAGGAGCCCGCGGGAGCGTCACCGTCGAAGTTGACGGTGCGGTTCTCCGGCGTGCGCCCGAAGCGCTTGGTGGCGTCGTAGCGCGAGCGGCCCTCGACCATGACCTCCACGTCCAGGCCCACCTGGGCCTGCGTGTACTCGCCGCTGATGCGCCGCTGCACCTTCTGCAGGCGCTCCAGCCGGGCCACCTTCACCTCGTGCGGCACCGGGCCCCAGTCCTTCTCACGCAGCGCGGCGCCCGTCTTGGGGCGCGGGCTGTAGACGAAGGAGAACTGGTTGTCGTACCGGACCTGCTCCGTGAGCTGGAGCGTCATCTCGAACTCCTCCTCGGTCTCGCCGGGGAAGCCCACGATGATGTCGGTGGTGATGGCGATGCCGGGCCGAGCGGCGCGCAGCTTCTCCAGCCGCTCCAGGTACTGCACCACGGTGTAGTCGCGGCGCATCATCTTCAGGATGCGGTCGCTGCCGCACTGCACCGGCAGGTGGAAGTGCGGGGCGATCTTGGGCTGCGTGCGGAACGCTTCGATCAGCTCGTCCGACAGGTCATGCGGGTGGCTGGTGGTGAAGCGCACGCGCTCGATGCCCGGCACCTCCGCGGTGCGCAGGAGCAGCTGCGCGAAGCTGATGCCGCCCTGGTACGAGTTGACGTTCTGCCCGATGAGGGTGACCTCGCGCAGGCCCACGCGCGCCAGGTCCGCCACCTCCAGGAGCACCTCCGGGAACGCGCGACTCACCTCGCGGCCACGGGTGTGCGGCACGACGCAGAAGGAGCAGACGTTGTCGCAGCCCTTCATCACGGTGACGAACTCGGTCACCTTGCCCCGGGACGTCTCCGCGTCGGCGCGCGGGAAGACGTACTCCTCGGAGTCCACGAAGGCGGTCTCCACCACCCGCTCGCGCGCGTCCTGCACGCGGCTGATGACCTCCGGCAGCTTCGCGATGTTGTCCGGGCCGAAGACGAAGTCCAGGTAGGGCACCTTCTTCAGCAGCTTGTCCTTCTCCTGCTGGGCCACGCACCCGCCCACGCCCAGGATGGCGCCGCGACTGGCCTTCACCGCGCGGTAGCGCCCCAGCGCGGACAGCATCTTGTCCTCGGCCTTCTCCCGGATGGAGCAGGTGTTGAGGATGATGAGGTCCGCGTTCTCCGGCTCCGGCGTCGGGACGTAGGACATCTTCGACAACGCTTCGCTCATGCGGAGCGAGTCGTTGACGTTCATCTGACAGCCGAAGGTGTGGATGAAGTAGCGCTTCATGGGTTGGCCTTGAGGGAAAACGGGCCCTTATGCGATGCCCGGCCGCGGAATGCAACCGGGCGGACGGGCTGGTTCATCCCCGGCTGAGCACCTTCGTGAGCCGGGTGTGCAGGGCGACCAACTCCGCCTCGTTCTCCCGGAGCAGCGCCACCGTCTCCGCACCGTACCGCCGGCCGAGCGCCTCCGTGTGCCGCTCCTGCTTCTGGAGCTCGTCCCGGACGCGCTGGCGCAGTGCGTCCACCTCTGGCCCGTTGGCCGCCTCCAGCTCCGTGAGCTTCGACTGGAGCCGCTGGAGCGTCCACCTCCGACCTCCAAAGGCCCGGAGCACGGACAGCCCCCACTCCACCGCCTTCAGGTCCAACCCGCTGGCGGCGAGCGCTTCTGTCTGCGCGCGGGCCATGGCCTCCGGACGGACATCCGCCTCCACGTGGGCCAGGAAGGTCTCCTGGTAGCGGACCAGGGCGTCGAGCATCGCCTTGTCCACCGGCCGGGAGGCCATGCGCAGCGTGCGGTCATCGGCGGCGTCGAAGTCCGAGCCGGTCTCCACGTTGCGGACGTCCAGGTAGTCGTCGAAGAGGGACGGAGCCATGGGGGAAGCCTCGGGGGAAAGGGGGTTCAGGTGGGGACGAGCTGATCCGCGATGCGGCTCAGGTCCGACACCGACGTCACGACCACGGCCTGGTGACAGTGCTTCTCGTAGGTGAGCATCTCGCTGTCACCGATGCCCCAGTTGCCGCGCTCCTCGGGGCAGATCCACAACAGGCGCTTCGCCTTGCGGCGCAGGTCCTTGAGGGCCCACGCGTTGCTCGCGTTGTAGTTGTTGCGACCGTCGCCGATGATCATCACGGTGGTGCGGCGGGTGATGCTGCCCAGGTGATCGCGCGTGAAGTCCGCCAGCGCGCGGCCGTAGTTGGAGTTCGCGCTCATGGACACGGTGCGCCCGGCGGTCGCCGCGTCGATGGCCTCGCTCACGTCCAGGTCCTTGAAGAAGTGCGTCACCTCCCCAATGTCGGACACGAAGACGAACGAGCGCACGCGGACGAACAGCGACTGCAGCGTGTGCATGAACAGCAGCATCATCCGCGACGCGTTCCGCACGGAGTCGGAGACGTCGCAGAGCACGACGAGCTCCGGGCGCTCGGGCCTGCGGCGGCGGAACTGCGGCACCATGGGGATGCCGTCCCACGGCATGTTCCGGCGCAGGGTGCGGCGCACGTTGAGCGAGCCCCGGCGGTGCGAGCGCTGCTTGCGGATGAGCCGGCTCTTGAGCTTCTCCGCCAGCGTGCGCACGGCGGCCTCCATCTGGTCCACCTCCGCCTGGGTCAGCAGGTGGAGCGGCTTGTCCAGGACGGAGTCCGTGCGGCGGCGGATGCGGGCCTCGGACTGGCGCCGCACCTCCTGGCGCGCGGCGTCTTCAATCTTGCGCATCGCCGCCGCCACGTGGCGCGAGACGATCTCGATGCCCTCCGCGCTCAGGCCCCGCGCGTGCAACTCGTCCTCCATGGACTTGAGGTCGGAGCGCGCCCGCTCCATGCCCGCGCCCGCGAGCAGCCGCCGCGTGAAGAACCCCGTTTGCAGCGGGCTCTCCAGTTGCCCCAGGTCCAGTTGAAGCGACGCCTGCCGGAAGATTTGCGCCAGCCGCGCGCGGTCGCCCGCGAGGATGGCCTGGGCCAGCGGGGACATCTCCGGCGCGAGCAGGTTCATCTGGTAGACGACCATCTTCAGCAGGTCGCCCTCCAGGTAGCCCTCGTCCTCTAGCTGCTTCGCCAGCGATTGGTCGAGCGCCTCGAACGTGCGGGCCGCGCCGGAGAAATAGAAGTCGAACGCGCGGCGGAAGGTGTCCACGTCCAGCTCGCGCTTGACGAGCGTGGTGCGCAGCACGGCGCGGAACAGGTTCCGGTCCTCGAGCCCCACCTCGGCGGTGGCGCGCAGCGCGTCCTGCACCTCGGACGTGCTGACGCGCACGCCGTTCTGGCGGAGGACCTCGGCGAACTCGACGATGCGGGCGTCCATGGTGGGTTTCCGTACGCTACCGTTCGAACGACATGACTGCTTCCACGTGGTGTGTCTGCGGGAACATGTCCACCACCTGGAGCGCCACGGGCTTGTAACCGGCCTCCACCAGCCCCGCCGCGTCCCGCGCCAGCGAGGCCGGGTCACACGCCACGTACACCACCCGGCGCACGTTCAACGCGCGCATCCACTTCGCCAGGCCCGGGGCTCCCGCGCGCGGCGGGTCCGCGAGGCACAGGTCGAACGACCGTCCCTCCGCCACCAGCCCGTCGCACACCTTGCGCGCATCACCCTGGACGAAGCGCACGTTGCCCACC
>NZ_RAWB01000672.1 GCF_003612055.1 Corallococcus llansteffanensis
CCCCAAGGACGTCCCCCCCGAAGCCACCTTCGATGCCAGCACCAACCTCTGGCGAGTCGGAGCCCCCAACGACGCGCGCGAGCGCCTGTGGATCCATCCGTCGGGCTTGCTGCTGCTCGACGCCACCCGGAAGGACGGCAAGCTCGACGGGGAGATCAAGTGGTCGCTCGCCATCCACCAGATGTCCGAGCACGCGCCGCGCGTGGCCATGCAGGCTGCGCTCGGCCTGCCGAAGGGGCCGACCTCCACGATGATCGCAACGTTTGCAAACGGAGCGCTGGTCGAGGTGCGCTTCCGCGCCGGCTTCGACTTCCCGGACACGCTGCGGGTCGAGCTCCGTGACGGCGTGATTGACGGCGCCGTCGAGTGGGTCATCGGGCCGGCCAACGGTGCACTGTTCGAGTACGCCGGCACCACGCTCCTGCCCAAGGTCTTCAAGGTGCCCAAGCCGTGGCCCCATCGGCTGACGGCGGTCTTCGTCAAGGGCAAGCTGAAGAGCACGACGTTCTTCGCCAAGGATGGCACCCCCCTCGACACGGGGGCGACCCCGCTCACCGAATGGGGCGAGAGCGTCGAGGCGAGCGCCCTCACCGGCTACATCGAGCGCGGCGACTTCGCGGCGGACGCGGCGCGCTTCTTCCCGAAGGCGCCACGCGTGTCGAAACCTGGCAGCGAGAAGGTTCGCGCCGTTCCCGCGGGTCGCGCGCTCGACGACGTGGTGGTCGGCGGGGGTGTGCCGTCGATGACCATCGCGTTCGACTTCAACAGCTATGGCTTCGACTGCAAGAAGGAGGATTTGTACGGCGCCAACGATGACAAGTACGTCGGCATCGCGAGCGACGGCTCCGGCGAGATGTTTCTTCTCGACGTCACCACGGGTGAGGTCGTCCGCTACGCGCACGAGGAAGGCACTGTCGCGCCGGCCTTCACGTCGCTCGACCAGCTCGCCTTCTCGCTCCTCCGCGTCGAGGCGGCCGCCAAGAAACTGCTCCCGAAGGCGAAGCTCTCGGCGCTGTTCAAGCGGCTCGGCCTCACGACGGCCGGCGCGCTCCTGAAGGAGTACTGAGCACGCGGCACCAGGCCAGGCACGTGTGTCCCGTGAGGAGAGGAAGGCCTGTTGAAGGGGGGCAGGCTGGAGAGCAGGGGCCGACGAGGGCCGCTGACAGGGTCCGCCCGAGCAGTGCGCCCGGTGCTCAACCCCATGGCGGTGCTGCTGCTGGCGGCCTGCGGGAGCGTCTCGGCGCCGTTGGGCGCGGTGCCCGTAGGACCGCTCAGGAGCAGGTCTTCGCCTGACGGTTGCAGTCGTCGACACAGCCCGGGGTCTGGGTGTCGGGCGTGAGGCTCTCCGACTGGCCCTGCACGGAGTCCGTCGGCTGCCGTGACGGGAGCCGGGAAGGAGGCTGGCAGCTGTCGAGACAGGCGTTGTACTGCTGGCGACAAGCCGACGACAGGTTCGAGGTGTCGAGCGTCGCGCAGCCGGAGAATGCCAGGAGCGTACCGGCCAACAGGGTGATGCCACGGAGTGGGGTCATGCCCGGGATTCTAGCAGTCCGCCTTGACATCCACCGTCTCACGCAACATATCAAGTGGCATGAGGCGAGACAGCCGGCTCTCCGTGGCCTTGCACGTCCTTCTTCACATGAAGGAGCTGGGGCCCGTGGTGACCTCGGAGGCCATCGGGCAGTTGATGAAGGCGAACCCCGTGGTGGTGCGGCGGACCATGGCCGGGCTGCGTGAGGCCGGCATCGTGGGCTCGGTGAAGGGGCACGGCGGGGGATGGTCGCTGGCGCGCCCGCTCGAAGCGGTGACGCTCGGGGACGTGTACGACGCGCTCGGGACACCGGCCCTGTTCAGCATCGGCCCGCGGGAAGAGAGCCCGGGATGCCTCGTCGAGCAGGCCGTCAATCGCGCGCTCGGGAAGGCGCTCGACGAGGCCGAGGCACGGCTCATGTCGCAGCTTCGAAGCGTCACGGTGGCGGACCTTTCGAATGACGTCCTCCGAAGCCACGCGCTCGCCCAAGAGGGCGAGACACCCCCGACCCGGGCGAAGCCCCGAAGGAAGCGGACCTCTTGACTGGGATTGCGCACCGCACCGTCACGACCCACGGCATCCAGATCCATATCGCGGAGGCAGGAGAAGGCCCGCTCGTGCTGCTCCTCCACGGCTGGCCGGAGTCCTGGTACGCGTGGCGCCACCAGCTCCCGGCCCTCGCCGCCGCTGGCTACCACGCCGTCGCGCCGGACCTGCGCGGCCATGGCCAGAGTGACGGTCCGCCGGAGGTCGAGGCGTACAGCATGAAGCACCTGCTGGCGGATCAGGTCGGTCTGCTCGATGCCCTGGGGGCGGAGACCGCCGTCGTGGTGGGCCACGACTGGGGTGCGGCGACGGCGTGGGCCTGCGCCGCGCTCCACCCCGAGCGCTTCCGCGCCGTCGTCGGGATGAGCGTCCCGTACCTCGGCCGTGCCCCCAGGCCTCCGACCGAGCTGTTCAAGGCCCTGTTCGGGGACCGGTGGTTCTACATCCTGTACTTCCAGGAGCCGGGGGTCGCCGAGGCGGAGTTCGAGGCGGACATCCCGCGCACGCTGCGCACCGTGATGGCCGGTGTCGCCGGGTTCGACACGACGTCCCGGGTGATGCAGGCCCGGAAGAAGGGCGACACGTTCCTCGGCGGGCTGGAGACGCCAGACACCTTGCCCGCCTGGCTCACCGAGGACGACCTTGCGTACCTCGTGAAGCAGTACGCGGCCAGTGGGTTCCGGGGCGGGCTCAATCGCTATCGCAACCTGGACCGTGACTGGGAGGAGCTGCCCGGACTGGGGACGGTCAAGGTCGAGCAGCCGGCCCTCTTCCTCACGGGGGAGAAGGACCCGGGACGCGCCCTCGCGCCCGTCGACCTCATGAAACCGCTGGTGCCCGCGCTGGAGGACGTGCTTGTCATTCCAGGCGCGGGCCACTGGGTCCAGCAGGAGCGCGCCGCCGAGGTCAACGCCGCGCTGCTGGCCTTCCTGAAGAAGCTCCCCGGCGCCCCGTAGGCTCCCGGCGCCGGGGTCAGCGCAGCGCGGTCATTTGATGTAGGCACCGCCGATGTTGATGTTCGGATCCCCCGTGCGTCCGTCGTTGAACGCGACGGCCGTATTGATGAGTCCGAACATGGCCGTGAGGCGCTGGAGGTCGGCCCCCTGCAGGGCGCTATCCCCGAAGAAGGGCGTCCACGCCTCTTCGATGATGGCGCCGGAGAGGTTCTTGACGCCCTCCGTGCTCGCGTCCGGAGTGCCGCCGAATTGTTCGCCCAGCCAGTTGAACACGTCGTCCACGGCGGCCGCCCCGCCGGTGCCGTCCTTGATCATCGAGTACGCAGGCCCCACGGGGCTGGACTCGATGGCTTTCTCCACGAGGCTGCCCATCACGTCCACGATGGCCTTCTTGCGCGCCTCCTCGCTGTCGATGCTCTCCATCGCGCTCTGCGAGCCCTGGTAGAGCGTGCCGAGCACGAACCCCATGTTGCGTGCCAGGAGGTTGCCCTCGTTCTGCATGAACTCGAGCGCGCCCTGTCCCTCGGCGAGTCTGTCCACGATGCCGACCTTGTCCCCGGTCCCCAGGTACTGCTGCAGGGCCTCCATCACGACGTCCCGTCCGGCCTCGCCCCGGAAGGCCACATGGTCGAAGAACTTCGCCATCGCCGGGCCCCCAGCGTCCGCGAGGCGGTGTTGGGTGTTGGCGGACGCGTTGATGAGGTCCGCGGTGTCCGCCGCGAACATGTGGGCCAGCGCGAGATGGGTCCCCGCGTTGTCGCCAAAGAACTTGCTGTCCACGGCCAGGGAGACCTTCTGGAACGTCTCCATCCGCAGCTCCTTCGCGGCCAGCGGGTTGGGGAAAGCGGCCGGGTCGAGGCTGGCCACGTCCTCCAGGAAGTCATTCACCCCCGCCTGCACGTCCTCCTGGAAGTGGAGGCCGGTGCTCTTCAGCTCCGGAGCATCCGCGGCGTCCGCGGAGCCGAGCTTCTCCAGGAACCCGGTGCGCTGCTCCTCGGGGAGGTCGAGGATGGGGCCCAGCCCATCCGTCGGGCTCGGAGTCATGGAGCCCAGGGCCCACGCCACGGCGCGGGCCTCCACGGGGGAGAGCGACGTCGGGTCGGCCTTGAACGCTTCAAGGTAGCCATTGGCGAAGCTGCTCTTGAGCGCATCGCTGCCCGAGTTCGCCACGAGCCACGCCGCGGTGGAGACGCCGGGAGCCTTGCAGAACTGTTCGTCGTTCTTCAGGCGGTCCAGCGCCCCCGCGACCTCGGCCTGGCCGGGCGAGCCGGCGGGCAGGGAGGAGAGGTCGCCCACCATCCTGGCGAGGCCCTGCATCTGGGCCAGGGCCGCCTCCCGGCCCACGGTGTCGGGGCTGCCAGCGGCTTCGACGCCGGTGGCCAGGGCCGCGCCGAGCATCTCCGGCCCCAGGGCCTGCACGAGCTTGCCCTGGTCCGCGACCGGGTAGGACTCGATGGCGGCCGTCAGGAGCGTCCTGGCGAGCTCGGGGCCGTCGTTCGGCATGGCGCGCACGTGGCCCATCAGCTCGGCGACGCGGTCCGGCCCCAGGGCGGTCATCAGCTCGCGGCGGAAGGCGACGTCCTCCGCGCTGCCGCTGGCGTGGTCCTTGAGCGCGCTGGCCAGCCCGATGGGTTGGGAGGCCGGCTGGTACTTGTTGATCTCGTCGACGGCCGCCTGGACCTCCGGAGAGACGACCGTGGCGCTCTGGCCGGGAGGCGTCGTGGTCACCTGCACGGTCGGGTTGGGCGCGACGGGACCGCCGCCGGTCGGGGTCCCCGTCGGAAGCGGCTGGAAGGGGGTGGGCGTGCCCCCGAACAGGCCCTGGGCCTGGCGCGACCGCGTGTCGGGCGTGAAGCCGTCCTGGGTCAGCCGCCTCTGGACCCCGGTCGGTCCCGCCT
>NZ_RAWB01000673.1 GCF_003612055.1 Corallococcus llansteffanensis
GCCCTCATGGGGCACACGCCCGCTCAGGCCGCGCTCCCCTCAGGGGCGCGGCAGGGGGCTTGGGCAGGGGGGCTACTGCGGCCTGGCGCTCAACACCACGCGTTCTGGGGTGGCCCCCGTGCTGGGGACAGTCTCCCTGGCAGCGTGGGCAGTCCCACTCTCACGGCTGTTCCTCGTGGAGGACCTCGCGCAAGGGTCACGCGGTACTCCTGAATGACCCTGTGAGGCCCCCGGCGCGGGCAGGCAACGCCATCGTCTTCGGGCCAGCGGTCGGGTACGTTCTCCTCCGCTCGACGGCACGCGCCCCGAGGATCGGCAGAGGGAGACTTCGACATGGCGGACGCAGGTGGCACGGTGCTCCGGGACGTCAGCATCAGCCTGGGCGCCTTGATTCGCGCGAACGTCTTCATCGAGAAGCCCGGTGACGTCGACGTCGAGTACCACTCCCCCGCCAACGAGGAGGCCGGCATCCAGGGACGCCGGCCACTGATCCTCGTCTACCTCTACCGCCTCTCCGACAACGCCTACCTGCGCAACACCCCGGCGACGATCGTCCGCACGAAGAATGGCTTCGTCCGCCGCGCCGCTCCCGCCGTCGTCGACCTGCTGTACCTGATGGTCGCCTACGCGCAGAACGCCGAGCTGGAGCTCATCCTGATCGACCGGCTCAAGCGCCTGTTCTCGGACGTCGCCGTGCTCGAGGGCGACGCGCTCAAGGGCGGCCTGCGCAGCACCGGCAACGACTACCTCACCCTCGTTCCCGACAACCTCAGCCTCAACGAGATCCACCAGCTCTGGGGCAGCTTCCCCAGCAAGCCCTACCGGCTGTCGCTCTTCTACACCGTGAGCCCCGTCAGCATCCCCCGCCTCAACGAGGAGCCGGTGCAGCGCGTCTACGAAGTCACCTCGACCTATCAGGTGCCTGTCGAGCCTGACGAGAAGGCCAAGGAATGACGCGGCCCGTCCGGGAGCGCGTGAGGACCCGATTGTCCGTGGCCATCCAGGTGGTGGGCGCGGTTTCCGGCAGGGTGCTGACCTCCAGGGTCGGGTTCCTCTTCCCCGACCCGGAACAACATTGGGAGCCGCGGCTCACGTCCGACGGCTACCACGTCTTCGTCGGTATTCCCGTGGGCAACCACGTCGTGCGGATCACCGCGCCCGCGCACCAGCCGCTCGACACGGCCTTCACCGTCCCGGAGTCGCCTGACGACTCCAACGCGGTGCTCACGTTCGCGTTGCAGCCCCTGCCTCTTCCCGCGATTCGTTGATCCACGCGGGGGCGCTCCCTATACTCGCGGGTCGACTCACGAAAGGTGGATGCGTGGCCATGGCGTATCAGCACCCGGGCGTCTACATCGAGGAGCTCGCCGGGCCGCAGCAGATCTCCGGAGTCGGCACCAGCACCACCGTCTTCGTGGGGTGGACCGAAGCGGGACCGCTCAACCAGCCGGTGCTCATCGACAGTTGGAACGCGTTCATGCGCGCGTTCGGCAACTTCCTGTGGGGCCACAACGTCCCGTTCGCCGTCTACAACTTCTTCGCCGAGGGCGGCTCGCTCTGCTACGTCGTCCGGGCGGCGCCGAACCCGCCGTCGAGCATGACGTCCGCGAGCGTCACCCAGGGCAGCCTCACCGTTCAGGCGTCCTCGCCGGGGCTCTGGGGCAACAAGCTGGCGATCCAGATCCTCAACTACCCCACCGAGAACCCACCCTCGGCGACGCCCAAGCCCATCTTCACCCTGCGCGTCCTCTACGCCGTGCCCACCGGCCCGATGACCATCGTGGACAGCCTGGTGTCGCGCTACGTGGTGAACAACCAGCTCACCACGGTGACCACCAGCAGCAGGAGCTACTGGCTCGTCGAGGAGTACCCCGGCCTCACCGCCGCGGACCTCTCCAAGCCCGACGTGAACGCCCGCAGCGCGCTCGAACAGCGCATCAACAGCCAGTCGCTCTTCATCCGGGCCGCGGTGACGGACATCGCCGGCACCCGCCCCAACAACCTGGTCAACCCCACGTCCCTCCAGGGCGGCGGGGGCGACTCGGTGACGACCCCTGTCGACTATCCGACCGCGCTCGCGTCCCTGAACCCGCGCAACGACATCAACCTCCTCGTGCTCCCGGACACGGGCATGGTGGACGACTACGGCCTCCAGCGGTCGCTCATTCAACAGGCCCTCTCCTACTGCGAGAGCCGCGCGCCCCGCGACCTGTTCCTCATCGCGGACACCCCCCTGGGGCTCGGCGTCGAGGAGCTGGTCGCCTTCAAGAGCGGCACCGCGTCCTCCAGCGGCATCATCCCCGCCGGCAACGCGCTCAACTCCTCCTACGGCGCCATCTACTGCCCGTGGATGGACTTCTTCAACGGGCTCACGTCGCGCAGCGTGCCCATCCCCCCGTCCGGTGCCGTCGCGGGCACCTACGCGGAGACGGACCGCCGCGTCGGCGTGTTCAAGGCTCCGGCCGGGGTGCTCGACGGGAAGATTGCGTCCGCGGTGGGCCTGACGGCCCTGTTCACGTCGACCGACCAGGACACCCTCAACCCGAACGGCGTCAACGCCATCCGGAACCTGGCCCGCTACGGCATCGTCACCTACGGCGCCCGGACCCTGTCCACCGACACGAGCCTCACGTACATCAGTGTGCGCCGCCTGCTGATCTACATCGAGATCTCCCTCTACTGGGGCATGCAGTGGGTCGTCTTCGAGCCGAACGACCAGAAGCTCTGGGGCTCCGTCAACCGTGACGTCACCCAGTTCCTCACCACGGTGTGGCAGGCGGGCGGACTCTTCGGAGCGAGGCAATCCGAGGCGTTCCTGGTGCAGGTCGACGCCAGCAACAACCCTCCAGAGTCACGCAACCAGGGCATGCTCTTCATCGACATCAGCGTCGCCCCCGTCCGCCCCGCCGAGTTCGTCGTCATCCGCATCCAGCAGGCGACGCTCCCCACCGGCTGAGCCCTGGCGTGACACCTTCCGGGTCCCCGCGACGCGGCGGGGCCCGTCCCCGGGCAGCACACCGAACACCACGAGGCGCACCCCCGAATGGCCACCGAGAGAACGGACCCGTACAAGAGTTTCCGCTTCCGCGTCGAGATCCAGGGCATCCAGGTGGCGGCCTTCTCCAACGCCACCATCCCCGAGGAGTCGATGGACGCGATCGACTACCGCGAGGGCACCGACCCGTACACGCGCAGGCTGTCGGGAATGCCCAAGGTGGGCACGCTGTCGCTGAAGCGCGGCCTGTCCAGCTCCCTGGAGCTGTACGAGTGGTGGCTGCTGGTCAGCGAGCTGGGGGCCGGAGCGCCCGGTGGCCGCAAGAACGTCTCCGTCGTCGTCGTGGATGACGCGGGCAACGACGGCGCGCGGTGGGACATGGCCGGCGTGTGGCCGACCAAGTACCAGTCCGGCGATCTCGACGCGAAGGGCGGCGACGTGCTGATCGAGTCGCTGGAACTGGCGCTGGAAACCATCAAGCGCGCGCGCTGAAACGCAAGCGCACCCGAGGAACAGTCGCATGACGGCATTGATCACCGAGTTTCCCTTCACCCTGAAGCTCGGCTACGCCGACGAGGGCGGCGACCTCCACAAGGACGGGACGATGCGCCTGGCGACCGCGGGGGATGAGATCCTCCCGCTGCGCGACCCGCGCGTCCAACAGAACCCCAGCTACCTGTCCGTCATCCTGCTGTCGCGCGTGGTGACGCGGCTGGGCAACCTGCCCATGGTGTCGCCCAAGGTCATCGAGAACCTGTTCGCGGCGGACTTCGCGATGCTCCAGGACCTGTACAACCGCATCAACGAGCGCGGACGCGACACACTCGACACCGTCTGCCCCAAGTGCAACCACGCCTTCGAAACGGACGTGGAGTCGCACCGGGGCCCTTGAAAGGCTATCCCCTCGACGCCCTGCACGAGGAGATAGCCTTTCTCGCGTACTACCTGCACTGGGACCACGACACGCTGCTCGGACTCGAGCACCGCGACCGGCGGCGGTGGTGCGAAGAGGTCAGCAGGATCAACCGGGAGGTCGGCGGCTCCTCCAAGAAGGAGAAGTCGCTGCTCGACCTGTAGCGAAGGAGCCTCATGGCGGTCATCGGCGGTGGCGTGGCGACCGTGGCGGCATCCCGGCTGGGGATCCGGGACGATCCGTATTTCGGCTACAACTTCCTGGTGGAGATCCAGGGGATGATCGCGGGCGGATTCAGCGAGGTCTCCGGCATGAGCATCAACACGGAGGTCGACTCGCGGCGCGAGGGTGGCGTCAACACGCACGAGTACAAGCTGCCGGGCCAGACGACCTACGGCAACCTCATCCTCCGCAAGGGCGTGTCCGACCTGGACCTGCTCTGGCATTGGTACCAGGACGTCATCGACGGGAAGATCGTCCGCAGGAACGGCACCCTCTACCTGATGAACCACCTCGGCATCCCGATGAAGTGGTGGAACTTCGTCCGTGCGTACCCCACCGCGTGGGAGGGACCTGAGTTCAATGCAAACTCACCCCAGATCGCCGTCCAGGCCCTCACGCTCGTTCACGAAGGGCTCTTCAATCCCAGGGGCTTCTGACGTGGCCGGACGGGGACAGGCGCCCGCGAGCTGGCCGGCGATGCTGCGCGCGACCCTGGCCTCCACCCGGGCGATCCTCCTGCGCCACCAGCGCGACGCTTCGTACGGGATGTCGCCCGAACTCGCGCACCTCTACCGGCTCCCGGCTCGCCCGGCTCGGGAGCCCTCGCGCGTCTCCATCACCCGACACCTCGCGCTGACCTTCCGTTTCGTGGGAGGCGAACCGACCGCCGCGGTCCGTGCAGGAGCCACCGTCAGGGAACAGAGCGGAAACGGGAGTGCACCGATCCTGGATGCCTCGCGGGTCGCCTCGCGGCTGTGGACACGGCTCCAGCGGCTCCATCG
>NZ_RAWB01000674.1 GCF_003612055.1 Corallococcus llansteffanensis
CGCGTACGTGGCGGCGAAGGCCGGGGCGACGCTGGAGGCGGAGTCGCTGAAGGCGAGCCTGCGTCAGCGACTGCCGGAGTACATGGTGCCCGGGACGGTGGTGGTGCTGGAGGCTTTGCCGCTCAACGCCAACGGGAAGGTGGACCGCAAGGCGCTGCCGGAGCCGGAGGCGCCGCAGTCCGGCAGTACCTACGAAGCGCCGCGCACGGAGCTGGAAGTCCAGTTGGCGGCCATCTGGGCCGAAGTGCTGCGCGTTCCCCAGGTGGGCGTGAAGGACGACTTCTTCGCGCTGGGCGGCCACTCACTCCTGGCGACACAGGTGGTGTCACGGATCCGAGCGGAAGTGGGGGTCGAGCTGCCCCTGCGTGCACTCTTCGAAGCCTCCACGGTGGAGGCGCTCGCGAAGCGGCTGGAGAACGTGGAGCGCACGAGGGCACCTGTGCTCACGTCCGTGTCCAGAGCCGCTCCGCTGCCTTTGTCGTTCGCGCAGCAGCGACTGTGGTTCATCGATCAGCTGGAGCCGGGCACGGCGCTCTACAACGTACCCATCGCGGTGCGGCTGGAAGGAGACCTGGATACAGCAGCGCTGGAGCGGGCCCTGCGCGAAGTCGTGCGGCGACACGAAGCCCTGCGCACCACGTTCGCCGTGGGGAACCCCGAACCGGTCCAGCGGATCTCATCCGATGGGGCCTTCTCGCTGACCACGGAAGCGCTGCGCACGTCGTCCGCGGAGGAGCGTGAGCAGACGGCTCGGAAGCGGGTGGCGCAGGAGGTGCTGCGGCCCTTCGACCTGGAGCACGGGCCGCTGTTCCGGGCCCTGTTGCTGAAGCTGGCGGCACGGGAGCACGTGCTCGTCATCACGATGCACCACCTCGTGTCGGACGGCTGGTCGCTTGGCGTGCTCGTCCGGGAAGTGGGGATGCTCTACGCGGCCTTCGTGCAGGGACAGCCGTCTCCGCTTCCGGAACTGCCGGTGCAGTACGCGGACTACGCCGCATGGCAGCGCGGCTGGTTGCAGGGCGCGACGCTCCAGCGGGAAGTGGACTACTGGAAACGGAAGCTCTCCGGCGCGCCGCCGGTGCTCGAGTTGCCCACGGACCGTCCGCGTCCGGCGGTGCGCGGCAATGCGGGCGCGACGCTCGGCTTCAACCTTTCGCGCGAGCTGACCGGGAAGCTGCGGAGCCTCGCCCAGCGCGAAGGTGCCTCGCTGTACATGGTGCTGCTCGCGGGCTGGCAGGTGTTGCTGTCGAAGTACTCCGGACAGGACGACATCAGCGTGGGCTCCCCCATCGCGGGCCGCACGCGCAAGGAGGTGGAAGGGTTGATCGGCTTCTTCGTCAACACGCTGGTGCTGCGTGCGCAGGTGGACGGAGCCCAGTCGTTCCGGAAGCTGCTCGGGCAGGTGAAGGAGACGGTCCTGGAGGCGCAGGAGCACCAGGACGTGCCCTTCGAGAAGCTGGTGGAAGCCCTCCAGCCCGAGCGCAGCCGGGGCCACACGCCGCTCTTCCAGGCGCTGCTGGCGCTCCAGAACCTGCCCGTGGGTGAGGCCCGGCTGCCGGGCATGACGCTCAATCCCCTGGAGCTGGAAGGCGGCACGTCGAAGTTCGACCTGAGCGTCTTCTTCATGGAGACAGCGGACGGGCTCAGCGGCGTGCTGGAATACAGCACCGAGCTGTTCGAGGCCGCGACGGTGCGCCGCATGGCGGACCATCTGCGCGTGCTCCTGGAGTCCGTGCTGGACCACCCCGAAGCCCCGGTGACCCGGCTGTCGATGTTGGATGCCACCGAGCGCCGTCAGGTCGTGGAGGACAGGAACCGGACCGCGGCGGAGTACCCGCGCACCACGTCGGTGCACGCGCGGTTCGAGGCCCAGGCCCGGAAGACGCCCGACGCGGTGGCGCTGAAGCTCGCGGAAGGGGAGGGGACGCTGACGTACGCGGCGCTGGACGCGAAGGCGAACCAGCTCGCGCATCACCTGCGGAGCCTGGGAGTGGCGCGCGGCACGCGGGTCGGCGTGTATGTGGAGCGCTCGTTCGACCTGGTGGTGGGCCTGCTGGCCATCCTCAAGGCGGGCGGCGCCTACGTCCCGGTGGACCGCAACTACCCGGCGGAGCGCATCGCCCTGCTGCTGGAGGATGCGGGCGTGGGAGTGACGCTGACGCAGCAGTCGCTCCTGGAGAAGCTGCCCGCCAGCGCGGGCACACCGCTCTGCGTGGACACGGCGTGGAATGCGCTCCACCGCCACCCGGAGACGTCACCCGACGTGGAGGTGAGCGGAGACGACCTCGCCTACGTGATGTTCACGTCTGGCAGCACGGGCCGACCGAAGGGCGTGTGCATTCCACACCGGGGCATCACGCGCCTGGTGGTGGACAACGGCTTCATGCGCTTCGGCGCGGAGGAGGTCTGGCTGCAACTGGCGCCCGTGGCCTTCGACGCGGCGACGCTGGAGATCTGGGGCGCGCTGCTGCACGGCTCGAAGCTGGTCCTCGCACCCCCGCACGCCCTGTCGCTGGAGGAAGTGGGCGCGCTGCTGACGAAGGAGCGCATCAGTGCGCTGTGGCTGACGGCGGCCCTGTACGAGCAGATGGCGCTGCATCAGGCCGAAGCGCTGTCGGGAGTGAAGCAGGTGCTGGCGGGGGGCGACGTGCTGCCCGCGCAGCGCGTGCGCGAGCACGTGGCCCGGCTCGCCGAGGGCTCGGTGCTGGTGAACGGGTACGGCCCCACGGAGAACACCACCTTCTCCACGACGCACACGCTGACGAAGCACAGCGCGGTGGAGACCGCGGTGCCCATTGGCAAGCCCCTCGGGAACTCGACGGCGTACGTGCTGGACACGCACGGTGACACGGTGGGCGTGGGCGTGCCCGGTGAGCTGTACGTAGGCGGAGACGGCCTCGCCTGGGGCTACCTCCACCGTCCGGACCTCACGGCGGAGCGCTTCGTGCCGCACGGCTTCAGCACGGAGCCGGGGGCACGGCTGTACCGCACGGGCGACAAGGCGCGGTGGAAGGAGGACGGCACCTTGGAGTTCCTGGGCCGCACCGACTTCCAGGTGAAGGTGCGCGGCTTCCGCATCGAGCCCGGCGAAATCGAAGCCGCGCTCATGCGGTACGCCAGCGTGGCGGAGGCCGCGGTGGTGGTGCGGGATGTCGGCGGGGACAAGCGGCTCGTGGCCTACGTGGTGGCGAAGCCAGGACAGGACCTCGACCCGAAGGCGGTGGAAGCAGCGCTGCGGCAGCAGCTCCCGGAGTACATGGTGCCGTCGGCCCTGGGCGTGCTGGACGCGCTGCCCCTGAGCGCCAACGGCAAGGTGGACCGCAAGGCCCTGCCCGCGCTGGAGGTCTCCGCCACCCAGGCCGAGGACTTCATCGCTCCCCGGGACGCGCTCGAGTCGCAGCTCGCGACGGTGTGGGAAGAGGTCCTCGGCGTGCATCCCGTCGGGGTGCGCTCCAGCTTCTTCGCGCTCGGAGGCCACTCGCTGCTCGCGGTCCGCATGGTGGCCGTGCTGCGTGAGCGCCTGGGCCGCCACGTGCCCCTGGCCGCGCTCTTCCAGCACCCCACGGTGGAGGCGCTGGCGAAGCTGCTGCGCGACGAGGCGGGGGCGTGGTCGCCGCTCGTCCCACTGGAGAAGGGGGACGCGGGCCGCCGGCCCCTGTTCCTCGTGCACCCAGGTGGCGGCAACGTGCTCGCGTACCCGGAGCTGGCGCGGCGGCTGGGCCCCGGTCAGCCCGTCATTGGCCTCCAGGCGCGGGGTCTCCAGGCCGGCCAGCCCGTGGTGGAGACCGTGGAGGAGATGGCCACCCTGTACCTGGACGCCGCCCGCGCCGAACAGCCCGAGGGCCCGTACCTCCTCGCCGGCTGGTCGCTCGGTGGCGTCATCGCCTACGAGATGGCCCGGCAGCTCCGCGCGCAGGGGCAGTCCGTGGGGCTGCTGGCGCTGGTGGACGCCTTCGTACCCGGAGTGCAGGCACCTCCCGGCGAGGCGCGGGCGGAGGACGCCGACGGCCGCGTGCGCGTCGCCTTCGCCCAGACGGTGGCCCAGGCCTTCTCGCTGACGCTGCCCGTGTCGGACGAGGCCCTGGAGCGCATGGACGACGAAGCCATGCTGGGGACGCTCCTGACCCTGGGTGTCCAGGCCCGCCTCCTGGAGGAAGCGACGGGCCGCGAGCAATTGCGCGCCCTGTTCCGCGTCTACCAGGCCAACCTCCGCGCCATGGACCGCTACGTGCCCGGACCCTACGAGGGCCCGGCGCTGCTCCTCTCCGCCACGGAGGCCACACCCACACCGGGCGTGCCCCGCCACCGTGGCTGGGAGCCCTTGGTGCGGGGGGGGCTGGACGTGAGGGACGTCGCTGGGGGACACCACCAGCTCATGCAGGAGCCGTACGTGCAACACGTGGCCGCGCTGTTGCGCGAGGCCCTGGAGGACAAATCATGACCGTTGAAACACAACCGACATCCAGCGGGGGCTCACCGTGGCCCAACCGCCTCATCCTGGCCGTGTACTTCGTGTGCTTCTCGGTCGGGTCCCTGGCCCACATCGCCCAGGCGGTGATGTTCGGCTTCTTCGCCAATGACCCGGAGAACCCCGTGCCCATGGGGTTCATCTACGTCAACGAGCTGTTCACCTTCCTGAACCCGCTCACCATCGTGCTGCTCATCTTCAAGCGGCGCGCGGGCATCATCTCGGCGCTCGCCGTGGTGGGGCTCGTCTTCGCCCTCAACCTGGCGCTGATGGCCTGGATGTGGACCGCCCAGCACAAGCTCCACATCGTCTGGCTCTACCTGAACGGCACCATGGGCCTGTTCATGCTCTTCACGGCGAAGCGCCTGTGGCGGGCCGCTCCCCCGGAGAAGGCCCTCCCACCTGCCACCACCCCGAGTACGACCTAGCGCCCGCC
>NZ_RAWB01000675.1 GCF_003612055.1 Corallococcus llansteffanensis
CATAAACGCCTCGCTCGCGGGCTTCAAGCAGGCCCCGCCGCCTCCCGCTTCAGGGGCGCCGTCCGGGCGGGCAGGCCGCGCGGGGCCCCTCCCCTCTTCCCCGGGGCGCGCGTGCGGGGCAGGCTGCGGGCCATGCTTCGAACCCTTCTTCTCGGTGCCGTGCTGGCCCTCGCGGGCTGTGGTGATTCTTCCTCGGGCGACCCCGCCAAGGTGACGTACGCCGAGGCGCTGGGCGTGGACCTGGGCGCGATGAACAAGAGCGACTCCGGGCTGTACACGCAGGACCTGACGGTCGGCACCGGCGCGGAGGCCGTCGCCGGGAAGGTCGTCCAGGTGCACTACTCCGGCTGGCTTCCGGACGGCTCGATGTTCGACAGCAGCCGGCCGCGCGGAACGCCCTTCTCCTTCAACCTCGGCCAGGGCCGCGTCATCGAAGGCTGGGACGAGGGCGTCGCCGGGATGCGCGCGGGCGGCACGCGCAAGCTCGTCATCCCCTCGGAGCTGGGCTACGGCAGCGAGGGTTCGCCGCCGGTCATCCCCGGCGACTCCGTGCTCGTCTTCGACGTGCAGTTGATCGCCGTCTACTGACGTCCACGCCCGGCTCGGAGTCGGGACGCCTCAGACTCCGGGCGTCCCACCGGACACCGGCGGCGCGGGCGGCACGCGCTTCTTCGGCAGGCGCGAGCGGCCCTTCGGCCCCTTCAGCGCCACGCCCAGCAGCATCGTCGCGGGCAGCATCATGCCCAGGCCCTGGGTGAGGTCCTTGGGGGGATGGGTCGCCACGCCCAGCACCATGCCGGTGAAGAGCAGGCCACAGACCAGCCGCAGGATGAGGGCGTTCACGCGTGACTCCCCGGAAAGCAGGACGCCGGGAGCATAGCGCGCGGCGCCCCGCCGCGCCGTCCGTTAAGGTGGCCCCCGTGAGCCCCCCGAAACGCTTCCAGCCCGGGTATGACCCGCCCGCCCGTTCGCGCGACACCGCGCTCCTGTTCGCCGTGCGCGGCATGGACCTGCTCGTGCCCCAAGCCGACGGCCCGCTCGCCCTGCTCCGGGGCGCGGCCGTGCCGGAGCTCGCCGCCAGCGCCCACTTCCTGGGCGTGCTCGACGACACTGACTGCTACGCCGTGCCGTTGCCCGCGGACTTCGCGCCGCCAGAAGGGATGAAGACCGTCCCCGCCCGCTCGCTCTACAAGCAGGTGGACGAGGTGACGTTCGCCGTGGCCGGTCGCGCGGTGTCCATCGCGGAGTGGGAGGTGAACCACCGCTTCTGCGGCCGGTGCGGCACCGCCACGCAGCTCGTCGCGGGCGAGCGCGCGCGCCGCTGCCCGGTGGACCACACGCCCTTCTACCCGCGCATCTCGCCCGCGGTCATCGTCCTCATCACCCGGGGCGACCAGATGCTGCTGGCGCGCAACGCCACCTTCCCGGAGCCGTTCTTCAGCACCGTGGCGGGCTTCGTGGATCCGGGCGAGTCCCTGGAGGAGACCGTCCTGCGCGAGGTGAAGGAGGAGGTGGGGGTGGACCTGAAGGACCTCACCTACTTCGGCAGCCAGCCGTGGCCGTTCGGCCGCTCGCTCATGGTGGGCTTCATGGCCGAGTACGCGGGCGGCGACATCACCGTGGACGGCAAGGAGATCGCCGAGGCCCGGTGGTTCGACGTGGACGACCTGCCGCGCATCCCGCCCCGGCTGAGCATCGCGCGCCACCTCATCGACACCTTCATCGACCGGGTGAAGGCCCGGCGCGGCCTGCCTCCAGGCTAGCGGCCTGGAGCCGGGGCCCGCCGCCCGCCCTGGAATTCCCCGCCCTCCGGGGCGCGTTCGTCCCTGGATATGGCACCGGGCTTGACCCGGGCCCCCCAGGTGCGCTTGATGCGCCCCTCCGCACCGTCCGCCATGCCCGTCGCACGCCCGCACATCGAGCCCCGCCGCGTCCCCTCCGCCGACTCCGTGGTGGTGAGGGAGATCTACCTCTCGCTCCAGGGCGAGTCGTCCCACGCCGGCCTGCTCTGCGCCTTCATCCGCCTCACGGGCTGCCACCTGCGCTGCACGTACTGCGACAGCGAGTTCGCCTTCCACGGCGGCAGCCGCATGAAGAACGCGGACATCGTCACGCAGATCCTGGCGCTGAACACGCCCGCGGTGGAGGTGACGGGCGGCGAGCCCCTGCTCCAGCCCGGCGTCTACCCGCTGATGGAGTCGCTGCTCGACGCGGGCCTCAAGGTGCTGCTGGAGACGAGCGGCGCCATCGACGTGCGGCTCGTGCCCCCGGCCGTCCATAAAATCGTGGACATGAAGACGCCGTCGTCGGGCGAGAGCGACCGCAATGACTACCGCAACCTCGTGTCGATGAACGCCAACGACGAGCTCAAGCTCGTCATCGGTTCGCGCGAGGACTACGAGTGGTCGCGCGCGCTCATCACCGAGCACCGCCTGGGCACGAAGCCCTACGGCGTCCTGTTCTCCACCGTCTTCGACAAGCTCCACCCGCGCCAGCTCGCGGAGTGGATCATCGAGGACCGGCTCCCCGTGCGCTTCCAGCTCCAGATGCACAAGTACCTGTGGGACCCCAACGCGCGCGGCGTGTGACGCAAGCACGCACGGCTCAGGACCTCAGGCGGAAGAAGTACACCCAGCCGACGGCGAGCGCGGTCCACAGCGCCAGGCCCAGCAGGTTCAGCGCGGCCAGGATGCGCAGGCCGAGCGTCAACCCACCCCCGCGCAGGAACACGCCCGGTTGAGCGTGGCGACTCAGCTTCCACGTGGAGAGGGCGGTGCCGCCCACCCCCGCGGCCAGCGTCCACCCCAGTTGCAGCAGCGTGGCCTGGACCCCGCTCATCCTCCCGGGCTGCGCCGTCCACGACAGCTGCGTCACCGGCGCGGAGAGGAACAGGAGCCCCAGGACGTTGGCCCCCAGCATCACCTGGACCGCGCGCGACGGCCGCGTCTCCCGCCAGCGCCGTCCGGCGCACGGCTCGCAGTACGCCGTCTCCTCCAGCACCTCCGTGCACGCACCGCACAGGAAGCCGCCGCAGCGCGCGCAGAGGGCCACCGCGACCACCTCCGGATGCTGACCGCAGCGGGCATCCGGCAGGGTCGCGGAGGCCGGGGACACTAGAAGCCAGGGGGCGGGGTGCGCGCCGCCACGTCCGCGAGCCCGTGGGCGCCCATGCCCAGGAAGACCGCGGTCAACACGGTGCTGGCCAGGAAGCCGGCGACGATGAGGTTCTTGCGCGGGTGCTCGAACTGGCTGAAGGCGTAGACGAGCATGTAGCAGGGGATGAGCAGCACCATCACCCCCGTGCCCACGCTGCGGCGGAAGGCGTGCATCACCAGGATGACCGCGCACACGAGCGAGGTGACACCGAACAGGATGGCGAGTGGCAGGAGCGGCACGGCCCCTCCCTTAGCATGCCTTCGCCCCTTTCGCGGCGCGCGGACGCATACTAAGGACGGCCCGCCGCCCACCCGCCGAGGAGGTCCCTTCCATGGCCCTGTTCAAGACGTTCCTCATCTTCATCCTGGCCGGCACGCTGCTGGGCACGTTCGTCGCGTCGCTCGCGGCCCCCTCGTACATCGAGTGGAACAACAGCACGCCGCTGGCCACGCAGACCATGTGCAACCTGCCGGAGGTGGTGCGCAGCGTGACGGCGTCGCTGATGCACTCGCAGCTCATGGGCGCGGCCATCGGCGCGGGCGCGGGCCTGGTGGTGGCCATCCTCGTCGCCGTGCGCGCGCGGGGCCGTGCGAAGCAGCGGCCCGGCTCCCCTCCCCCCACGGCCACCGCCGCCGGGTAGGACGCGCTACTTCGGGATGACGAAGATGGCAGGCGACTGGCCAATCAGGATGCCGTCGTTGCCGTCCTCCACCTCCACGTAGAGGTAGATGGGCGTGTTCGGGTCCTCCGGAGGCGAGGGCACCGTCCAGGTGGGCGTGGCCACCGTGGTGCTGCTGAACGCGCCGGCCGGCTCCGCGGGCACCTGCGACCAGCGGAAGAAGACCTCGTCGTTGTCCTGGTCCTTCACCTCCAGCTGGAGCTGGATCTCCGTCCCCTCCTCGAACTTCAGCCCGCCCGGGGTCGACGGAGAGCCCAGGGGACGGGGTCCCTTGAGGATGACGGGCATGTGGTTGGGCGTCGGGTAGCAACCGGCCCCCAGCCCTCCCAGCGCGAGCAAGACGAACAAGAACGAGCGAGACCGAGGCATGGACATCTCCCTGCAAGGAACGTCCACACCCTAATTCGAGCCCCGGATTCCGTATACCCGCCCACCGGCCCCGGGTGGGTCATCACTGGACGATGAAACAGAGGAAAGTCGGGCGCCAACTGTCGCGCGGCCCGCACTCCGTGCGGCCCTGGAGCTCCGCGCGGCCAACAAGCCGCGGGGAGCAGCGTCAACGTCTTCCGGGCCGCCGCGAGCACAGCCGCAGCTTGTCCGCGCGCGTGAGCCGCTTGATGGCGGCCTCCCGGCGCAGCGCGGCCCCGCGATCCTCGGCGGGCTCGCTCCACACCAGCACCACCGGCAGCCGGGCTCGCGTGTACGCGGCGCCCTTGCCCCGGCCATGCGTGGCGAGCCGACGCTCCAGGTTGTTGGTGGCGCCCGTGTAGAGCGTGCCGTCGCGACAGCGCAGCATGTACACGGTCCAGGCGGCGGGGGCGGCTTCTGACACGACGCCCCCATCCTACCGCCCGGGCCACGACCGTCAGAAGAGCTTCTGCCTCCCCTTCGTCCGAGCAGCCAGCCGGGCCCGGTGCAGACGCCGGTGCCCGATGTCTCCCAGGCCCTGCGGCGGCTTGCGAACACGCGCCATGATCTCCGACACCGGCGCCAGCGGATCCGCCCGCCAGGCCGCGAGCACGTGTGCCTCGTGAACCACCCCGACCAACCC
>NZ_RAWB01000676.1 GCF_003612055.1 Corallococcus llansteffanensis
GCCCCAGCACGATGAGCGGATAGGTCACGGCATTGGGGATGAGCCGGCGCAGCACGTCGGTCACCACCGCAATCACCAGGGCCACTCCCAGAATCGTCCACAGCGCGAGCTGAACAGGTGTCATTCGGCACCTGTCCCCTTGCCGGGCAGGCGACCCTCATCAAACCAGGGAGGGCCTCGGCCCGTCAAATGCTCAACACGGCCATCGGACGGAGGGGCAGCGCGTCATCAGTGGATGACGAGGCGGATCTTCTCGCTGCAGATGAAGTACTCGTCCCCGTCTTCGACCTTGCGGCGCTTGATGCGCTGCTTGTTGAACCAGGTCCCGTTCGAGGACCCGAGGTCCTCGATGTAGAAGTCGCTGCCGTCGCGGGCGATGACGGCGTGCTCGCGCGACACCTTGCCGGAGTTGATGACGAAGTCGCAGTGCTTGCCGCGGCCGATGACGTAGCGGTCCTTGATGATCTTCTCCTGCTCACCCGACTCGGTGACCAGGTAGAGCGCCGCGCCCTCCTCCTCGTCGGCCTCCTCCGCGGGCTCCTCCTCGGCCTCCTCCGCGGGTTCGTCCTCCAGTTCGTCCTCGAGCGGATCCTCCTGCTCCGGCAGGGGCTCCTCCTCGTCCTCGATCATGTCGTCGGCGGACGGAGGGGGCGGCTCGTTCTTGCCCTTGATGAGCCGCTCCAGCTCCGCGGCCGTCTCCAGGACGCGCTCGGCCACCTCGCGGCGCACCGGATCATTGTCCAGGCCGTTGGACGACGGGCGCTCCTCGGCCGCGTTGCGGGCGGCGGGCCGGGAGGGAGCCGGCTCGGCGCGCGCGGGCGCGAGCACCGGCGGCGCGCCCTTGGACGACGCGGCCGCGGGGGCCGGCGAGGAGGCCGGACGCGGCGAGGGCGTGGGCGACGGCACCGCCGCCATCGACGGCTCCGCCTTCGCCTTCACGTCGATGAAGCCGTTGAGGCGCGCGAACATGAAGAGCGCCTGGTTGATGAGCGCGTCGCGATCCGACCCCATCTGCTGGGCCATCTCTTCGTACGTCTCCCACAGGTGCTCGGCGATGCCGACCTTGCGTGCGGGACGGGAGTTCTGATCGATCATCGTTCTTGGCTCGGGAAATGCTGAACGTCGGGGACGATAACAGAGCCGGTCCGGCCCGCCCAGTTACTGGAAGGCCCGGACAAACTGGAGGTTCTCCGCGTTGTCGCTGATCTGCTCCAGGGCGATCTGCAGCAGGCCGTCCGCGGAGGGATAGGCGATGTAGGCGAGGCTGGAGGCAGCGTCGCCGGTCCCGACGTTCGTGGCGACCACGGTGCCAGGCAGGCGGTACGCCGCCAGGTTGCTCGAGGCGGAGTCCGCGTCCACCTTGAAGATGAAGCGGCGGAAGCGCGGCTGCAGCGTCACCACGTAGCGGTCGCCGGGGTTGAGCCGCTCCGCGTCCCCGAACGTCGCCGTCAGCGTGAGCGTCAGCGGCGCCGGAGCGAAGGTCGCCGCCGTCGGCGGGAGCACCCCGAGGTCGAACTTGTCCGGGTGGTAGTAATAATCCAGCAGGGTGGACACGGTGTACGCCTCGCCCACCGCCAGCCGCTGCAGATAGCTGTCGCTGGACTCCAGGCCCGCGTAGAGCACGTAGGGCTTCGCGGTCGGGCCGGCGCGCACGGAGAAGCTGGGATACGTGGCGCAGTTGGCCAGGGCGAGGGCGGTGTCCGTGTCCGCCAGGTCCGGGAAGAGCCGGGTGCGGCCGTCGCCCTGGTCCTCCAGGCGGAGCACCTTGATGCTCTGCTCGCACGCGCCCACGGTGTTCGCCAGCACGAGGGAGTCACCCGGCATCACCCCGCGGGACGTGGCCAGCGAGGTCTCCACCAGGAAGGGCGGATCCTCCACGCTCACGTCGCGCGACAGGTCGAGCAGGCCCGGCAGGACGCCCTGGAAGACGAAGCGGTAGGTCCCGTTGGGCAGCGTCCCGTCACAGAGGAAGACCGCGGCGTTGGTCACGTCCGCGTTCTGCGGGCAGAGCTTCTGGTTCGAGCCCCGCTCGTTCACGCTGATGCCCTGGAACGTGTCCGCGAGGGCGGTCTCGTTGCCGTCGCGAAGTTCCACCGCCACCGCCGCGCGCTGCTCCTCCGTCTTGAGCACCGGGTCAGCCGAGACGGGAATCCGGTCCAGGTTGAACGCACGCCGCTCGTCGGCGCGGAACAGGGTGATCTCCCCGCTGGACGACGGCATGATCCCCAGCAGCGGGACACGGGGGGTGAGGACCGAGCCGTCCGCGAGCAACTGGCGGACCTGCAGATCCGGACGCAGGGTGAGCCCCGTGGGCAGGCCCGAGGACGGCCGCAGCGTCAGCATGGGGGCGTTGGAGGCGTCGCGGGCGAGCACCGGCTCCATGGACGGCGCCTTCCAGTCCGTCCCGTTGTCGAGCGCGATGACACCCTCGCAATCCGCCGAGGCGCACGTCAGCTCGTCGAGCACCGCGTACACGTAGCGGCCCGCCTGCACGCGGTCGTTCTCCAGACCCGATTCGGTGAAGAAGGTCGGGTGCGTGGTGACGAAGCGCGCCGGGATGTCCACCAGGTCCGTGTAGTCCGGCACGGAGAAGGGCACCGGACGCGGCCGCTTGTAGGGGATCTCCACCGAGCCGCCGTCCGCCACGGCGCGCACGAGCCGGCTGGTGCCCGTCACGTTGCGGATGGCGAGCACCAGCGACTCCGTCACGCCCACGTGCACCGGCAGCGTGACCATGGACAGCACCGTGTCCGCCGGCCGCAGGCAGAAGACGGGCAGCGCGGGCGGCAGCGCCGCGGCGTCGAAGTTCTCCGGACCCGGGAGATCCTGGCGCATCACCACCCCGCCCCCGAAGGGACCGCAGAGCTGCTCGGCGGCCTCCGGGCGCGTCTGGAGCGCGTAGAACAGGACGCTCGGGGCCCCCGCGGACACCGGGGCGTGCGCGGTGAAGGCGGTGATGAGCTGCCCGGTGGACAGGCGCGTCACCTCATTGAGGCGCGCGCGGTCCGAGGCCACGACGGAGATGCTGCGTCCGCCGGAGCTGCGCGCGTAGATGTACGGGCCGGTCGTCTCGTAGCCCTCCGTGTCGTAGCCCACGTCGCGGGTGAGCGAGTCGGGCCGCGCGATGACGGGGATGGACAGCGGCTCCAGCGGATTGGGCGCGGGGAGGAACTCGCGCGGGGAGCGCTCCAGGTCCAGCACGCGCAATTCGTCCCGGTCCTGCGAGGTGACGAAGACGAGCTGGTTGGCGAGCACCACGTCGTACGTACCGGACAGGCCGGCGGCGCCCGCCGTGGAGGTGGTGTCGGAGCAGGCGCCCAGGAGGCTGGAGGCGCCCAGCAACAGGGCAGCAGGGATGCCGCGCTTCAAGGTTGGTTCTCCTGGCACACGCTGGTGCCCTGGTTCGGATCCCGCTGCTGCTGCGTGCCGAGCCGTGCCGTCAGCTTCGCGTCCTGGGGACGGGTGAGGTCGGGGATGTCCACGATGGCCACCTGCCCGTCTCCGAAGTTGGTCACGAACAGTCGCGCCGCGTTCACGCCGGGCGGGTTGTCCACCGCCAGCCCGAAGGCCTGCGACGGGTTGCTGGTCTGGTTCTGCGAATTGACGAGCGGCACCTGGACGACGACCTGTCCCAGCGCCTCGTCGTAGAGGGACACCGCGCTGTCACCGGTGCTCGTCACCGCGATGATGTTGGTGTCGGCATCGTTGGGCGCCGCCTGCCGGCTGATGAGCTGCATGTCGCTCACGCCGTCGGGCATGGGCACCGCGGAGACCACCCGGAAGGCGGGCGTGGTGGCCGCGCCGCCGGGCACCGCGTCGTACTCGAAGTCGAGCGTGAGCAGCGTGTCCGGGCCGCGCGCCAGCATGTACAGCCGCTCGCGCACGAAGTTGGGGCGGGCCGCGCGCTCCGCGGCCGTCACCGGCCGGGACACCACCCGGGCCGCGCGCGCCTCGCGGATGCGGTACACGTTCGACAGGTCGGGCTCCAGGAGGGCCCCGGGCACGTTCTTGTCCACCAGCCGCAGCACGAAGTTCGCCGCCACCGTGCCGTTGATGCCGGCCACGAAGTTGCGGCCCGTCACGTAGACGTACCCCGCCCCCACGGTGCTCGAGTCCGAGCCGCCGTAGAGGTAGCCGTTCGGCGACAGCGGGATGAAGCCCAGGGTGTCGCGGGTGGGGTTGTCCGTCTTCAACGTGACGAGGTAGTTCTCGAAGTTGGTGCTGGACTTCGCGGGCGAGTCCGCCGCCTCCGAGTGCGTCACGTACAGCGTGCCGCTCGCGTCATCCACCGTCACGCCAATGGGCGACGGGGCGCGCGGCAGCTCCGCGCGGTCCGCCTCGCGCAGCGACTCCGGGATGTCGTCCGTGAGCGACAGCGAGCCCTCTCGGCAGTCCACGCCGCCCTGCACGCAGCCGAGGACCGGAGCGCCGTTGGCGCCGAGGGAGACGTCCACCGCGTGCAGGTCATTGCCCTCCGCGCGCGAGGGTACGAACAGGCGCGGCAGCCCGTTGGCCGGGTTGACCCACAGGGCCATGTCCCCCGCGAAGCTGCGGATCTGCACGAGCGAGTCGCCGGACGTGGACAGGTCCTCGAAGGCGAGGGGGCTCGCCGGCACGGCGCTGCCCAGCCGGGGCACCGGGACGGACTGGCCTTCCGCCTGAGTGCTCAGGGCGTCCAGGTTGAGCGCGACGACGGAGCCGGAGTCGAAGCAGTTGTCGAAGTTCGCGTTGGCGACGAAGAGGTAGCCGTTGCTCGCCGAGGGTCCGCCAGCCGTGGGTGGGCGCCAGAACGCCACCCCGCTGGGGTACACGAAGCGGGTGGACGGGGGCGGGTTCGGTTCGGACTCGAGCGAACACGCCGTGAC
>NZ_RAWB01000677.1 GCF_003612055.1 Corallococcus llansteffanensis
TGCCCGGGCCGTCCGCCCGCGCCTGCCGGCCAACCCTCGCGCCAGCCGTGCTCGGGCGAGTGACTTTCCCTCCCCGCACGTTCCGTGATTCCCTGCGGGGATGGAAGTAGTCGGGTTAATACTTGAGTTCCCAGATATCCAAAAATGGCATAAAATTACACTTTGGCTTGACTCACACAGGGGGTGCGGCTGCATAACATCGCGCGCAGCGTCAGGAGCCTTGTGATGAGCAGCCATCGAGCCATGTCAGTGCGTGGGTGGGTGTGCTTGAGCCTTGTGGTGGTGCTGGGCGGATGTGACTTCGGCGGAGGGCCGGATGAGCCGGTGCTGCCGGACACGCCCCCCGAAGCCCCGCTGGGAGTCGTGGCCCAGCCGGGGGATGCCTCCGCGCTGGTGACGTGGAGGCCGCCACCTTCCGACGGCGGCCAGCCGCTCATGTACTACGTGGTGCGCTGCGTGCCCGAGTGCGGTGGCGCCCTGGTGACGGCGCCCGGCACGCAGGCGACGGTGCTGGGGCTCAACAACGGCTTCACCTACGTGTTCAAGGTCGCCGCGGTGAACGCGATGGGCGAAGGCGCGGCCTCGGTGGAGACGGGGCTCGTGACGCCGCAGGCCGGCATGACCATCCCGAACCCCACGGTGCCGGGGCAGCCGCGCTCGGTGGTGCCCACGGCGGGCAATGGCCAGGCGTTCGTGAGCTGGCTGGCGCCGGCCAGCTACGGCGGGCGGCCGCTGTCGTACTTCAAGGTGATGGCGGAGCCCGGAGGCGCGACGGTGACGGTGAACGCGCCGGTGTCGGGTGCGCTCATCCCGGGGCTCACCAACGGCACCGCGTACACGTTCAGCGTGTGCGCGGCCAACGACCTGGGTGAAGGCCCGTGCGTGCGCACCTCCGCGTCGGTGACGCCGCGTCCGGGCGGGGCTCCGGCGAACTGGATCATGGGCTACTGGGTGGGCTACCAGCGCGACCTGTACCCGGTGGACTCGGTGGACATGTCGCTGCTCACGCACGTGGTGGTGGGCCGCATCCGTCCGCGCATCGACGGCACGCTCTACACGGACTTCGACGTGTCCGCCGTGGAGGGCCCCATGCTGGCGAAGGCGCTGGCCCAGCGGGCGCACAAGGCGGGCAAGAAGGCCCTGCTGATGCTGGGAGGCATGGGCGAGTACGACGGCTTCAAGGCCGCGACGGAGACGGTGGAGAAGCGCCGCAACTTCGTGCGGAACATCATCAAGGTCATGCGCGAGCTGGAGTTCGACGGCGTGGACGTGGACTGGGAGCCCATCCTCCTGCCGCAGGACGGCCCCCCGCTGCTGGCGCTGCTGGACGACCTGCGCGCCGCGGACGAGAAGATCCTCATCACGGTGCCCGTGGGCTGGGTGAACTCCAACTTCCCGCTGGGCAAGGTGGATGCGGACTTCCACAAGGAGCTCGCGGCCCGCGTCGACCAGATGAACGTCATGGCCTACAAGATGAGCGGCCACTGGGGCCAATGGGACAGCTGGCACTCCAGCGCGCTCTTCGCCGAGGGCGGCAACCACCCCAGCTCCGTCTCCAGCTCCGTGAAGGCCTTCCTCGACGCGGGCATCCCCGCGCAGCGCATGGGCGTGGGCATCGGCTTCTTCGGCACCTGCTGGAAGGGCGTCACGGAGCCGGGCACGCCGCTGGACGGACGGCCGGACGTGAAGGAGGAGCAGAGCGACAACGCGATGAGCTACGCCAACATCCAGACGCTCTACTACTCGCCGGAGGCCTACCGCTGGGACGCGCAGGCGAAGGTGCCCTACCTGTCCTTCCCCACCGCGTTCGGCCCGCAGGCGTGCAACTACATCTCCTACGAGGACGTCCCCTCCGTCACGGAGAAGGGACGCTGGGCCCGCGAACAGGGCCTGGGCGGCGGCATCATCTGGACCATCAACCAGGGCCACTTCCGGGAGGCCCCGAAGGGCCAGCAGGATCCGCTGATGGAGGCCGCGCACACGGCCTTCCTCAAGCCCTAGACGTAGCGCGCCTCGAAGAGCTGGCGCAGCGACGGTTCGGTGCGCAGGAGGTCCAGCGTGAGGGCGGCGTGGCCGGGCACGTACCCATTGCCCACAAGCATGGTGACGTCCTTGCCCACGCCCTCCGCGCCCAGGGCCGCCGTGGTGAAGCTGGTGGCCATGGAGAAGAAGATGACCGTGCCGCCGTCCTTCACGGACAGCAGGGACGCCATCTCCGTGTTGCCCACGCTGGCGCAGTTGACGACCAGGTCGCAGAGCTGACCGCCCGTCGCGCGCTGCACGGCCTCCATCACGTCCACGCCCTGGGTGGCGTCCACCTTCAGCGCCTCGTCACACAGGCCGATGGCGGACAGCGCGTCCAGCGCCTTCTGGGAGATGTCCAGCGCGAGCAGCTTGCCGCGGCTCTCCAGGCTGCGCCGCGCCTGCGCGAGGCACAGCGCACCGCTCTTGCCCGCGCCCAGCACGGCCACCGTCATGCCCGGGCGCACGTAGCGCGCCACCAGCGCGGGCGCGCCGCACACGTCCAGCGCCGCGAGCGCCAGCGTGTCCGGCATGTCCTCCGGCAGCTTCGCGTAGATGCCGCTCGCGAAGAGGAGCGCGTGGCCCTTGATGTCCACCCGGTCGATGTCCGCGTGCACCGCCTTCACCTCTTCGATGACGAGCGGCGTGAGCGTCAGGCTCACCAGCGTGGCGATGCGGTCGCCGGTCTTGAGCACGCCGTTGGCGGGGTGCTTCGCGCCCAGCTCCTTCACCCGGCCGATGAGCATCCCGCCGGAGCCGGTGACGGGGTTCTGCATCTTGCCGCGCTCGAGGACGATGTCCTGGATGCGCTGGGCGATGCGGGCCGGGTCGCCGCCCACGTCGTCCTTGATCTGCTTGAACGACGCGGCGTCGATGTTGAGGCTCTCCACGTCGATGAGCAGCTCCGCCTCGCGGCATGGCAGCGAGGGGTCCAGCTTGCGAGCGCGCTGCGGCAGCACGCCCTTCTCACCCACGACGCGCGACAGCCCGTACGAATCAGTCCCCATGGCGTCCTCTTCAGTCCTGCGACAGGCGCGGCACCAGCACCGCCAACGAGCGCTCGAAGCGGTATGACACGCCGGAGTGCCCGTCCTCGAATTCCTCGTGCACCACGTCCACGCCCGCGGCCTTCAGGTCGTCGGCCACCATGCGCGTACCCCAGCGCAGGTTGAACTCGTCGCGCGTGCCGCAGTCGAGGAACACCGTCTTCAGCTTGCGGAACGCGTCCAGGAACTTGGGTACGAAGCGCACCGGGTCATGCACCAGCCACCGGTTCCACACGTCCAGCCGCAGCTTCGCGTTCTGGAGGTCGAAGGGCAGCTCCAGGTTGAGCGGCTCGCCCTTCTTCGGCGAGTACGCGGCCGCCATGGCGAGGATGTTGACGACGGGGAAGTCGTCGCCGCGCAGCTTCGTCTCCTGCGCGCGCGTGCGCATCTCCGTCACCCACGTCTCCGCGCCACCGGACTTGAGCAGCGCGGTGGCCGCCTTGGGCAGGTCGGGCAGGTAGCAATATTCGAAGTAGGAGTCCGGCGCGTGCGCGCCCACCAGCGAGAACAGCTCCGGGTGGTAGCGGCCCATCACCAGCGCGCCATACCCGCCGGAGCTGTGGCCCACCACCGCGCGCGAGGCGGCCTTGGGCAGCGTGCGCCAGGTCTTGTCCACGAAGCCGACGATGTCCTTGGCCAGGTAGTCGCGGTAGCGCCCGATGGCGTCGCTGTTCACCCACTGGCTGCCGCCCAGCTTCGTCCAGGCATCCGGGAAGACGCCGATGACGGGCGGAATCGTGCCCTTCTCGATGAGGGCGTCCAGGCGGTCCGGCACGGACGGGGCGAAGCCGGACGCGTTCGTCCAGGAGGCGCCGCCGCTGCCGAAGGCGTGCAGGAAGTAGACGACCGGGTAGCGCTGGGTGCCCTCGGCGTAGCCCGGTGGCAGGTACACGGTGAGCCGGCGACGGGCCGGATCCCCCAGCGGATTGTTCTCCAGCGCGGGCGACTGCACTTCGCGCGTCTCGAGCACTCCCTTCATCGTGGCTCCCCTCCTTCGCGGCGCTCCCAGCGACTTCAGGCGCTGGAGCCCGGCTGCTTTCCGAACAGCTTCATCACCTGTTGCAGGTCCTCCCACGCCTTGCGCTTCTCCGCGTTGTTGCGCAGCAGATAGGCGGGGTGGAAGGTGGGCATGAGCTGAACGCCCTCGTATTCGCGCCACGTGCCCCGCATCTTCGTGATGGGGGTGGTGTCGCGCAGCAGCGTCTGCGCCGCGAACTTGCCCAGCGCGACGATGGCCCGGGGCTGGAGCGCGAGCAGCTGCGCGCGCAGGAACGGCTCGCACGCGGCGATCTCGTCAGGCTCCGGATTGCGGTTGCCCGGCGGGCGGCACTTCACGACGTTGCAGATGTAGACGTCGTTCCGGCTGAAGCCCATCGCGGCGATCATCTTCGTGAGCAGGTCTCCGGCCGGGCCCACGAAGGGCACGCCTTGGATGTCCTCGTTCTCACCGGGGCCCTCGCCCACGAACACCAGCTCCGCGCGCGGGTTGCCGGAGCCGAACACGATGTTCTTGCGGCCCGTGCACAGCTTGCAGCGCCGGCAGTCGCCCAACTCGCGGCGGATCTGATCCAGCGTGGGCCGCTCGCCTTCCACCACCCCCGGCAGCGCGCCGTTGTAGCGGGGCGTCGTCCGGGGCACGTCCACGAGCATCCCCGGGGCCGGAGCGGCCGCGCGCGGGGCGGCCGGGGGCGCAGCGGTGGCGACCATCACCGGGCGCGACGGCGCAGCGGCCGGGGTCCCCGAGGTCAGCGGGCGGGACGAGGCCAGCGGAGCGCGGGGGGCGGCCTCCGGGCC
>NZ_RAWB01000678.1 GCF_003612055.1 Corallococcus llansteffanensis
ACCCCGCCCTGATCCGGCTCCGCCCCGAGCCGGCTCCGGCAGGCCAGGGGAGCCGGCCGGGGCCGCACCGGGTCGCCCGGGAGAATGGGACCCCCTGGGGTGGCCCCGTGTCCGGGCCATGCGCACGCTGCCCTTGGGAGGGGACGTGCGGCATTGGCGCCGGGCAGGCGCTGTGTTAGGCCGCCGCTCCCCACCCATCGTCTTTTGGGACACCCATCGAGGAGAAGTGAATGACCCGTCGTCACGTGCGAGTCGTCGGCGCGATGCTCCAGAATGAGATGGGTCGCTACCTCATCACGCAACGGCCCCCCACCGCGTCGCTGCCCCTGCTGTGGGAGTTCCCGGGCGGCCGGGTGGAGGAGGGGGAGAACGACGCGGTGGCGCTCGCCCGCGAACTTCATGAGGAGATGGGCGTGCGCATCGAGGTGCTCGAGGAGGTGATGCACACCCACCACGAGTACCCCACCTACGACATCGACTTCCGGGTGTTCCGCTGCCAGCTGGGCGCCACCGAATCGGAGATCCGCCACGTGCGCGTGCATGATCACCGCTGGGTGACCCTGGAGGAGATGGGGCAGTACCGCTTCCCCGACGCGGACGCGAAGACGCTGGCCCGGCTGCTGGACCTGGACCACTGACCGTGCGGACCCCCTCGCGCTTGCTCGCCGTCGCGGGCCTCCTGCTGTCCGCGGCCTGCTCCAGCTCCCGCCCCGCCCCCACCGGCGCCAACGCGCCGGACGCCGGCTTCCACCAGGTGCCCGCCACGGGCCTCGAGGGGTGCCTGCTCTACACGGACGGCAAGAAGACGGGCGCCGTGCCCAAGCAGGTCCCGGAGCTGTCCGGCCTGGCCGCGAGCCAGCGCCACCCGGGCATCTTCTGGGGACACAACGACTCCAACAACGCCTTCGAGCTCTTCGCCCTGGACGAGACGGGCGCGGTGAAGGCCACGCTGACGCTCACCGGCGCGGATCCGCGCGACATCGAGGACGTGGCGGTGGGGCCGTGCGCGCCGGGGGAGAAGGCCACCTGCGTCTTCCTCGCGGACACCGGCGACAACTTCGAGCGCCGCAAGGAGGTCCGCCTCTTCCGGTTCGCGGAGCCCGCCACCGTCGCCAACGCCACGCTCCCCGTGGAGGCGCTGCCCTTCACCTACGTGGACGGCCCGCATGACGCCGAGTCGCTGATCCTCGACGCGCGCTCCGGCCGCATCGCGGTGCTCACGAAGACGCGCGCCTCGCTGGGCGACCTCTACGAAGTGGAGGGGCTCAAGCCGGGCGGCACGGGCAAGGCCACGAAGCTGGGCACCCTGCGCGTCCCGGAGGACGTGGACCGGCTGTCCACCGGCGCCGCGCTGCACCCGTCCGGAGAGCGCCTGCTGGTGCGCACGTACACGCGCGTCTGGGAGGTGCGCCGCAAGGACGCGAAGCGCCTGGAGGATCTGATCCAGGGCCAGGTGGTGGAAGTGCCCGGCGCCAGCCAGGCCCAGGCCGAGGCCATTACCTTTCTACAGGACGGCCGCGGCTACCTGCTGGGCAGCGAGTTCACGGGGGAGCCCCTGGTCCGCGTGGATTGCCGCTGACCTGACACTCCAGCACACCTCAGTTGTCATCGCGTCATGCGCGCCGGTTGACGGGTTGCCGGGGGTGACCATCTTTGGCCGGCTAAGGGAACCGTCACACGACATGGTGTCTGTGTGTACGGGGGAGGGGGAGGGCGAGCGTGCCGACGATGAAGCCACAGGATCTGCCGCCGGGGATGGGCCCGCGCGGAAAGAAGAGCGACAAGCCAACACCCACGAAAGGTGGGTTCAAGTTCGGCTCACCACTGGGCTACATCCTCCTGCTCGTGCTGGGGTTCCTGCTGTTCAGGAACGTGTTTCAGGACGCGGGTGTTCGCCGGGTGTCGTACAGCCAACTGCGCGACGCGGTGGAGAACGGCCAGTTCAGCCGGGTGCAGATCTCCAACGAGTGGGTGAAGGGTTTCCTCAAGGACAATGCCCAGCCGCCTCCTTCGGGGGAGCGGGGCACGCTGCGCAGCGAGCCGAGCGCCCTGCCGTGGATGGCCTACCGCGTCCCGGGTGACGAGGGCCTGGTGCCCCTGCTGGAGCAGAAGGGCATCCAGTTCGAGGCCGTGCCGCAGTCGAGCTTCAGCGAAGTGTTGTGGATCTGGCTCATCCCCATGGGCCTGCTGATCCTCTTCTGGAGCTTCATGATGCGCCGGATGTCCGGCGGCATGGGCCAGGGTCCGCAGAGCGTCATGAGCTTCGGCAAGACGCGCGCGAAGGTCCAGGCGGAGAACGACACCGGCGTGGGCTTCAAGGACGTGGCCGGCGTCGACGAGGCCGTGGACGAGCTTCGGGAGATCGTCGAGTTCCTCAAGACGCCGGAGAAGTTCCGTCGCCTGGGCGGCCGCATCCCCAAGGGCGTGCTGCTCGTCGGCCCTCCGGGCACGGGCAAGACGCTGCTGGCCCGCGCCGTCGCCGGTGAGGCCGGGGTGCCGTTCTTCAACCTCTCCGGTTCGGAGTTCGTGGAGATGTTCGTGGGCGTGGGCGCGGCGCGGGTCCGCGACCTCTTCGCCCAGGCCACGGCCAAGGCGCCGTGCATCATCTTCATCGACGAGCTGGACGCCATCGGCAAGAGCCGCAACGCGGGCGTGGCCGGCGGCCATGACGAGCGCGAGCAGACGCTCAACCAGCTGCTCGCGGAGATGGACGGCTTCGACAGCCGCGCGGGCCTCATCATCCTGGCGGCGACCAACCGTCCGGAGATCCTGGACAGCGCGCTGATGCGCCCGGGCCGCTTCGACCGACAGGTGCTGGTGGACCGTCCGGACAAGCGCGGCCGCGAGCGGGTGCTGGAGATCCACGCCAAGGGCGTCAAGCTGGGCGCGGACGTGGACCTCAAGCAGATTGCTTCCCGCACGCCGGGCTTCGCCGGCGCGGACCTGGCCAACGTGGTGAACGAGGCGGCGCTGCTCGCCGCGCGCAAGAACCGCGACGCGGTGATGCGGGCGGACTTCGAGGAGGCCATCGAGCGCGTGGTGGCGGGCCTGGAGAAGAAGAACCGCCGCATGAACGAGCGCGAGAAGGAGATCGTCGCGCACCACGAGGCGGGCCACGCGGTGGTGGGCTGGATGCTGCCGTACGCCGAGCGGGTGACGAAGGTGTCCATCATCCCGCGAGGCCTGGCGGCGCTGGGCTACACCATGTCGCTGCCCCTGGAAGACCGCTACCTCATGTCCGTGGATGAGCTGCGCGACAAGATGGCGGGGATGATGGGCGGCCGGGCCGCGGAGGAGATCTTCATCGGCGAGGTGTCCACGGGCGCGTCCAACGACATCAAGCAGGCGACGGAGATCGCCAAGATGATGGTCCGCGACTACGGCATGAGCAGCCTGGGTCCGGTGGCGCTGAGCAGCGAACAGGGTCCGGGCTTCCTGAGGTCCGCGGCCCTGCCGGAGTCGCGCAGCTACTCCGAACAGACGGCGCGGATGATCGACGACGAGGTCCGCAAGATGGTCTCCGAGGCGCTGGACCGCGCCCGCGAGGTCCTCAACGCGAACCGCGACAAGGTGGAGGCGCTGGCCGCCCGGCTCCTGGCGACGGAGGTCATCGAGGAGGAGGCGATGGTCACCATCCTGGGGCCCAAGGTGCTGGCGCAGCGCGGCCTCTTGCACCCGGAGGCGCGCACGGTCATCTCCGCGCACCCGGTGGGCGGCACCGAGTCCGAGCCCGTCGTTCCGCCCACGCAGCACGCCCAGGGCAAGCTCGACTCCTGAGTGCTTGCCTGCCCTCCGGGCAGACCTTCGCCCACCGGATCCACCGCCAGCCTGCGGTGGCCGGTGGGCGAAATTACTTTTGGGAGACCTGGAGCATCACCGGAGCACCACCGGAGCAGCAAGGAGGCGTCGCCGTGGAGAACCGCATTGGGAAGAGCTACGTCGCGCGGAAGTCGTTGTTCGCCAAGGGCCTCAAGGAAGGCCGGCTCACCGTGCAGGAGATCGAGGAGGCGCTGCCTGCGGGGACGCTGACAGCCGCCGAGCGGTGGCTCCTCTACTACTCGTTGAGGGCCGCCCAGGTGGAGATCATCGACGAGGTGACGGGGCAGGTGGATCACGGCTTCATGGCCGAGGCCCCACCGTCGGCCCCTTCCAACCACTAGGCGCGTTGACAGGGCCGCCCTCGCGGTTACGTTCGCGCCGCTCATCTGAGGTCCGGTCTTTCAACCCCCTGGTGCAGGTTCGACAATGGACGGCAAGCCCCGCAGCGACGAGACCCCGGAGACGCAGTCCTCTGCCAACGCGGCGGGGGAGGCCTCTTCGACCGACTTCCCGGACGAGTCCGGCCCTGAAGCCGCCCAGGACGGCGAGGTGGCCCGGCTCCAGACGGAGCTGGAGGCGGCCCGCCGCCGGGTGAACGAGCTGGCCCGGGCCTACCAGGACCTCAACAAGGACCGCGAGGAGTTCAAGCAGCGGCTGACGCGCGAGCGCGAGCGGATGTTGGACGTGGAGCGCGGCAACGTGGCCGGCACGCTGCTGGAGGCCATCGACGAGCTGGACCTGGCGCTGGCCGCCAGCCACCAGGACGCCTCGCCGCTGGCCAAGGGCGTGCGGATGATCCGAGAGAGCCTCCTCGCCAAGGCCCAGTCCACCGGCATCGAGCGCATCGAAGTGGTGGGCCGCCCGTATGATCCGAACGTGGCCGAGGCGGCGGACATGGAGATCACCCCCGTCCAGGAAGAGGACCAGAAGGTCGTCGCCGAGGTCCGCGCGGGCTACCGCCTCAAGGACCGGATCATCCGCCCCGCCCGGGTGAAGGTGGCCCGGTACGTGGCCCCGGCCCAGGCCTGACG
>NZ_RAWB01000679.1 GCF_003612055.1 Corallococcus llansteffanensis
CTCCAGCCCCCGGCCAATCAGGTTGTGCTGGAGGATGAGGCTGGTGAGCGGCGTCTTCAGTTCGTGGCTCGCCACGGAGAGGAATTCGTCGCGCAGGCGCACCGCGGACTGCGCGTCGTGGTAGAGCCGCGCGTTCTCCAGCGCCACGCTCACGCGCAGCGCCAGCTCCTCCGCCATCGTCACGTCCGCGGCCACCAGCGTGCGCTGGGCCCCGGCGGTGAACAGCGTGATGACGCCCAGCGTGCGCCCCCGGGTGCGCAGCGGCACGGACAGCACCGACGTGGGCGCGAGGCTGTCCACCAGGTCCCGGTGCTCCTCGCTCGTGGACACCCCGTCGCAGCGCGGGGAGTCCAGGCGCGAGACGAAACAGACCTGGCCCGACGCGAAGCACCGGAGCGCGGGGTGCGCCGGCCCCCGGCCCTGCTCCGACAGGGAGGCCCTCATCCGCGCTTCGAGCGCGGGCACGCGGTGCGCCGCCGTCACCCGCCGCAGGGTGCCGTCCGGCTCCGCCAGGTCCACCAGACAGCCGGTGGCCACGTGGTTCGCCACCAGCGTCGCCACCTCCGGCAGCGCCTGCTCCACGTCGTCCAGGCGCAGCGCCAGCACGCGGCTCGCGTCCAGGAGCAGCTGCAGCCGCTCCTCCGCCTCCTTGCGCCGCGTGATGTCCGCCAGCGCGCCCGTGATGAAGGCCGCCTTCCCGTCCGGCCCGACCAGGGACTGCCCCACGCTGTGCACCCAGCGGAGGCCGCCATCGCGGCGCACCAGGCGGAACTCCAGCTCGAAGAGGGCGGGGGCCTCGTTCTGGTGCCGGAGGAACTCCGGTCCCAGCGCGGCCAGGTCGTCCGGGTGCACGTACTGGAGGAGGTCACCCATGTCGTGCATGGAGTCCACCGCCGGCAGCCCCAGCAGGTGGTTGAGCGCCGCGTCCCGCACCTCCTGCCCGCGGCGCAGGTCCAGCCGCCACGTGCCGACGTCGCCCGTCACCAGCGCCTGGCGCAGCCGCTCCGTGCGCTCGCGCAGCGCTTCGTAGAGCGCGGCCCGCTCCAGCGCCTGCGCGCACTGGTGCGCCAGCGCCTCCAGGAACGCGCGCTCCGAGGCCGGAAAGGTGCGCGCCTCCGGCCACGCGAGCAGCAGCACCCCCTGCACCCGCGTCTCGCCCCACAGCGGCACCACCGCGCGGGCGCCCGGCCCCAGGCCGCGCGCGAACTCCGCGTCCTGGGGATGCTGGGCGATGAAGTCCTCCAGCGAGGCGAACCACCACGCCTCGCGCCGGCTGTCATGGCGCGCCTTCGCGAGAGGCCCCTCGCCCGGACGCTGGGCGAAGTGGTCCTGCGCATCGTCGGGGTAGCCCAGGAGGCGCAGGGGCCTGAGGCGGCCGTCCTCCTCCAGCGCCAGCACCGCGAGGCGCGTGGCGCCGCTGGCCTCCCACACCTCGCGCGCCAGCACCTGCGCCACCGCGTCCTCGGTGGCCGCGCGGGACAGCGCCGCCGTCACCGCCTGGAGCCGCGCCGTGCGCGCCTGGGCCTGACGGGCCTCGCCGTACAGCAGGGCATTGTCCAGGGACAGCGCGGCGCGCCGGGCCAGCTCGCGCGCCAGCTCCAGCTCGCGCGCGCCGTAGCGGCGCTCCGACGTGCCGGAGATCAATGACAGACACCCCAGCACCCGTCCCCGCGCCTCCAGCGGAACCAGCATCACGGAGCGACAACCCAGACGCTGGGATTCGGCGAGCACCCGGTCGCCCCCGGCCACGGCCGCCTCGAGCTGGGACTCGGGCACGTCGGACAGCAGGAACGGCTGGCCGGTGCCCAGCACGCGGCCCACGCCCCGGGGCCCGTTCACCACCGCGGGCCAGCGCTCCGCGAGCGCGTACACCTCACGCACCCGCGCGGGCTCCCTGTGCGCCGCCGCCCGGCGCACCACCGTGCCCGCCGCGGTGATGAGATCCACCGCGCACCAGTCCGCCAGGCCCGGCACCACCAGGTCCGCCAGCTGGCGCAGCACCGTGGGCTCATCCAACGATGACGCCAGCACCTCGCCCGCGCGGGCCAGGAAGGCGAAGCGGCCCTCCTCCACGCGCGGGGACGAAGGGGCGGGCATCGGGGTCGGAGCGTCCGGCTCCGGCGCGTCCACGGTCAGGCTCACGAACGGAGGACTCACCTCCCGGGTACGGCCTTCAGGCGAAACATTCTCCGCCGCTCCGCTCGCGTGCAGGACGGTCACCTCCATCACGTTCGAGGTGCCTCCCTTCAGTCCAAAGGTGAGCCCGGACGCAGGCTCTGCCGCCGTGCCCGACAGGTCCCCTTCCGCCAGCCGCGGTTCGTTCGTCGCCCCCTGGGGCTCCAGGGACGGCGGCCGAGGCTCACCGGAAGGCTCGGAGGCAGGCTCGTGGGAGGGTTCGGGCATGGGAGGGGTAGGCCATGGCGCCACAGGGGCAGCGCCGCTGCACCAGACAGACGCTCGGATAATGACGACCCCGGACCCCCACAAGGCGCCACGGCCCCCGGATTCGGGGCGAGTGTCCGCCAGCCAACCCGTCAGCGATTGCCCGCTCGCACGCGGCGGATCAGCTCACGGGCCCATCCAAGGGACTCAAGGCGCGGGGTTCCACCACACGGGGCCCTTGCCCTGGATGGCCGCGTGCGCCCGCGCGCGCACCGTCTGGAGCGCGGCCGCGTCCAGGGGACGGAAGGCGGCGGCCGCTTGCAGCGCGGCGTCCTGTTCATTGGGGAAGCCCAGGCCCAGCAGCATCACGTCCGGATCCAACGTGAGCGTGTAGTGCACGCACTCCGCCACGGACAGGTGCGGCAGCACCGGCGTGTCCCGCGACTCGCCGCCGGAGGACACCTTGCCGCGCGGGCGCGCCTGGAGCGGCCGGCCGTAGCCCTCCGTGTCCCCCAGCAGCTTGCCCGCGCCGAACGTCTTGAAGGACACCACGCCCACGCCCCGCTCGCGCGCCAGGGGCAGCACCGCTTCCACGTAGCGCGCGTCCACGAAGGGCCCCAGCGGGAACATCACCACGTCACACCGCCCGGAGCGCACCGCCGCCAGCAGCGCCTCCGGGTGGTGGCAGGAGATGCCCCGGAAGCGCGCCTGGCCCTTCGCCACGCACGCCTCCAGTTGCTCCAGCGCCCCACCCGGCCGGGCCAGCTCCTCCCACTGTTGCAACGACTTCACCGCGTGCAGCGCGAACAGGTCCACCGAGGGCAGGCCCAGCCTCGCGAGGCTCGCCTCCACCTGCGGCGCCACCGGCGCGTCCAGCACGTCCACCTTGTCGATGACGAACACGCCCTCGCGCCGGCCACGCAGGGCCTCGCCCACGACCTCCTCGCTCAGGCCGTCCTCGTACCCGGGCGCGGTGTCGATGACGTTGAGCCCCGCGTCCAGCGCGCGGCGCAGCGTGGCCACCAATTGCTCGCGCGGCACCGTGCGGTCCGCCACGTCACCAATGCCCACCGCCGTCGCGGTGAAGCCCGTGCGCCCCAGCGCGCGGCGCGGGGTGAAGCGGGGAAGCGATGCGTCCACCATGGCTGGCTCCTCCAGGGCAGACAGCTTCTCACCCGGCGCTTCGCCCCGCCCGGTTCTTGTCCCAGATGGCTCCCAGGATGAGCAGGTAGGCGAACAGCCGGACGACGTACAGGTAGTGCCGGCGCTCCTCGTCCAGGCTGGGGCCCACCAGCAGGCCGAACAGGTTGTTGAGCCCCATCAACGCGAACGCCAGCGCGAACAGCGCGAACAGCCGGTCCCTGGACTGGCGGTGGAAGCGCAGGAAGAACAGGGCGCACGCGAGGTACGCCATCATCACCGCGCCATCGAGCAGGATCTTGAGCATGGCGTGCCGTCCCTCAGGACACGTCCCAGATGAGGCCGAAGAGCAACACGCCGCTGGCCAGCAGCGACGTGCAGGTGCGCGCCAGCGACAGGTCCTGCTCGGGAATGAGCACCAGGTCCACGAAGAGCATCACGTTGTTGAGGGTCAGGATGGAGAAGCACAGGCCGCTGTAGAGCAGCAGCTTCACCCGCGTGCGCCGCCACGCACGCAGCAGCAGCAGCGCGCACGCCACGCTCGTCAACGCGCACAGGATGTAGACCGCCTCAGCCATGGCCCTTGCCATCCTTGCCCGGCTTCAACACGAATGCGTCCGCGAAGCCCCGCACCCGGTCCAGGGGACGGGAGAAGATGAACGAAATCACACTCACGCGCCGCCCCGCGTAGGTGGCCGCCAGCTCCGCGGCCGACTTCACGTCGTCGGTCTGGGTGGGGCTGAAGCGGAAGGCTTCACCCGGGCTCCCATCCTGCACGAGCAGCCCTCCAGCCTTGAGCTCCGCCAGGCGGCGGGCCGCGGATGCTTCGGTGATGCGCAGCTCCAGGGCCACCGCCGACGCCGTCCACACCCGGTCCGTCCGGGCCCGAAGCAGGAGGAGGACCTCCAGCTTCTCGATGGAATCGATGTGCGTCGTGATGAAGCGCTGGACCCGGGGTGCGAGGTCGGCGTCAGTCACGCCTCCACCTATGGACCCAGATACTTTGTGAATCAACCTTTTCCATCACAGCGGCTGTTCACAGTCTCACACGAGCCCGTTGCTTCGCCTGGGCAGGGGGCAGCACGCCCTGCGCCTCCTGATTCCGCCTAGTTGCGCACGCGAGGAGGCGGGGCCCGCACCCGGACGTCCATGCGGGCCTCGCCGGCCACCATGCTGCTGATGGCCACGGGCTGCTGCGGCGACACGCGGGCCACGGCGCGCAGGGCGGCCACCAGGATGAGGGCCTCCAGGCTGGAGGGGACGCTCACGCCGTGGGGGCCGGACTTCAGGGGCAGGGGCTGTCTCTTATACACCTCTGACGCTGCCGA
>NZ_RAWB01000067.1 GCF_003612055.1 Corallococcus llansteffanensis
CTGGTATAACCCGCTCCGGCGCCACTCCGCGCTCGACTACGAGTCACCCGCTGGTTACGAGAAGAAGCACCGCGCTGCCGCTTGAGGGCGAAAGCGCGGAACGCTCTGCGGAATCGGGGCAACTTCAAACATGCCCTTGGCGCAGCCATCGAACTGGTCCCACTGCGTTCCGGGAGCGACCTCGAACGGCCCCATCTCCGGAATCGTGTCCACGGCGGTCAGGTTGAAGGCCAGCGAGTTGAGGCGACGGCCCTTCGTCGTGGCCTCCGGCACGTCGAAGTCGCGGTGCCAGGGCTGGTCGGCCGCGCCCGGGAAGGGAATGTCGAAGCCCACTTCGACGATGCGGTAGTCGGGCCCGAGCACCGCCTCGCAGACGGCGACGAACCACGGGTGGGTGACGATGTCGACGAAGCCACGGATGCGCTCCTGGTGGACCTCCACGTACCAGCGCTGCGGTCCGCGAGGCAGCGCACCGCCGGGGACCTGCTGGGCCTCGGCGAAGAGCGTCTCGATGTCCTCGCGCATCCGCACCACCCAGTCGCGTGGGAAGGCACCCTTGAGGCCGATGATGCCATCGCCGTAGAGGCCGCGCAGGATGTCGGCCGGCTCGTGGGTTTCCTGCGGTGCGTGCACGGTGGTCATGTTCCCTCGCTCACTTCCGGAGCACGGACGGCGCGGCCACGGGGCCCGCGGATGGCATCCCGCCCTCGACGTGCGGCCACCCATCCTTCCACGTCAGCCGGTCCGTCAACATCGGACGGCGCACCAAGCAGTCCTTGCCGATGACCGCCTCGGCGTAGGGGCGCCGGACGTCGATGGCGTGGTAGGCACTCCAGTCCTGCCCCGCGCGGTCGGTGAAGACGGAGTTGTAGCCCGGTCCAATCCACGCCTCGCTCCGGCGCAGCACGGCGCTGTCGGGCGCGCCCGTCGCCTGCGCCAGCGTCTCGAAGGGGCCGGTGGGGGCACCTCTTTCTGCATCCTCAAGATTGACGTGGGGATGATGAACAACGACACCGGAGGTCACAGCGTCGTACTGCGATCACCGATAACGCAGACACCCGACGGTTTTGTGACACTCAAGGTGTGGTCCTGGGCGGGATTGCATGAGGTGCGGGTGACCAGGGAGAAGTTCGAGGATACCTACTTCGGCGCGAATGTAGCGTTCCTCTGACGGCTCGGCGCGCGCACGGGGCTTCGGACACGCGTCGGGCGACTCCCACCCGCCCCCAATCCCTCTCCCGATGGGAGAGGGAACGGGGGCCCTGGGACTCAGAGCATGATCTCCTTGAAGGACTTCCCAGAGGGAATCAGCGGCAGGCAGTCCTCATACGGCGTGACCATCTCAAGGAAGTGCGGTCCCCGGTGCGCCACCGCCCTGTCGAGCACCCCTCGGAGCGCGGCGGGTGACTCCACCCGGTCCACGTGGCCGTCCGTGAAGCCGTTGCTCCGCGCCAGCGTGGTCCACTGCTTGCCCTGCTTGATGACCCCCGTCTTGCGCCCCTCGTAGAAGTGGTTGTTCCACATCCGCACGATGCCGTACCCGTCGTTGTTGAACAGCAACACCTTCACCGGCAACGCGCGCTCCCACGCCGTCTCCAGCTCCGCCTCCGAGAACCGCAGACTCCCATCCCCCGCGATGCAGATGACCAGCGCGTCGGGATTGGCGATCTGCGCTCCCAACGCCAACGGCAGCCCGGAGCCCATGCACCCGAGCCCCGCCGACGTCAGGAATTCATCCCCCGGCTGAATCTCCAGGTACTGCGCCGCCCACATCTGGTGGCTCCCCACCTCCGTCGTGAAGATGACCCGCTGGCCGCTCTTCGCCCGGTGCGCCCGCACCGCCGCGTTGAGCTGCTCCAACACCAGCTGCGCCTGGAGCATGCCCGGCTGTTCCTTGTAGGTGGACGGGTACTGCTCGCGGACCGCCGCGATGCGCTCGTGCCACTGCGTGAAGCGCAGCCCCTTGCCCTCGAGCAGCGCCGCGAACGCTCCCAGCGTGTCCTTCAGGTGCCCCACCACCCCGAGCTTCCGCTCCGGCATCACCTTCTGGACCTGCTCCTGGGCGATGTCGAAGTGGACGAGCCGCCGCGCGTTCGGAGCGAATCGCTTCGTGTCACCCGTGATGCGGTCGTCGAACCGCGAGCCCAGCGAGATGACCAGGTCCGCGTTGTCGATGATCCAGTTCGGAACGTAGAACCCATGCATCCCGATCATCCCGTGGCAGTGCGGGTGGGTGCTCGACAGCGCCGCCTTCCCGGGGAGCGTGTGCACCACCGGGATGGGCGCGGCCTCCAGCAACGCCAACAGCTCGCTGCGCGCCTGCGCGATCACCACGCCGCGACCGGCGATGATGACCGGGCGCTCGGCATGCCGCAGACTGGCCACGACCTCCTCCAGTCCCGACGCCGTGGGCCGGGGCTTCGCCTTCGCCACCGCCGGAGCGCGGGGCGGCAGCGGCGCACAGGCCTGCTGCTGGAGGTCCTTCGGGAAGTCGATGAGCACCGGGCCCGGTCGACCGTCGAAGGCCACGCGGATGGCGTCGGCCAGCACGTCGGCCGCGTCCTCCATCCGCTCCAGATAGACGACCTTCTTCGCCACCGAGGCGGCGATGACCGTGATGTCGATCTCCTGGAACGCGTCCGTGTTCCGCGCGCTCCGGGCCACCTGCCCCGTCACCACGAGCAGCGGGATGTTGTCCCGCAGCGCGTCCGACAGGGGCGTGATGAAGTTGGTCGCGCCCGGCCCCGACGTCGCCGTGACGGCGCACAGCTTGCCTGTCACCTGGGTGTAGCCCATCGCCGCCCAGGCCGCGCCCTGCTCCGTCTGGAAGCACTGGAGTTCCAGCGCCGGGTTGGCCTCCAGCGCGTCGACGAAGTCCATCACCGCGCCGCCGGTGACCGCGAACGCGCGCTCGATGCCCGCGCGCACCAGCAGCTCCACGAAGATGTCCGAACCTGTCGTCCAAGAACGTTTCATTGGCTCACCGCCTCTCGCCCTGTCCCTAACCATTCACGATGGCGTATTCGCCCGGCACGTATTCCTTGAAGTGCTGCCGGTGCTTCTCCATGTCCATCACGTTCACCGTCTTGATGCTCCAGCGGATCTTCTGCTGGTACGGGTCCTTGATGGTCCCCACGTCCTTGCCGTGCAGGCCCGTGTTGTTCGAGCAGCTCACGAAGTCACCCGGACGCATCAGGATGCGGGACTTCAGCGTGTGCAGTCCTTCGTTCACCTTCTCGACGGCGCGGGCGCCCTCGTCCGAGTACGCGACGGTGCGGTTCTCGAAGTAGACGAAGTCCGCCTCACCCTGGATGACCGGGTGGCTCGCCGCGCGCCCCAGCTTCGCGTCCTTGTCGCTGTGCGTGGTGAGGTCGTCGTAGGGCGTGTAGAAGTTCGGCTCGCGCAGCACGCGCTCCAGGTCCGGCCCCAGGAAGTCCATCAGGTCGCGGTTGCGGACGAACGTCGTGAGGATCTCGTTCTGCTCGAAGCTGCGCATGCCCAGGATGTTGACGAAGTCCGGGCGGACGAAGTGGTTCGCCAGGTCCTTGTGGAACCCGATGGGCAGGAGCGTCTTCTGGGACTGGCTCTTGTAGAGCTCCTTCATCGGGTAGATGTCCTGGAGGATGTCCCCCGCGTTCACGTTCTTGTAGCCAATCGCCGGCTGCCCCATCAGGTCCGCGTAGGTGAGCAGGAAGCCTTCAGCGATGAACGTCTTCTTCAGCTCGTACTTGGACTTCACCGGCTGCTCGAAGTCGAAGGGGGGCACGCCCTCGTCGATGGGGCAGTTGGTGACGAAGTGGAACGGGTGCGCGATGAGGTCCCGCCCCCGCGCGGCCTGGCACATGTCCACGAAACGCTGGGGGACGCGGCCCTGCGCGATGAGCTGGCGGATGCCCTTCAGGAACGCCGGGTACTGCGTGTAGGGATTCGCCGTGATGGAGGAGATCGCCTCCTTGAGCTGCTGCTTCTCGTCGGGGGTGAAGCTGAAGTCGGTCTGGATGGCGGGCTTGAAGGTCATGGGGTTCACCGGGTGGGGGTTCAGGCTGCGGACTGGGAGGAGGAAGAAAGAAGCGCCCGAGGCGCGGGAAGGTGCTGCGCGAGGAGGGACAGGTAGCGCTGCGCCTGCTGCTCCACGACCTCGCGCGGGAACAGGCGTCGGCAGTAGCGACAGTCGATGACCATGCCGTCGCTGTGCTCCATGGCGTACCACATGGCGTCGAAGCGGACGTCCGTGGCGCTGACCTCGTGCACCGCGGCCGCGGCCCGGAGCTCCGGGGAGACGGGCTCGTCCAGCGTGAGCGCACTGAAGAAGGACGTGGTGAGCGCGAAGCTGTCCGCGCCCGCGGGGAAGCCGAGGTCCGCCAGGATGCGGTCGTTCTGGTAGCTCTGGTGCTGCATCGCGGACAGGAGCGCGTTCTGCACCTGCGCGGCGCAGGAGGCGAACGTGTCCCCGCCGTTGAACCGGACGCGCATCATCACGAGGTTGATGGCGATGCCGACGAGCGACGGGAACTGCCGCATGTCACGCCCGTTGAGCGGCGTGCCGACGATGATGTCGCGGCTCCCCTCCAGGTCGTGGATGAGCGCGTAGAAGCCCGTGAGGAGCACCACGAAGGGACTCACGCCCAGCTCCCCCGCCACCTGCTTTACCTGGGCCCACAGCGCATCCGGCAGGAGGACGCGGTAGGCGGCGCCGCCCCGGTCCCCGCTGTCGTCGCTGCTCGCGAAGTCCGCGAACGGTGGAGGGGGAAGCGGCCGGGCGAGGTGCTCCAGCCAGTAGCGCCGGTCCGCCTCGAAGGCGCCCTCATCGAGCAGGCGGTTGTGCCACTCGGCGTAGTCCTTGTACTGGAGCGCGGGCGGCGGAAGCGTGACGGGCCGGCCCGCAATGCAGTCCGCGAGGATGGCGCCGAACTCCTGGCGCATGACGAACAGCGACCAGCCGTCCGCCACCAGGTGGTGCACCGTCATGAGCAGGAGGGAGCGCCCTTCGCCCGCGTGGACGAGGTGCGCGCGCAGGAGCGGGGCCTTCTCCAGGTCGAACAGGCCCGTGGATTCCTGGCGGCGCAGGTCCGCGAAGGCCTTCGCCCGAAGCTCCGGCGCGAGCTGCGTCAGGTCCGTGACCTTCAGGGCGCAGCGGGCCTCGGAGGCGATGACCTGGACCCACTCTCCGTTCTCCCGCGGGAAGGCGGTGCGGAGGCTCTCGTGGCGCGCGAGCAGTTCATTCAGGGCGCGCTCGATGGGCTCCGCCGCGGGTGTTCCTCCGCCGAGCGGGACCACCGTGAAGATGTTGGACCAGGTCCGCTGCGGCTCCCGGACGTAGTCGCGCCAGTAGCGCCGCTGCGGGGGCGAGAGGGGATAGGAGGCCCGGGGCGCGATGGGGACGAGGGGCGTCGAGGCTTCGACTCCCGAGAAGCCGGGGGCCTCCGGGGACGTTCCGGTGCGCAGGGCCGTCTCGACGCGCTCGCCCAGGGCCGCGACCGTGGGGGCTTCGAACAGGGCCCGCAGCGGGATGTCCACGCCGAAGGCCGCTCGCATCCGACTGAGCACCTGCATGGCCAGCAGCGAGTGGCCTCCCAGCTCGAAGAAGCTGTCGGTGCTGCCCACGCGGGGGACGCGGAGCACCTCCGCCCAGAGCGTGGCCAGGGTCTCCTCCACCGGGGTCCTGGGGGCCACGTAGATCCGGCTCGCGTCCGCCTGGGTCGTGTCCGGCGGCGGGAGGGCCTTCCGGTCCAGCTTGCCGTTCGCCGTGAGCGGCAGGGCCGGGAGCTCCACGAAGGCCGTGGGCACCATGTGCTCGGGCAGGGTGTCGCGCAGGTGGGCTCGCAGGACCTCCGACGCGCTTCGACCCTCACCCCAGCCTCCTTCACCTGCCACGAGGTAGGCCACGAGGCGCTTGTCTCCGGGGACGTCTTCCCGGACCACCACCGCGGCTTCGCGCACCTTCGGGTGCTTCGCGAGCACGCTTTCGATTTCCCCCAGCTCGATGCGGAAGCCTCGCAGCTTCACCTGGTGATCCGCTCGGCCCAGGAACTCAAGGACTCCGTCCGCCCGGTAGCGCACCACGTCGCCCGTCTTGTAGAGCGTGGCCCGTGCGTCGGACGAGAACGGGTCGCGGACGAAGCGCTCCGCCGTGAGCTCCGGCCGGTTGAGGTAGCCCCTCGCCACTCCGTCTCCACCCAGATGCAGCTCCCCCGCCACACCGATGGGTACGGGGCTTCCATGACGGTCCAGGACGTAGGCCACGGTGTTCGCGATGGGGCGGCCAATCGGGACCGACCCGACGATGTCCGCTTCGGTGATGGGATGGCAGCAGGCGAACGTCGTGCTCTCCGTGGGTCCGTAGCCGTTGATCAGCCGCACCCCGGGGAGCGCCTTCAGCGCCCTCTTCACGTGCGGCACCGACAGCGCTTCACCGCCAGCCAGCAACTGGCGGAGCGGCCGCAGCGCTTCGGGCTGCTCGTCCACCATCGTGTTGAAGAGGCTCGCGGTCAGCCAGAGCGTCGTGACGCCCTCGCGCTTCACCGTCTCCCCCAGCGCCGTCAGCGTCGGCCGCTCCGGGGGGAACACGACGAGGCGTCCTCCGTTCAGCAGCGCGCCCCAGATCTCGAACGTCGAGGCGTCGAAGGAGAGCGGCGCCACCTGCAGGAACACCTCCTCCGCGGAGAAGCGCGCGTAGCCGGTCTCCTTCACCAGCCGCACCACGCCCCGGTGCGGCACGCAGACGCCCTTCGGACGCCCCGTCGAACCGGAGGTGTAGATGACGTAGGCCAGGCTCTCCGGCCCCGCTCCGCTCACCGGCGCGTCCGTGCTCGCTCCGGCGATGGCATCCCACTCCGCATCCAGGGCGAGCACGGGCGGGCGCTTCGCGGGGAGCTTCTCCACCAGCTGCCGCTGCGCCAGGACGAGCGGCGTGCCCGTGTCCTCCAGCAGGAACGCAAGTCGCTCCTGGGGGTAGCTCGGATCCAGCGGCAGATACGCGCCTCCCGCCTTCAGGATGCCGAGCAGCCCCACCACCAGCTCCACCGACCGCTCGACGCACAGGCCCACCAGCACCTCCGGCCCCACCCCGCGTGACTTCAGGTGGTGCCCGAGCTGGTTGGCGCGCCGGTCCAGCTCCCGGTACGTGAGCCGCTGATCCCCGAAGACCACCGCCACCGCGTCCGGCGTCCGCGCCACCTGTGCCTCGAACAGCGCGGGGATGCCGTGCTCCCGCGGCAGGGCCGTCCGCGTCTGGTTCCAGGCCACCACCAGCTGGTGCCGCTCGCCCTCCGTCAGCAATGGCAGACGCGACAGCGTCTGGCCGGGCTCCGCCACGAGGCCCTCCAGCAGCGTCCGGTAGTGCCCCACCATCCGCTCGACCGTCGCCGCGTCGAAGAGGTCGGTGTTGTACTCCAGCGATCCTCTCAACCCCTCCGCCGTCTCCTCCAGCGACAGCGTGAGCTCGAACTTCGCCACCGTCTGCGCGAACGGCAGCGGTTCCAGCGTCGCCTCACCCAGCGCCAGCGCGGGCATGGGGGCGTTCTGCAATACAAACATCACCTGGAACAGCGGTGGGCGGCGCAGGTCCCGCACCGGCGCCAGCTCCTCCACCAGCTTCTCGAAGGGCACGTCCTGGTGGGCGTAGGCGCCGAGCGTCACCTCGCGCACGCGGGCCAGCAGCTCCCGGAAGCTCGGATCCCCGTCCAGCTTCGTGCGCAGGGCCAGCGTGTTGACGAAGAAGCCGATGAGCCCCTCCGTCTCCGCACGCGTGCGGCCCGCGATGGGCGAGCCCACCACGATGTCGTCCTGCCCGCTGTGGCGATGCAGCAGCACCTGGAAGGCCGCCAGCAGCGTCATGAACAGCGTGCCGCCCTCGCGGCGGCTCAGCGCGGCCAGCGAATCGGACAGCTCCCGGGACAGGGCCACCGGCACCATGCTCCCCCGGTACGTCCGCGCCGCGGGACGCGGCCTGTCCGTGGGCAGCTCCAGCGCGGGCGGTGCCCCGTGCAGTTGCTCCTTCCACCAGGACAGCTCCGACGCCAGCACGTCACCCGCGAGCCATTGCCGCTGCCAGACCGCGTAGTCCGCGTACTGCACGGGCAGCTCGGGCAGCGGGGAGGGACGGCCCGCCGTGAAGGCCTCGTAGAGCGCTCCCAGCTCTCGCACGAGCACGCCCTGCGACCAGCCGTCCGAGACGATGTGGTGCATCGTCAGCAGCAGCACGTGCTCCTGCTCCGAACGCCGCAGCAGCTTCGCGCGCAGCAGCGGTCCGTGCGCGAGGTGGAAGGGCGTCTGCGCCTCCTCCTTCGCCAGCCGATGCACCTCCGCTTCCGTCGCGCCTCGCAGGTCGATGACGGGCAGGGACAGCGGCAGGTCGGAAGCAATGGACTGGTGGGCCTGTCCATCCACCGTGGGGAACGTGGTGCGCAGCGCCTCGTGGCGACGCACCAGCGCCTGGAGCGCCTGCTCCAACGCGCTCACGGACAGCGGCCCCGTGAGGCGCACCGCCGCCGGCATGTTGTAGAGCGGGCTGTCCGGCTCCAGCCGGTCGAGGAACCACAGTCGCTGCTGCGCGTAGGACAGCGGCGGTGTGGTGTCCCGGGACCGGGGGGTGATGGGCGGGGCACCCGCCGCTCCGCCCTGCCTCCGGGCCGCCTCCACGGCCACGGCGACTCCCGCCACCGTGGGGGCTTCGAAGACGTCGCGCAGCCGCGCTTCCACCTGGAAGGTCGCTCGCAGACGGGAGACCAGCTGCATGGCCAGCAGCGAGTGGCCTCCCAGCTCGAAGAAGGAGTCCTCGGCGCCCGGGCGTTCGACCCGCAGGAGCTGGGTGAAGAGCTCCGCCACCTTCGCTTCCGTGGGCGTGCGAGGGGCGACGTATTCGCCCTGTGCCGTGGGCAGCTCCGGCTTCGGCAGCGCCTTGCGGTCCACCTTGCCGTTCGGATTCAGCGGCAGCGCATCCAGGACCACGATGGCCGAGGGCACCATGTACTCGGGCAACGTGCCGCGCACGTGAGCCCGGAGCACTTCCGACGAGCCCCCTTCACCTGCCACGACGTAGGCGACGAGCCGCTTGTCTCCGGGCACGTCTTCGCGGACCAGGGCCACGACCTCTCCCACCGACGGGTGGGCTCGCAGGGCCGACTCCACCTCGCCCAGCTCGATACGGAAGCCGCGCAGCTTCACCTGGAAGTCGATGCGCCCCAGCGCCTCCAGCTCACCGTTCGGCAGCCAGCGCACCCGGTCTCCCGTGCGGTACATGCGCGCTCCGGCCTCCGCGCTGAACGGGTCCGGCACGTAGCGCTCCGCGGTCAGCCCCGGCTTGCCCAGGTACCCTCGCGACAGCCCCGCGCCCCCAAGGTACAGCTCGCCGGGGATGCCTCTCGGCACCGGGCACAGCCACGCGTCCAGCACGTAGCCTCGCGTGCCCGTCACCGGGCGCCCCACCGTCGGCTCCGTCGTCGCTCCCTTCGGGACCCACGCAATCGTCGAGTACGTCGTGTCCTCCGTCGGGCCGAAGAGGTTGGAGACGCACTCCACCTCCGGATACGCCGCGTACACCGCCTGCACCAGCCGGTTCGACAGCGGCTCCCCCGCGAGGTTCACCGTGCGCACCGTCGGCGGCACCCCGCCGCTGCGCACCAGCTCCGCCATCGCCGAGGGCACCGTGTTGAGCAGCGTCACCCGCGCCTTGTCCCGCAGCGTCGGCAGCGCCAGCGCGTTCTCCGCCACGATGACCGTGCCGCCACTCGACAGCGGCGCGAACATCTCGAACACCGAGATGTCGAAGTTGAGCGACGTCCCCGCCATCACCCCCGCCAACTGCCGGGGCGAGAACTCCCGTACCGCCCAGTGCAGGAAGGCCACCGCGCTCCGGTGTTCGATGGCCACGCCCTTGGGACGCCCCGTCGAACCCGACGTGTAGAGCACGTAGGCCAGGTTGCCCACGCTCGTCTTGTTCTCCACGCGCGTGGTGGGCCACTGGCGGATGCACGGCCCGTCCGAGTCGACGCATACCTCGTGCGCCCCATGCGCGCCCAGCGAGCCTCGCAGCCGCGCTTCCGTGAGCAGCACCGGCGCGCGAGCGTCCTCCAGCATCCAGCCGAGCCGGTCCCTCGGGTAGGCCGGATCCATGGGCACATACGCCCCACCCGCCTTCAGCACCGCCAGCACCGCGACCACGATGTCCGCCGATCGCGACATGCTCACGCCCACCAGCGTGTCCGGCCCCACCCCCAGCGAGCGCAGGTGGTGCGCGAGCTGGTTCGCCTGAGCCTCCAGCTTCGCGTACGTCAGCGCCTTCCCATCGAACACCAGCGCCGTCGCGTCCGGTGTCCGGTCCACCTGCGCCTCGACCAGCCCGTGCACCGAGCCCACCACCGGGCCCGACAGGTCCGTCCCCGAGACGCCCACCAGCACCTCGTCCCGCTCCGCCGCCGTCAGCAGCGGCAGCTGGGAGAGCAGCGCCTCGGGACGCGCCGCGATGCCCGCCAGCAGCACCTCCAGGTGCCTCGCCATCCCCTGGACCGTCTTCGGCGCGAAGAGGTCCGTGCTGTACTCCAGCGTGCCTTCCAGCCCGCTGCCCGTCTCCGTCAGCGACAGCGTGAGGTCGAACTTCGCCGTGCTCGCTTCCGTCGCGTAAGGCTTCAAATCCAAGCCCGGCAGCCGCAGGTGCGGCAGCACGTCCTGCTGCAGCGCGAACATCACCTGGAACAGGGGCGTGTGGCTCAGGCTGCGCCGGGGCTGCAGCTCCTCCACCAGCTTCTCGAAGGGCACGTCCTGGTGGGCGTAGGCGCCGAGCGTCGTCTCCTTCACGCGCGCGAGCAGCGTCCGGAAGCTCGGGTTGCCCCCCAGCTTCGCGCGCAGGACGAGCGTGTTGGCGAAGAAGCCGATGAGCTCCTCCGTCTCCGCCCGCGTGCGGCCCGCGATGGGCGAGCCCACCGCGAAGTCCCGCTGGCTCGTGTAGCGCGCCAGCAGCACCTGCCAGGCCGCGAGCAGCAGCATGAACGGCGTCACGCCCTCGTGCTTCGCCAGCGCGTCCAGGGCCCGGCTCAGCTCCGTGCCCAGCTTCACCGGCACCGCCGCGCCCCGGTGCGTCTGCACCGCAGGCCGCGCGAAGTCCGTCGGCAGCTCCAACACCGCCGGCACGTCCGCGAGCTGCGCCTTCCAGTACGCGACCTGCTGCTCCAGCACCCCGCCCGCGAGCCACCGCTTCTGCCAGTCCGCGTAGTCCGCGTATTGGATGTCCAGCTCGGCCAGCGTGACGGCCTTGTTCGAGACGCGGCCCTCGTAGAGCGCCGCGAGCTCCCGCACGAGCACGCCCAGCGACCATCCGTCCGAGACGATGTGGTGCATCGTCACCAGCAGGACGTGGCTCCGGCGGCCGAGCACCAGCAGCTTCGCCCGGAAGAGCGGTCCCCGTGTCAGGTCGAAGGGACGCGCCGCCTCCTCGTTCGCCTCCCGCTGGACTTCCGCCCCGGGCGCTCCCGTCAGGTCCACCGTGAGGAGGTGGAAGGCTCCCGCCGGGTGGATGACCTGCACCGGCTGCCCGTGCTCGTCGTGGAACGTCGTGCGCAGCGACTCGTGCCGCCGGACCACGTCCTCCAGCGCCAGCCGCAGGGCCTCCGCGTCCAGCACTCCGTCCATCCGCACGGCGCCGGGCACGTTGTAGAAGGCGCTCCCCGGATCCAGCTGGTGCAGGAACCACATGCGCTGCTGCGCGAAGGACAGGGGCAGGGCTCCGTCGCGGGCGACCCGATGGAGCGGCGGGAGGTTCGCGGGGGCCTCGTCTCCCAGGATGGCGGCGACACCCGCCACCGTCGGCGAGTCGAAGAGCTTCCGGAGGGGGACTTCCCGTCCGAACTCCGCGCGCAGCCTGGAGACCAGCTGCATCGCGAGGAGGGAGTGGCCTCCCAGCTCGAAGAAGGAGGCCTCCGCGCTGATCCGCTCGACTCGTAGCAGCTCGGCGAAGAGGTCCGCGACGCGCGCTTCCGTGGGCGTGCGGGGGGCCACGTAGCGGGCCTCCGACACCAGGCCCTGGGGTGCGGGCAGCGCCTTGCGGTCCACCTTGCCATTCGGCGTCAGCGGCAGGGCCTCCAGGACCACGATGGCCGAGGGGACCATGTACTCGGGCAGCGTGTCGCGCAGGTGGGCTCGCAAGGCCGCGTCGTCCAGCGCCGGTCCACCGGATCCGGAAGGAATCGCGACGTAGGCCACGAGGCGCTTGTCTCCGGGGGCGTCTTCCCGGACGACCGCCACCGCGGCTCGCACCGACGGGTGCCGCGTGAGCACGGTCTCGATTTCACCTGGCTCGATGCGGAAGCCTCGCAGCTTTACCTGGAAGTCCACGCGGCCGAGGAACTCCAGCGTCCCGTCCGCCTTCCAACGCGCCAGGTCTCCCGTCCGGTACAGCCGAGCACCCGGCCTCCCGCTGAACGGATCCGGAACGAAGCGCTCCGCCGTCAGCCCCGGGCGACCGCGGTAGCCGCGCACCACGCCCTCGCCGCCGATGTACAGCTCCCCCGCCACCCCGTCCGGCACCGGGCCGAGGCGCGCGTCCAGCACGTACAGCTCCGTGTTGGCGATGGGCCGGCCGATGGGCACCGGCGACTCCGCCGCCCCCACCGTGTGCGTGGAGGACCAGACGGTGGTCTCCGTCGGTCCGTACATGTTGAGCAACCGCTGGGGCAGCCGCCCCGCCAGCGACGCCGCCAGCGCGGGCGGAAGGGCCTCACCGCCCACCAGCAGGCAGCGCAGCGTGCCGAGCACGTCCTCGGCCCCGGGCTCCAGCAGCAGCGCGCCCGCCAGCGACGGCGTGCCCTGCAGGTGCGTCACCGCGTGCTCGCGCACCTGCGCCAGCACCGCGCCCGCGCCCACTGCGTCCCCCTGCACCACCACCTGGAACCCGCGCGCCAGCGTCCACAGCAGCTCCAGCACGGAGATGTCGAAGGAGACGCTGGTGACGGCCAGCCACACCGGCCGAGGCCCCACCGGCACGCGCTCGTCCATGCCGGCGAAGAAGTTGGCCACGTTGCGCTGCGACACCTGCACGCCCTTGGGACGCCCCGTGCTGCCCGACGTGTACAGCACGTAGGCCAGGTGCTCCGGGCCCGCTCCGTCGCGAGGGCCGTGCTCGGACGCCTCGCCGCACACCTCCGGCGCGTCCAGCAACACCGTGCGCACGCCCTCGGCCACGGGCGTCCCGGCCAGCGCCGCCTGCGTCAGCAGCAGGCGCATCCCCGAGTCCTCTCGCATGTACGCCAGCCGCTCCGCCGGATGGTGGGGGTCCAGCGGCAGGTACGCGCCGCCCGCCTTGAGGATGCCCAGCATCCCCACCACCAGCTCCACCGAGCGGCGCGCGTACAGGCCCACCACGACCTCGGGCCCCACTCCCAGCGCGCGCAGCCGCAGCGCCAGCGCGTTGGCCCGGCGGTGCAGTGCGAGGTACGTGAGACGCTCTTCGCCGCACACCAGCGCCACCGCGTCCGGCGTGCGCGCCGCCTGCGCCTCCAGCAGCGCCGCGAGCCCCGCCGCCTCGTACGGCCGGCGCGTGGCGTTCCACTCCACCAGCACCCAATGCCGCTCGCCTTCCGTGAGGAGCCCGAGCTCCGAGACCCGGCGGCCCGGCTCCGCCACGAAGCCCTCCACCAGTCGCTGGAAGTGTCCCGCCATCCGCTCGAGGGTCGCCGCGTCGAACAGGTCCGTGGCGTACTCGATGACCGCCGACAGCTTCCCGTCCGTCTCCACCATCGTGAGGCCGAGCTCGAACTTCGCCGTGCCCGGCACGCCGCCATCCGGCCGGCCCTGCACCGGCGTCCACGCGAGCCCCGGCAGCGACAGCTCGGGGAACGGCGCGTTCTCCAGCATGAAGCCCGCGCGGAAGAGCGGGTTCAGGTCCTGCCCGCGCGGAGCCCCGACGGCGCTCACCACCTGGTCGAAGGGCACCTCCTGGTGACGGAGCGCGCCTTCCACCGCGCCCCGCAGCCGACGCATCAGCACCCCGACCTCCGGGTCTCTCGACAGGTCGCACCGCAGGACGAGCGTGTTCACGAAGAAGCCCACCACGTCGCGCAGCTCGCGCTGGTCTCGCCCCGCCGTGACGGTGCCAATCCCGAAGTCCGTCTGCCCGCCGCAGTAGCGATGCAGCAGCGTGGCCCAGGCAGCCAGGAGCGTCACATACAGCGTGCAGGACTCGCGGCGGGCCAGCTCCCGCAGGCCCGAGGTGAGCTGCTCCGACAGCACGAAGGCGCACGCGTCGCCCGCATGCGTCGTCCCACGCACGGGCGTCCGGGACGTGGGCAGATCGAGCCTCGGCAGCCCCGCCAGGTGCTCCCGCCACCACACCCGCGAGCGACGGGCGTCTTCGCCCTGGAGCCGGGCCTCCTGCCAGCGAACATGATCCGAATACCGCACCGGAAGCTCCGGGAGCTTCCGCGGCGAGCCCCCGCGGAAGCCCTCGTAGAGTTCGGCCAGCTCGCGCGCGACCACGCCGAGGGACCACGCATCCGTGATGATGTGGTGCTGCGTGAGCAGGAGGACGTGCTCTTCGTCCCCCAGCGTCACCAGCGTGGTCCGCAGCAGCGGGCCCCGGGCCAGGTCGAAGGGCGTCGTGGCGTGCTCGGTGGAGAGCCGCTCAAGCTCCGCTTCCCGGCGCTCTGGAGCGAGGCCGCGCAGGTCGACCGTGGGCAGCTCCGTCGGACGCGCGGGCTGGACGACGAGGACCGGCCGCCCTTCCGACTCGGGGAAGGTGGCGCGCAGCATCGGGTGCCGCGTGGTGAGCGCCTCCAACGCCTGCTTCAGCGCGGCCGTGTCGAGGGCGCCCTTCATCCGGAGCCCCGCATGGACGTTGTACAGCGGGCTTCCGGGCGACAGCCGGTCGAGCACCAGCAGCCGCGCACCGCCCGCCGACACGGGCCCGGGCTCCGTCTCCGGAGCCGCCGAGCGCGGGATGGACGCCGACGGTCCCTGCTCCGCATTCCCTTCCAGGTGCCGGACCAGCGCGGTGATGCTGGGCTGCTCGTAGAGCAGCGCCGGGGAGACCGATCGGTTCAGGCGGGTCTCCAGCTCGCCGGACAACCCCACGAGGTCCGTGGAGTCCAGCCCGTAACGGGCGAACGGCTGCTCCGGATCAACATCCTCGCCGGGCGTGCCGGAGAGCGTGGCGATCCGCTCGATGAGCCAGCCTTCGAGCCCCTCCGCCTTCGGGCCTTCCGGCCGGGGGGACTTCACCCTCGGCGCCGCGAACGCCACGTCCGAGACGAGCGCGAGCGTTCCGTCCAGGAAGGCGTTCCGGCACGCGTGCCGCTGCACCTTGCCGCTCGTCGTCTTCGGCAGCGTCCGGGACTGCAGGAGCGCCACCGCGTGCACGATGACGCCGTGCTCCGCCGCGACGGCCTCGCGGACCGCCGTCGCCACGTCGGCGGGCGCCGCGCCTGAGCGCTCGTCAAACTCCGCCACGACGACGAGCTGCTCCTCGCCCTCCACTTCGATGCCGAAGGCCGCGGCACACCCCAGCCGCACCGCCGGGTGCGCCTGCTCCGCGGTCAGCTCCACGTCCTGCGGGTACAGGTTCCGGCCCCGGACGATGACGACGTCCTTGAGCCGCCCCGTCACGAACAGCGCGCCCTCGTGCAGGAAGCCCAGATCGCCGGTCCTGAGGAACGGCCCTTCGCCCGTGTCCGCGATGCGCGCCCCGAACGTGGCCGCGGATTCCTCCGGGCGGTTCCAGTAGCCCCGAGCCACGCTCGGTCCCGAGACCCAGATTTCACCGACCCCGTCCGGCCCCACACGCCGCCGGCTCGTCGGATCGACGATGGCCACCTGCTGATCCAGCCAGACCCGCCCACAACCGACCAGCGATCGCGCGCCGAGCGCCTCCGTGGGCACCACCCGCCCCTGCTCCAGCGCCGACGCATCGAGCGACACGGGGACGGGCGCCGCCACCGTGTCCGGGCCGGTCACGAACAGCGTCGCCTCGGCGAGCCCGTAGCACGGGTAGAACGCCGAGCGCCGGAAGCCGTGCGCAGCGAAGGTCTCCGCGAAGCGCTCGAGTGTCGCCCCACGCACCGGCTCCGCGCCGTTGAAGGCCACGTCCCAACTGGACAGGTCCAGCCCGGCGCGCTCCGCCTCGGTGACCTTCCGCACGCACAGGTCGTAGGCGAAGTTGGGCCCGCCGCTCGACGTCGCCCGGAAGGTGGAGATGGCTTGCAGCCAGCGAGCCGGGCGCTGCAGGAACGCCAACGGAGACATCATCGTGCACGGCATGCCCACGTGCAGCGGCTGCAGCACGTTACCGATGAGCCCCATGTCGTGGTACAGCGGCAGCCACCCGAGACCGCTGCCCTCGGGCGTGTGGCGGAACCCCTGCTGGAGCATCCGCTCGTTGTGCAGCAGGTTGTCGTGGGTGATGACCACGCCCTTCGGCGTCCCCGTCGACCCGGAGGTGTATTGCAGGAAAGCGACGTCCGACGAGGGACGCGCCGGGTGCCGCCAGGAGTCCGCCGCGGCGTCTGGCACCGCATCCGAGGCAATCCACCGCAGCGCGCCGAGCTCCGGCGCCATGGGCAGCAGCGCCTCCGCCATCCCGGCGATGAGCTCCGTGGTGAGCACCGCCCGCGCCCCGCAGTCCTGAGCGATGGAGCGCAGCCGCCCCAGCGTCCGCTCCAGCCGGCCCGGGTCGGGAGGATAGGCGGGGGCGGCAATCACTCCCGCGGACAGGCACCCCAGGAACGCGATGATGAAGTCGAGCCCCGGCGGATACAGCAACAGCACGCGCTCGCCGCCGAGCCCCGCCTGCTGGAGGGCCACGGCCACCGCGCGCACCCGCAGGTCGAGCTCCGCCCACGTCAGCGTCTCCACGGGACCGTCGACGTCGCCGGTCGTCAGGTAGCGGTACGCGAGCTGGGAGGGGCGGGCCCCAGCGTGGGACTCCAGGGAGCCGATGAGTGACGTCGAGATGCGCATGTCAATTCACAATAGGCGCACTGTGTCATTCAGGACTAGCGCGATAAAGTTGAACATTTTCTGTATCCACCGCGCGTGAATACGCGACAGGGGTTGGCAGCAGATACAAGGGTTTCCCTGTTGCAGGGGATGACTGAAATGCACTCGCAGTGTGCTCGTGCTCTCGCTGAGCAGGCGACTGTGCCGAGCGCGCTGGCGTCGCCGCGCAGTCCCCCTGCCAAGGCGCTCCACCCGCCCAGCCCGGAAGAAGAGAACCGATTTATTAACCCTCATCAATGAGGGCGAGGGCGCCCCTCCCTACTCTCGAGGCCGCGACGTCGCCGAACGTCCTGGAGCCCTCGCGATGAACATCACCCGCCTTCACTCCCGCACCCTGGGAGCTCTCTTCCTCCTTGCGTTCTTTGCCTACGGCTTCGGCACCGCGCTCGTCACGTCCATCCTGAAGGAGCCGGAGCTCCTGGCCGCTCAGAGGGCGCCGTTCGTCGGGGGCGCGCTGCTGCTCCTGTTGAACTCCTTCTTTATCGTCGGGATTGGCGTGCTGTTCTTTCCGATCCTCCGCGAGCGGAGCCCGGGCATCGCCCTCGCGTACGTCTGCACGCGGGTCATGGAGGCGCTGACCCTCATCATCGGGGTGGTGTTCCTGCTGTGCATCCTTCAGCTCGGAGAATCCGCGCAAGGGCAGACGACGCCGGAGCTGGTGACCCTGGTGAAGGTTCTCTCGAAGGGGAACGTCTGGGCGTACCAGCTCGCGATGACCATCCTGGGGGTCGGCAGCGTGGCGTTCTGCCTGTCGCTGTACCGCTCCCGGCTTCTGCCATCGCTGCTCCCGCTGGTGGGCGCGGTGGGCTACGGCCTTCTGGCGCTGGGGTCGGTGCTCGAGCTCTTCGGGTTGCCGTGGGGCATCCTCTTCTCCGGGCCCGGGGGCCTGTTCGAGGTGGTCCTCGCCGGCTGGCTCATCGCCAAGGGGTTCCGGACGGTCACGCCTTCCGTCGCGGCGTAGCCGGCTTGCCACGCGTGGCGATGCGCTTTCGGATCCGGCTCAGCGACTCGGGCTTCACGCCGATGTAGCTGGCCAGCTGGTACTGGGGAAGCCGCTGCAGGATGTCCGGCCGCGTCTTGGAGAGCTTGAGGTAGCGCTGCTCCGGGGTATCGGTGAGATGGGAAGCGAACCGCTCCTGCTGGTCCGCCAGGACCTTCTGCATCGCCATCCGGGAGATGCTCTCGAAGCGAGGGAAGCGTCGATACAGGTCCCCCTCGCGTTGCGCGGTGCCCACCACCACCGTGGTGTCCTCCGCGCAGACCAGGAAGTGATCCGCCGGGGTCTGGGTCATCATGCTGTGAATCGAGAGGACCCATTCGTCCTCGGTGAAGAACCCGTTGCTCCGCTCTTCACCGTCGACGACGTAGTACTGGCGGACGCAGCCCTGGAGGACGAAGTAGGCCTCGGTGCAGACCTGGCCCGCCATGAGCAGGTGAGTGCCCTTCGGGCAGGTCTTCACCACCATGCTGTCCAGGATGGCCTGGGCTTCCTCGTCCGACAGAGGAGCGATGCGGCGGAAGTAGTCGACGAGCTTGTGTTTCATGGGAGCCCTGCGCGACCGGCGGGAGCCCCATCATCCCACCGGGTCGACGGACGTGGCCCGAAAAGAAGAAGCCCATGGAGTACTGCCATCCGGCACGGGCTACGGCCCTCCTCGGCCTCTTGCTCTCGCAGGCCCCGATCCCCACCATGCGGCGCCCGCGAGCGCACCTCAGGCGAGGTGCCGCTCGATGACGTCCACCCCCTCCTCGAGCTCGCGCGAGTTGCGGCAGCGCTGCTTCATCGCCTCCATGGCCGCGGTGATGTCGTCGCGCCCGAGCAGCGCGTCCACCCGCTCGGTGATGACGCGGGCGTCCTTCGTGCGGATATCTCCTCGGAGCCCGAGCTGATGGTGCACCAGCCGCGCCGTCAGCCCGGGTTGATCCGCGCCGAAGGGGAACAGGAGCATCGGGACGCCGAAGTACATCGCCTCGCGCACGGAGCCGATGCCGGCGTGGTTCAGGAACAGCCGCGCCCGGGGGAGGACCTCCAACTGCGGAACCGAGGCCTCCACGCGGATGGACGGCGGCAGCGCCTTGCTCCGGAGCTGCTCGGCCAGGGCGCCACAGCTCATGATGAGCTGCCAGCCCTCTCGCTGACGGAAGGACTCGATGACGGCGGTGAAGAAGCGCAGCGCGGGCACCTGGTCGTCGCCGAACGTCCCCAGCGAACAGTAGGCGAGCGGCCTGGACGCGTCGTAGCCGCTCCAGTCGAAGGTGCCGTCGTGTCGTGAGGGCTCCACGCTCGTGCCCAGGTAGTGCCGGTGCGGAAGGTCGCGCAGCGGTTCGAAGTCCAGGGCCCTGGGGCCAATCACCAGCTCCGGCACGTCCGGCCGGTAGCCGAAGTCCCCCCACCGCAAGCGGCGTCCCGCGCGCCGGAAGGCGCCGTGTCCCGCCCAGCCGATGGCGCGGTCATACAGGCTCCGGTGCCAGGGGATCCTCGCCTGGAACGTCCACGCCACGAGGTTGCGCGCGCGTGCGCTCGCGCCGCCGCGAGGGGGAATGGCCGACGAGTGCACGGACGGGTAGTCCAGCGAGAAGGGGGCGGAGTAGGTCGGGTTGAGGCTGAGGTAGGGGAGCCTGCGCTCGAGCGCGCCCGCGGCCACGTTCCACACCACCGGATCCACCAGCACCCCGTCGAGCGCATCCGCGTCCACCCACGCGTTGAACGCGGCCGCGAGGTGTTCGTTGTAGCGCGCGCGCAGGTGCAGGAAGCGCACGCCGGGGACGCGCGTCGCCCAGCTCGGGGAGACGGCGAGCCTCTCTGTGTAGCGGGTGCTCTCGAAGCCCTGCCGCGTCACGTGGGCCTCGAAGGCCTCGGGCACGAAGTAGCGAACGCGGTGGCCCCGGCGCACCAGCGCCCTTGCCAGGGCGAAGGTTGCGTTGAGGCCACCGTACTCGGGCAGCATATAGATTCCGACCGTGGACACACCGCCGTTCCGATCAGCAGAATTCTCCATGTCGGACCTGGCGCGCATCGCCGACCAGCTCATACCCGTGTGACGAAGACCACCCTTCGTCGAGCGGTCCTCGCGGTGCCCGGAGCTACCTGGCGCAGTTGAACAGGTTGTTGCTGACGTGGATGCCGCTCATCGCGTACCCGCCGGCCCCGCACACGTGCATGGGATAGGAGTCCTTCGTGCCAGGGTCCCCATCCACATACTCGGAGACGACGCTCGTCCCCGGATACTGGCATGCCAGGTAGTCGTTGCTGACGTGCAGGCCGACCATGACGCTGCCGTAGGGACAGGCATGCATCCCGTTGCGCCTGCCCCCCGCATCGAGGAAGCGGGAGCCACTCGTGGAGGAGAGCTGGGCACACTTGAAGACATCATTGCTGAGGTGCGCGCCAATCATGGCATAGCCGGTAGGACAGCAGTGCATGGTGCTACCACCGACGGTACACCGCGTCCCCGCGTCGTAGACCACCCATCCCGTGAAGGAGAGCGAGGACTCCGCCACCTTGACGTCGAACTCCGCCTCATCCTCTGGCGTGGCGCCACATCCGGCAATCACCATGATTGCAGTCAAGACCACCGCTGCTGAAGACAACCCTTCGAAGACTCGCCTCATCGGTTCATTCTCCATTCACATGACTAGAGGTTCACCTGGGGAGCGATGTGCCTCCCCAGCTCGCTGCCGGCCCGTACATCAGGCCAAGCATTTCAAGATTATCCTGGATTTTACGTACAACCAAGAAAAATCCACTCAGGGTAAAGACCCACCAGGAACGGTGAAGCGAATCTTCCCCGGTAGCGGCCCCCCACCCTCAGCAGGTCGCGCGAGTTGAGGCTCGTCGCCTTCACCCGCACACGCACCTGGTTTCGAATCCGGCCCCGGGGGCCGCGCTCGCGGCGGTTCGACTCCTTTCGGGACGCGCGTTGAGAATGCTAGTCATCCGCCATGTCACCCCTCCAGAAACTGCTTGAACAGTCCTCGCTCCACGACGTGTGTGGGACGGCCGCGCAGCGAGCGCGACTCAAGGCCACGCTGACGTCCACCCCCACCACCCGGCAGGTGGACGGGGACCTGAAGCTCTCCGAGGGCCAGGACCTGCTCTTTGAAGAGGGCCGCGTCCACGTGAAGGGCCACCTCATCCTCGAGGACCCGTCCCGCCTGCTCGTCGCGGGCGACCTGGTGGTGGAGGGCAACATCGTCAACGAGGGCTTCGACTACGCCCTGCTCTTCGTCGGCGGCGCGCTCACGGCCCGCAACCTGCTCTTCCACGGCGAGGTGGTATCATTGGGGAGCATCGCCGTGAAGGGCGTGGCGTGGACCTACTACAACGACCACTCCACCTATGCGGACCTCCTCACGGCCCGGGTGGTGGTGGCCGATGACCGGGCGGATGCCGTGGACGTGGTTCGCGCGGACAGGCACCTCGTCGGGCACTCCAGTCAAATCACGGAGGCGCTGGGCAAGGTGCTGCACGCGCAGGCCTGGGACGCGCACAAGGCAGGGGCCTACCCCGACCTCGCGATGCGCCTGTGCCAAGGCAAGGAGCTGTTGCGAGAGGGTTGAGCTTGCCGTGAGCAAGCATTGGCCGGCCGCACCTGGGAAGTCCTTCTGCACGGAATGCGAACCCGGCATCGGTGAGCGTCAACGCAGTTGTCGCGTGAATATTGAAGCCATCGGGCATCAGCCTTGCGTCCGCGAAGAATTCCTCGGCAATCAATTACTGCACGACCGAGACCTACCCAGGTCTGATTTTAGAAAACCCGGACCGTGTCACTCTCCGTCCCGCAAAAAGGCATCGGGCTGTCATGGCCCGGAACGAAGGAGGGGGAGCATGAAGCGATTCCAATGGTACGTCATGGGAAGTGTCCTCACGGCCGGTCTCCTGGGACTTGCGCACGAGGCATCTGGCGAGGCTCTCGCGGAGGAGCCTTCGATGCATTCCCAATGTAGGCCAAGCATGCTGAAGGGCAACTACATCTATGCAAACAATGGGTACATCGTGAGTGGGCCCACGAAGGTCCCCTTCGCACAGGCCGGCCATGATTTCTTCCAAGGGAACGGGACCCTTACTGGTTCGGCGACCATCAGTACCAATGGCGCGATAACGCGCATCGTCTACACTGGCACCTACACCGTCAATCCCGACTGTAGCGGCAGCGCGACGCTCACCGACAACCTCGGAGGCACTGCGCACTTCGACTTCTTCGTCACGAAGAGCGGATCGGAGCTGGCCTACGTCCAGACCGACCCTGGCTACGTCACCGCCACCTTCGAGATGCGACGGAACTAGGCTGGGTGTCAGGTGTGAGAGTGCCCATCTTCCGTGAAATGAAAACGGGCTGGAGACCTTGAGCTCTCCAGCCCGCTTCACTGAGGGTCGGGGAGACGGGATTTGAATCCGTGGACACCCGGGGCGCAGGACCCCGTTGGACATTCGTACCCTTGTGACATCTGCTTTCCTCGTGATTCCGTAAAGCCGTGGCGGAGCCCCGCCTCCGCTGACATCTCGAGGGGAACTCATGCACGCTGTCCGAAGAAGACTCGTCCCGGCCCTGTGGACCGGGGCGTTCGTCACGCTGTTCGCGGCTCCCGCCCAGGCGCAGTCCATGAGGGCGGACCAGTTGTTGGAAGCTCCAGGCGCCACCAGCACGGACTGGATTCGAGCCCTGCCGCCCGTCCCCGCCCATGAGCTGGGCCCCGTGCTGCCCTCGGCCGCGCCCTCCTCGGGGCCGGGCCTGGAGGTGGCGTATCCGAAGGTCGCACCGTTCCGGGGTGAGGTGCAGGAACCCGTGAAGAGGGAGAAGAACCTGCGCGTGTCCCTGCGTGAGCGTCCGTCGCGCATGGCCCTCGTCCGGCTTCCGGAAGACGACCTCGCCGGCCAGCGGGAGCGCGTGCAGCGCACCCTGGGTGCTCTTGCCTGGCATGAGCTCTTCTACGGCTGGCACTTCTTCGAGTTGCCCGAGACGCTCTCCCCGACCTCGATCCGAGGACTGCTCCAGGGCGTCAACGCGGACATCGTCTATGTCCCGGACGAGCCCCAGGAAGCCGGGGTCATCTGGAACGACCCGTTGCTGTCGACGGGCGCGTCCTGGCCCCAGAACCAGTGGTACCTCTACAACGTCGGGCAGCGCACCAGCATCACCGGCAGCCCCTATGACTTCGACATCGACGCCGACGAAGCCTGGGACGTGACGCTCGCCGCGCACGGCCGGGGCCAGTTCTATTTCTCCACGGTCGCGGTGGTGGACACGCAAGTCGACCTGGGTCACGCGGACATGCCGGACTTCGTCGGCGCCTGCACCTTGGCGAACGCCTGGTCCGACACGCGCTGCCTGCCGCCCGAGACCGCGCGCACGCATGGCACGGCGGTCGCGGGGCTCATCGGCGCACGTGCCGGCAATGGCTACGGAATGTCGGGAGTGAACTGGGCCGCGCGGATCCTCGCCTTGAATGTCTCCCTGGCGTCGGACCCCGAGCGGAGCTTCGGCTACTACCAGGTCATCAACGCCATCGACTACGCCACCCGCAACGGCGCGCACATCATCAGCTATTCCGGAGGCAGCCGGAGCGTCTTCCAGAACAATGACAACGATCCACTCTACGCGGCCATCCGTCGCGCGGGAGAGCGCGACATCCAGTTCATCGCGGCGGCGATGAATGACAATCTCAACCTTGACTGCGGAAATGCCTCCTGCCAGGTCTCTCCCGCGGGGATGAATCTCTACAACCTATGGACGGTGGCCGCGGCGGATGACAACTTCAACCGCTCCCACTTCTTCACGGAGGCCAATGGCACCGTCCATGCCTCCAACTTCGGCGCGGCTTCCGTGGACTCCGCGGCGTTTGGCAGTGATGCCTTTCCCGGCGGCGGCAGCGACCTGGTCTCCCTCTTTCCTGGCAATCAGTTCGCCCCCTTCAACGGGACCTCCGCGGCCACTCCGCTCGTCAGCGGCGTCGCCAGCCTCATCAAGAGCCTGAGGCCGCAGGCCACGCCGTACGTCTATCAATCGTGCTTCGGGTATACGATTGCTCCGCAGCTCAACGGACTGATGCGCTACCCCGGCGTCATCAATGCGAAGCTCGCCGCCGACTGCGCGCTCACCCTCGGCGAGCAGACGCCGCCACCCGTCTTCAATGTCGTCAGCCCGGCGCACTACGCGCGCCTCAACCAGACGCCCTACCTCACGTGGCAGGCGGCCCCGGACTTCTATGTGAACTACGACGTGTTCCTGGACGGCGCCTTCTACGCCCGAACGGGCGGCACCGCGCTGAGCCTCACGAACGTGAGCGATGGCACCCACCGCTGGTACGTGCGCGCGGTGGATGCCTACGGCAACTGGCGCAACTCCACGCATGAGTACTACTTCGTGCTCGACCGGGTGCCGCCCACCGCGCCCGTGCTCACCCTGCCAGGAAACCTTCAGTACGTGAGCAACCCGCGTCCCGCGCTGCGCTGGGAGCATGCCACCGACGCCAGCGGCATCTCCAGCTACCAGGTCATCCTGGACGGCGTCAGCACCGGCTCCATTGGTGCCGCCGCGGGGTACAACTGGCCCACCGCCCTGAGCGAGGGCCTTCACTCCTGGCGGGTGGTGGCGTGTGACACGCACCAGAACTGCACCAGCTCCTCCACGCGAAGCTTCTACGTGGACTCCGTGGCCCCCACCTACCCCACGCTCACGAGCCCGGCGCATGCCTCCCTCCTCGCCACGGAGCGCCCGACGTTCACCTGGTCCGCTTCCACGGACGCGAGCTCCGTCTCGTATCGATGGAGCATCGACTCCGGCGCGCAAGGCGCGACCACCCTCTTGACGTCCTACACTCCGTCGGCGGGCCTGACGGACGGCTTCCACTCCTGGACGGTCCAGGCCTGCGACACCGCGGGCAACTGCTCGACCACCGGCACCCGCACGTTCACGGTGGACACATTGCCGCCCCTCGGGTCCTCGATGCAGGCTCCCGCGGAAGGCGCGCTCACCGCGGCCCGGCCGACGTTCTCCTGGCAGGCCGCGCAGGACGCCACGGGCGTCACGTACCAGCAATTGCGCATCGATGGCGGAGCCGCCATCACCCTTGGAGGGAGCGTCACCTCCCATGTCCTGACGGCCAACCTGTCACCGGGCGTCCACTTCGTGATTGTCACCGCGTGTGACCGCTTCGACCACTGCGGGTCGACGCCGGTCCGCTCGTTCGAGGTCGTCGGAACGCAGCCCACCGCCC
>NZ_RAWB01000680.1 GCF_003612055.1 Corallococcus llansteffanensis
CGCTGCCGGTGGGTCCCCCCAGGGCGGAGCTCCCTCCGCCGTCGGTCCCCCCTGTGTCGGTGCCGCGCCCGGAGCGCACGGTGCTGTCGGTGGGGGAGCTCACCCGGCAGATCAAGCAGACGGTGGAGTCGCGCTTCCCGCGCGTGCTGGTGCGCGGCGAGGTGTCCAGCTTCCGGGGCGCCAACGCGCGCGGCCACTGGTACTTCACGCTCAAGGACGCGGACGCCTCCATCGACGCGAAGGTCTGGGCGTCCATGGCGGGGCGGATCCGCTTCGCGCTGCGCGACGGCATGGAGGTCCTCGCCGAGGGCAGCGTGGACCTGTACGAGCCGCAGGGCCGCTACAGCCTCATCGTCTCCCGGCTGGAGCCGGTGGGCGAGGGCGCGCTGGCGCTCGCGTTCGAGCAGCTCAAGCAGCGGCTGGCCGCCGAGGGGCTCATCGGCGACCGGCGCGTGCGGCCACCCCGGCCCGTGCCGTTCCTGCCCCGCCGCATCGGCGTCGTCACCAGCCGCACGGGCGCGGCGCTCCAGGACTTCCTGCGCGTGCTGCACTCGCGCAACCCCCGGCTGGGCGTGCTCCTGGCGGACGCGCGCGTGCAGGGCGAGGGCGCCGCGGAGGACGTGGCGCGGGCCATCGAGCGGCTCGCGCGCACCGACGTGGACGTCATCGTCGTGACGCGCGGCGGTGGCTCCGTGGAGGACCTCTGGACGTTCAACGAGGAGCGGGTGGCGCGCGCCATCTTCGCCTCGCCCGTGCCGGTGGTGTCCGCGATTGGCCACGAAATCGACTTCACCATCGCGGACTTCGTCGCGGACCTGCGCGCGGCCACGCCCAGCGCGGCGGCGGAGCGGCTGTCTCCGGTGCTGGCGGACCTGGAGCTGACGCTGGCCACGCAGTCCGGGCGGCTGCGCCGGGCGATGGAGCGGCGCGTGCTGGAGCTGCGCGAATATCAGGGCCAGCTCGCGGCGCGGCTCACGGATCCTCGGCGCGCGGTGAACCAGCAGCGCCTGCACCTGTCCGAACAGGTGGAGGCGATGATGCGCGTGCTGCGGCCGCAGACGCGCGGGCACCGCGAGCGGCTGCGCGCCCTGCAGGAGCGGTTGCAGCGGGCGCGGCCCCAGACGCGGCTGGGGGAACAGCGCTCGCACCTGCTCAAGCTCGCCATGCGGCTGTCGGAGGCGGCGCGCGCGGGCGTCTCCAGGCGGCGGGGTGCGCTGGCGGACGGGCGGCTGGGCCTGGAGCGGGCCTCGCCCACGGCGCAGGTCGCGGCCGAGCGGGCGCGGCTGGCGGCGGCGCGGTCGCGGCTGCTCGAGTTGCAGCGAGGGGCGCTGGCCGCCTCGCAGACGCATTTCGGACGCCTGGGCGGCCAGCTGGACGCCCTGAGCCCGCTGAAGGTGATGTCGCGCGGCTACGCGGTGACGTTCCGGCAGAAGGACGGCGTCGTGGTGCGCTCCACCGCGGATGTGGTGGTGGGCGACGTTCTGGGCATCAAGCTGGCGGCCCACGGGGCGAAGACGCTGGGCGGGTGTGAAGAAATCGAAGCCACGGTCACGGGGCTGAAAGGGCCGGTGGACTGCTAGCGGGCCACCCTCTACATTCCGCGCCCCGCTCGGGGAGGTGGATGGCCGTGGCGAAGTCGGAAAAGAAGGTAGAGGCGGCCCCCGAGCAGTACGGGGACGTGGTGACGCGCCTGGAGCAGACGGTGGCGCGGCTGGAGAACGGCGACCTGTCGCTGGAGGAGTCGCTCAAGGCGTTCGAGGAGGGCATCCGCCTCGTCCGCAGGGGCGAAAAGCTCCTCACGGAGGCCGAGCAGCGCATCGAACAGCTGCTCGTGGACGAGGACGGCCAGGAGGTCGTCGCGCCGCTGGCGGTGGCGGCCCGGCCTGCTCCCCAGGCTGCCCCCCGAGCGACCGCCGCGACCAAGGCACCACCGGAGGACGACGTCCCGTTCTAGTTGGCAGGGGAAGGGCGGAGGCCGGGCATGTCGAAGCCGAAGATCACCATTGTCGATGACGACCGTGACACGCGCGAGCTGCTCTCCGAGGCCCTGGGGTCCGAGGGGTTCGAGGTGACGTCGGCGGCGAACGGGCTGAGGCTCGTCGCGTCGCTCGAGCTGCACCGGCCGCACGCCATCCTCCTGGACGTGAACATGTCCTGGATCAACGGCTTCGAGCTGTGTCAGGCCGTGAAGCAGAACAAGCAGTTCCGGGACATCCCCATCATCTTCATCAGCGGGCGGGGAGACCCGGAGGACAAGCGGCGCGGCCTGGAGGTCGGCGCCGCGGACTACTTCGTGAAGCCGCTGGACCTGGACGTGCTCGTCCAGCGCATCCGCCAGCTCATCCCCAACGACGTGGCGCAGGAGCCCTGAAGCCGATGGCAGTCTTCGAACTGGACCCCTTCATGCGCTCGCGTCAGGCGCAAGTGGAGGCGCTGCTGCGCGAACGCGCCGACCGGCTGGCCCCCGCGGGCACGCCCCCCCGGTTGGCGGAGGCCATGCGCTACTCGCTGCTCGCGGGCGGCAAGCGGCTGCGCCCCGTGCTCTGCCTCGCCTTCGCGGACGCGGTCGCCCGTGCGAGCGTCGACACCGCGGTGGTCGCGGATGCCGCGTGCGCGGTGGAGTACGTGCACACGTATTCGCTGGTGCACGACGACCTGCCCTGCCTGGACAACGACGACCTGCGCCGGGGCAAGCCCACGAACCACAAGGTCTTCGGCGAGTCGCTGGCGCTGCTGGCCGGGGACGGGCTGCTCACGGAGGCCTTCACGGTGCTGGCCTCCGGGCCGGAGCCGGTGCGCGGCCTGCTGTGCGCGGAGCTGGCGCGCGCGGCGGGCGCGGCGGGCATGGTGGGCGGGCAGGTGCTGGACATCGCGAAGGACCGGGCGGCGACGCTGGACTACCTCCTGCGGCTGCACCGGATGAAGACGGGCGCGCTCATCCGCGCGGCCTGTCGCATGGGCGTGCTGGCGGCTGGCGGTGACGTGGCGGCGCTCGGGAGCGCGGAGTCGTACGGCGACGCGGTGGGCCTGGCCTTCCAGATTGCCGACGACGTGCTGGACGTGACGTCGAGCGCGGAGCAGCTGGGCAAGCCGGTGGGCGCGGACGCGGAGGCCGGGCGCCACACGTTCCCGGCGGTGGTGGGGCTGGAGGAATCGCGGCGCATGGCCCGGGACCTGGTGGCGCGAGCGGAGGCCGCGGTGCGCCCGCTGGAGGGCGGGGACGGCCCGCTGGCGGCCCTGGCCCGCTACTCCGTGGAGCGGACGTCCTGATGCCGGACGTGCTGTCCGGCGTGACGTCTCCCGCGGAGCTGCGCGCGCTGCCCGAGGACGCGCTGCCCGGCCTGTGCGTGGCGTTGCGCGAGGCCATCATCACCCTGTGCGGCCGGGTGGGCGGACACCTGGGCGCGTCGCTGGGCGCGGTGGAGCTGGTGGTGGCCCTGCACCGCGTCTTCCACACGCCGCAGGACGCGCTCCTCTTCGACGTGGGGCACCAGGCGTACGCGCACAAGCTGCTCACCGGCAGGCGTGAGCGCATGCACACGCTGCGGCAGGCGGGCGGCATCGCCCCGTTCCTGGATCCGCGCGAGAGCCCCCACGACGCGCTGGCCGCGGGCCATGCGTGCACGGCCATCTCCGCCGCGCTGGGCCTGCTCGCGGGCCGACGGCAGCTGGGCCACCGGGGCCACGTGGTGGCGGTGGTGGGCGACGGCGCGCTCACGGGCGGCCTGAGCTTCGAGGGCCTCAACAACGCCGGGGGCAGCCACCTGCCGCTGGTGGTGCTGGTCAACGACAACCAGATGTCCATCAGCGCGAACGTGGGCGCCATCCCCGCGCTCCTGCGCACCCGCAACGCGCGCGCCTTCTTCGAGTCGCTGGGCTTCACCTACCTGGGCCCGGTGGACGGGCACGACCTGGGCGCGCTCACCCAGGCCCTGCGCGAGGCGAAGGCGTCGGGGCGTCCGGTGGTGGTGCACGCGCTGACGAAGAAGGGCCGCGGGTTTCCCCCCGCCGAGGCGGACGAGCAGACGCGCGGCCACGCCATGGGCCCGTACGAGTGGCGCGACGGCAAGCTCGTGCGCTCGCGCGGCGGGCTGCCCACGTTCAGCGAGGCGTTCGCGGCGGTGCTGGGCGAGGCCCTGGAGAGGGACCCGCGCGTGGTGGCGGTGACGCCCGCGATGCTGGAGGGCTCCGCGCTCACCGGCCTCAAGGCGCGCTTCCCGGACCGCGTGCACGACGTGGGCATCGCGGAACAGCACGCCGTCACCTTCTGCGCGGGGCTGGCCGCGGCGGGCGCCCGGCCGGTGTGCGTCGTCTACTCCACCTTCCTGCAGCGCGCGTACGACCAGGTGGTCCACGACGTGTGCCTGCCGGGCCTGCCCGTCGTCTTCGCGTTGGACCGCGCGGGCCTCGTCGGCGCGGACGGCGCCACGCACCAGGGCGCCTACGACGTGTCCTTCCTGCGCCCCCTGCCGGGCCTGACGCAGTGGGCCCCGGTGGTGGGCGAGGACCTGGCGCCGATGCTCGACACCGCGCTCCAGGCGTCGGGCCCGTCCGTGCTGCGCTTCCCGCGCGGCACGCTGCCGGCCAGGCCGCCGGAGCTGGTGACGGGGGACGCGCCGGTGCCCGGGGCCCGCTGGCTGAAGCGCGCGGCGACGCCCCGGCTGACGCTGGTGACGCTGGGACCGCTGGGGCTCGCGGCGCTGGAGGCCGTGCGGGACGAGCCGGACTGGAGCGTGCTGGACGCGCGCCGGGCGTGTGGCAGAGTCCGCCCGCTTGCATGCCTTCACGTCCGCACGTCGGTTCCGCGCCTGGCATTTCGTGCTCGGAGCCTTGTTTGTGTACACCGT
>NZ_RAWB01000681.1 GCF_003612055.1 Corallococcus llansteffanensis
ATGTGGATGGGGGCGGGGTGGTCATCACACTCGACTCGTCGGGGAGCGTGGACCTCTTTGGCCACGCCCTCTCCACCCAGATACGTGTGAACGGCAGCGGTCAGGTCAACTGGCACTGACTACCTTGCCTTCGACACCCGTGAAGTCCGCGGGCAGGAAGGCAGGCGGGCCATGGCAGGGACCATGCGGGCGATGGTGCTCCACGCAGCCGGGCAGCCGCTGCGGGAGGAGCACCTCCCCCTCCCGGAGCCCGGGCCGGAGCAGGTGTTGTTGAAGGTCCTCGCCTGCGCCGTGTGTCGCACGGACCTGCACGTGGTGGACGGCGAGCTGATCCGCCCGAAGCTGCCGCTGGTGCCGGGCCACGAAATCGTGGCGACGGTGGTGACGCCGGGCGAGCGGGTGAGAGGCCTGGCTCCCGGCACGCGCGTGGGCGTGCCGTGGCTGGGGTGGAGCTGCGGTCAGTGCCGCTTCTGTCGCTCCGGGCGGGAGAACCTCTGCGACACGGCGCGCTTCACCGGCTACGACCTGGACGGCGGTTTCGCGGAGTACACCGTGGCGGATGCGCGCTTCTGCTTCCCGCTGCCGTCGTCGTACCGGGACGTGGAGGCCGCGCCCCTGATGTGCGCGGGGCTCATCGGCTTCCGCAGCCTGCGCATGGCGGGAGAGGGGCCCCGGCTGGGGTTGTATGGCTTTGGCGCCGCCGCGCACATCCTCATCCAGGTGGCTCGGCACCAGGGGCGCAAGGTGTATGCCTTCACGCGCGAGGGCGACGTGAAGGGGCAGGCGTTCGCGCGCGAGCTGGGCGCGGCGTGGGCGGGAGGCTCGGACCTGCTGCCGCCGGAGCCGTTGGACGCGGCCATCCTCTTCGCCCCCGTGGGCGCGCTGGTGCCCGCCGCGCTGCGCGCCGTGGACAAGGGCGGCGTGGTGGTGTGCGGCGGCATCCACATGAGTGACATCCCCGCGTTCCCCTATTCGGTGCTGTGGGAGGAGCGGGTGGTGCGCTCGGTGGCGAACCTCACGCGCATGGACGCGGTGGACTTCCTGGCGCTCGCGCCGCGCGTGCCCGTGCGCACCGAGGTGCAGCGGTTTCCCCTGGCCGCCGCGAACGAAGCGCTCCAGGCCCTGCGTGAAGGCCGTGTACGGGGTGCGGCGGTCCTGGACCTGACGGGCAACGGGGAGGGGGCGCATGGGAGCGGGAGCCCACGCGCCTGACCGCCTGGATGCTTGGTCCCAGGGGGAGTGCACAGCTTTGGCGATACACGGAGGCCAGGCACCGCATGAAAGCGCTTCAGGAGACGGGACCGTTCACCGGCTATGACTCGGAGCACCACCCGCTGGGCTCGTACGCGGCGCTCATCGGGGCCTTCGGCACGTCGGTGGTGGGCTTCCTGGGATGGATGAGCGCCTCCGGACGGCGGCTCCCGGAGCGGCTGGGGTGGAAGGACCTGGCGCTGTTCGGCATCGCCACGCACGCGGTGTCGCGGCTGGTGACGTTGGACCGGGTGACGAGCCCGCTGCGCGCTCCGTTCGTGCGCTACGAGGCTGACAGCACCGCGGGCGAGGTGGTGGAGAAGGCCCGCGGCGAAGGCCCCCGACGCGCGCTGGGGGAGCTGCTGGACTGTCCCTTCTGCCTGAGCCCCTGGGTGGCCACGGGCTTCGTGGCCGCGTCGACGGTGCGTCCGCGCGAGACCCGCTTCGTGGCCTCCATCTTCGCGCTCAGCGCCGCGTCCTTCTTCCTGCACCGGGCCTACGAGTGGCTGGGCGAAGGGCTGCACCGCACCCGCGCGCAGGCGCAGTTGCTTTCGAAGCAGCAGGAGCGGGAGGCGGACGTCGGTGTGCAGCTTCCCGGCAGCGGGCCGCAGGTGGTGGAGGCCGGCCGCGCCCCCATCCCGTCTCCGAGCTGAAGGAACTGAGGGAGCCGAGGCCCACTTCCGGCAATGGCGCCGGGGCCCGCATCGTATGAAGGGGCATGCACCTCTCCCTCGTCCTGGGGGGCCTGCTGGCGGTGGCGGCCCCCTCCGCGCCCGACGCTTCCGTGCCCTCCACCCCGCGCGCGCCCTACCTGGATCCGAAGCTCACCGGCGCCGCGTACTGCTTCGACCCGGACAGCCCCGTCCTGAGCAGCGCGTTCCGTCGCCCGAAGCCCACGCCCGAGACGCGCGTGGACAGCGCCGCCCTCTCCGACGACGTGCGCTTCCTGCACCAGTTGCTGCGCACCACGTACTCCGGCTGGCCGGAGCTGCTCGCGCACCGCACGTTCGATCCGGATCGCTTCTTCGAGGACTGGAGCGCGAAGGTGGCCGCGTCCGGATCCACCGTGTCCTTCCAGGACGGCGTGCTCGCACCGACGGTCGCCATCCGCGAAGCGCTGACGGACAACCACTTCGGTCCGTCCGGACTGCTGAGCCTGCTCCGCGAGGATCCGCGCCTGGCCTTCCACGAGTACCAGGCGGAAGCTCCGCCGGGCCTCGCGCTGGAGTCCTGCGACGCGAACACCCTCCCGGGCGCGCAGGCGGACACGCTGCGGGTCGCGCCGGTGCTGAAGCCGGACGGCTCCCGGACACAGCGCCTCACCGTGTCCGTGAGGGGCGAAGGCGACACGCGAGCGCTGACGTGTGGCGCCACGTCGCTCACGCTCACGGTCCGTCCCAAGCGTCCGCCCCAGCCGGCGCCCTCGGACGTGTACTCGTACGAGCCGAAGGGCGACGTGGGCATCATCACGCTGCGCCGCTTCTCCGGCCCGCCCGAGGCGGAGGCGCGGCTGCGTCAGTTCGTCGCGGACGCGCCGAAGCACCGCAAGCACAAGCTGCTGGTGTTCGACTTCCGGGGCAACGGCGGCGGCAACGACGGCTACGTGTACGAGTGGCTGGACACGATGGTGCGGGGCCCGTGGTTCTCCTCGGGCGAGGTGTGGATGCACGGCGCGTTCTACCCGTGCTTCGACTGGAACACGCGCGTGCTGCGGCAGGCGTTGGATGGACGGCTGGACACCCCGGAAGCGCTCGCGGAGCGGCAGGCGCTCGGAATGAAGTGGCCCGTGCCGCCCGAGCCCTCCCGGCCTGTGTTCGACAGCGGCCGGGTCGAGGGCCACGCGAAGACGCCCTATACGGGCCGCATCGTGGTGCTGGTGGACCGCGGCTCCGCGTCATCGGGAGAGAGCGCGGCCTACGCGCTCCACCGCGCCACGGGCGCGCCGATGGTGGGCGAGCGCACGGGCGGCTTCCTCACCTACGGCAACGCTCCCAGCTTCGTCCTGCCGCGCACGGGGCTCACCTGGGTGGTGCCCACCAAGCGCAACTACTTCGCCGAGCCCGTGGAGGGCGTGGGGCACGCGGTGCAGGTGTACCTGGACGCGGAGGACCTGGGCCGCCCGGTGACGGAGCTGCTGCCGCGCCTGCGCAAGCTGCCGTGAGGCCGCGGGCCCGGGTGTCACCCGGGAGTCGGAGCGCGGCACGGCGCTGTTCCGCGCTGGACGTCCGGGACCCCGGGGGCGTTGGCGCGGTGGGTCGCATGGGGTTCTCTGCGTGCGCCTTCGGCCGTGCCACCTTCTTCGCGGGGAGCCCCGTCATGTCGCTCAACCACTACGTCACCCTGGGCCGCTCCGGCCTGCGCGTCAGTCCCTTCTGCCTTGGAGCCATGACGTTCGGCGAGGACCTGGGCTGGGGCAGCAGCGTGCAGACGTCCAACGCCATCATGGACCGCTTCATCGAGCGGGGCGGCAACTTCATCGACACGGCGAACGTGTACACGTTCGGCCATTCGGAGAAGATCATCGGGGACCACCTGGGGAAGGAGCCGTCGAAACGCAACCGGGTGGTGATTGCCACCAAGTTCTTCGGCAACCTCTTCGAGAAGGATCCGAACGGCGGCGGCGCGGGCCGCAAGTCGGTGCTGGCCGCGTGCGAGGAGTCGCTGCGCCGGCTCCAGACGGACTACATCGACCTGTACTGGATGCACGCGTGGGACGCGAACACGCCCATCGAGGAGACGATGCGCGCGCTGGATGACCTCGTGCGCTCGGGCAAGGTCCGCTACGTGGGCTTCTCCGACACGCCGGCATGGAAGGTCGCGCAGGCGCAGGTGACGGCGTTCTTCCGGGGCTGGGCACCGCTGGTGGCGTTGCAGATTGAATACTCGCTGCTGGAGCGCACGGTGGAGGGAGAGCTCATCCCCATGGCGCTGGAGCTGGGGCTGGGCGTGACGCCGTGGTCGCCGCTGCGCAGCGGCGCGCTGAGCGGCAAGTACACGCGCGAGAACGCGGGCAAGCAGAAGGCGGACCGGGGCGCGTGGGCGGAGAGCTCGCTCAACGAGAAGACCTATGCCCTCATCGACCTGCTCCAGCGCGTGGCGAAGGAGCAGAGCTCCACGGTGGCGCGCGTGGCGCTGGCCTGGGTGCAGGGCCGTCCGGGCGTGGCGTCCACCATCCTGGGCGCGCGCACGCTGGAGCAACTGGACAACAACCTGGGGGCCCTGGACGTGAAGCTCACGTCCGCGCAGGTGCAGGCGCTGGATGAGCTCTCCAAGCCCACGCTCGATTTCCCGTCGGCCTTCCTCCAGAACGCCTCGTCCTTCATGCACGCGGGCCTGAGCGTGAACGGCGTCCAGGCCGAGCCGAGCGGCCTGACGCCCAAGACGGACGCCCAGCGCTACTGATCCAGGCTGCGGAAACACCGGCCCCATCGGCACAGGGGCGCACACCGTCGCGTGCGAGGCCTTACGTTTGGGCCCGTGCCAACGGGAAAACGGCGGCCGGAGCGTTCAGGACCGGACGCTCGCGGTAGCGCGAACGGGGGCCGTTCCTAGTATCGGTCCCCTGGCAGTCGGGTGGG
>NZ_RAWB01000682.1 GCF_003612055.1 Corallococcus llansteffanensis
GGGTAGGGGTGGGCGGTGTCGTTCCAGTCGACGAGCACCTGCTGGCGCTCGGCCGGCGTGAGCCAGGGGAGCTGGGACAGCGGCACGTCCGGGCTGGCGACGGCGGCCTCCATCAACACGCGCAGGTGGCCGGCGAGCCGGACCATCGTGTCGCGGTCGAAGAGGGCGGTGCTGTACTCGATGACGCCGCGCAGGCCGTCCGGCGTCTCCGCGAGCACGAGTCCCAGGTCGAAGCGCGCCGTGGCGGTGTCCACCTCCAGCATGCGCAGCGTCAGGCCCGGCACTTCCAACGTTCCGCCGGGTGCGTTCTGGAGCGCGAAGATGGCCTGCACGAGCGGCGTGCGGCCCAGATCGCGCGCGACCTGGAGTTCCTCGACGAGCTTCTCGAACGGCAGGTCCTGGTGCTCGTAGGCCGCGAGCGTCGTGTCCCGCACCTGCGTCAGCAGCGCGCGGAACGAGTCCTCCGGACGGACGCGGGCGCGCAGCACCAGCGTGTTGACGAAGAAGCCGACCAGCCCCTCCACGTCGCCGTGGTTGCGGCCCGCGATGGGCGAGCCCACCAGCAGGTCCTCCTGCCGGCTGTAGCGCGACAGCAGCAACTGCCACACGGACAGCAGCGCCATGAACGACGTGGCGCCCTCCTGCCGCGCGAGCGTCCCCAGGCGATCTCCCAGGGCACGGGGCAGGTGCACGGGAAGGAGCGCGCCGTGCGGGGAGCGCGGCGTCGGACGCGGATGGTCGATGGGCAGGTCCAGGACGTGCGGCGCCCCGGCGAGCTGCTGCTTCCACCACGCGACCTGCTCCGTGAGCACGTCCCCCTGGAGCCAGCCGCGCTGCCACGAGGCGAAGTCCGCGTACTGCACCGGCAGGGTCGGAAGCCCGTGCGCCTTCCCGGTGGAGTACGCCGCGTAGGCCGCCGCCACCTCGCGCACCATCACGCCCACGGACCAGCCGTCGGAGACGATATGATGCATGGTCAGGACCAGCACGTGGTCCGAGGGCCCGAATCGCAACAGCCGCGAGCGCAGCAGCGGGCCCGTGCCGAGATCGAAGGGCTGACCCGCTTCCTCCAGGGCCAGCCGCTGGAGGGAGGCCTCGCGGGCCTCGGGCGACAGGTCGCCCAGGTCCGTCACCGGCAACGTCCACGCGGGCGTGGAGTGGATGACCTGGACGGGCTCGTTGCCCTTCAGCACGAACGTGGTGCGCAGGGCCTCATGGCGTTCGACCAGCAGCTCGAGCGCGCGACGCAGGGCCTCCGCGTCCAGCGAACCCTCCAGTCGCACGGCCCCGAGGAGCACGTAGGGCGTGGCGCCGGGCTGGAGCTGATCGAGCACCCAGAGCCGCTGCTGCGAGAACGACAGGGGCAGCTCGCCGTCGCGCGATACGGGCCGGAGCCCGGGCACGCGAGGCCCGTCCGTGCGCACCAGGAGCTGCTCTTCCACCAGCTCCGTGACGCGGGCCACGGTGGACGCGGTGAACAGGCCGCGCAGGGGCAGCTCCACCTGGAACGTGGCGCGCAGGCGGGAGATGAGCTGCGTGGCCAGGAGCGAGTGGCCGCCCAGGGCGAAGAAGTCGTCATGCAGGCCCACGCGCTCCACGTGCAGCACGTCGCGGAACAGCCCGGCGACGCGCTGCTGGAAGGGTGTGAGGCGCTCGGGGGCGGCGGGCACCAGGGCCGACACGGCCTGCTCCGGGACGGGCAGCGCCTTGCGATCCAGCTTGCCCCCGGGCGTCAGCGGCAGCGCCGTCATGGGCACGAACGCGGACGGCACCAGGTGCGCGGGCAGCCGCTCCGCGAGGAAGGCGCGCAGTGCGACGGGATCCGGCGAGGGGTGGCCCACGACGTAGGCCACGAGCCGCTTGTCGCCGGGCACGTCCTCGCGCACCACGACCACCGCCTCGCGCACGGAGGGATGGGCGTGCAGGGCGGACTCCACCTCACCCGGTTCGATGCGGAAGCCCCGCACCTTCACCTGCGCGTCCACGCGGCCCACGAAGTCGAGCGTCCCATCCGCCCGCCACCGCGCCCGGTCGCCCGTGCGGTAGAGCCGCGCGCCCGGAAGGCCGCTGAACGCGTCCGGCACGAAGCGCTCGGCCGTCGTCGCGGGGTGGCCGGGATAGCCACGGCCCACGCCCTCGCCGCCAATGAACAGCTCGCCCGGGACGCCCGGTGCGACGGGCTCACCGTGCACATCCAGCACGTACAGCCGGGCACGGGCCACGGGCCGGCCAATGGGCAGGACGGTGGCGTCCGCCGCCAGCGCGCCCACGGCGTGGAAGGTCGCGCAGACGGTGGCCTCGGTGGGGCCGTACAGGTTGACGAGCTGCCCGCGCGGTCCCGCCGCGAGCACGCTCCGCACCGCGCGCGGATCCGCCCGGTCCCCGCCGAAGAAGGCGTTGCGCAGGGCCGCCAGCGCGCCGGGCTCCTCGCGCGCCACCTCGTGGAAGAGGGCGGTGGTGAGCAGCACGGTGGTGGCGCCCACCTCGCGCAGCTTCCGGGCGAGGTGCGGCGGGGACAGCGTGATGTCGCGCGGGATGATGACCAGCCGCGCGCCGTTGAGCAGCGCGCCCCAGACCTCGAACGTCGCCGCGTCGAACGACGGCGTGGACACCTGCGCGATGCGGTCCTCGGGCGTCAGGCGCACGAAGTTCGTGTCGCGCACCAGGTGGACGATGGAGCGGTGCTCCACGCCCGCGCCCTTCGGCGTCCCGGTGGAGCCCGACGTGTAGAGCACGTAGGCGAGCTGGCCCGGCAGCACCGTGGCGTTCACGGGGGCGCTCGTGTCGTAGCGCTCCAGCAGATCCGGTTCGGCGTCCAGACACACCGTGGGCCAGGACTGCTCCAGCAGGGACGGCAAGAGCGAGTGCTCCGTCACCACCGCGGACAGGCCCGCGTCCTGGAACATGAACGTCAGGCGCTGCTGCGGGTAGGTCGGATCCAGCGGCACGTAGCAGCCGCCGGCCTTGAGCACGCCCAGCATGCCCACCACGAGGTCCAGGCCGCGCTCCAGGCACAGGCCGACGCGGCCCTCCGGACGCAGGCCCAGCGACAAGAGGTGCCGCGCGAGCTGATTGGCCCGCGCATCCAGCGCCCCGTAGGTGAGCGTCCGGCCCTCGTGCTCCACGGCCACGGCGTCCGGCGCGCGCCGGACATGGGCCTCGAAGCAGCGGGGGAGGGTGTCCTCCACGAAGGGGTGGGAGCCGGAGTCATTCCAGTCCACCAGCACCCAGGAGCGCTCCTCCGCGTCCATCATCGGCAGGCGGCTGACGGGCACCGTCGCATCGCGCGCCACGGCCTCCAGCAGCACGCGGAACTGCGACGCCAGCCGCGCGGCGGTGGCGGAGGTGAAGAGGTCCAGGCTGTACTCGAGCGTCCCCTCCAGCCCCCCGTCACGCTCCATCAGCGACAGGCTCACGTCGAAGCGGGACGTGTCCGGCGCGGTGGGCAGCAGCGCCACGCGCAAGCCCGGCAGCGAGGGCGGCGGCACGGGCGCGTTGTGCAGCGCGAACATCACCTGGAACAGCGACGCGCGCTCCGCGCCACGCTCCGCACCCAGCGCTTCCACGAGCCGCTCGAAGGGCACGTCCTGGTGGGCATACGCGGACAGGGAGGACTCGCGCACGCGGTCCAGCAGCTCCGTGAAGCGGGGGTCGCCGTCCAGGCGCGCGCGCAGCACCAGCGTGTTGAGGAACACGCCGATGAGCGGCTCCAGCTCCGGCCGGGTGCGGTGGGCCACGGGGCTGCCCACGGCGAAGTCGTCCTGCCCGGAGTAGCGCGACAGCAGCGTTTCGTACCCGGCCAGCAGCACCATGAACAGCGTCGCGTCCCGGTCGCGGCCCACCTGCTCCAGCGAGCGAACCAGCGAGGCCGGCAGCGTGAAGACGTGGCTTGCGCCGCGCAGGGTCCGCGTCGCGGGCAGGCCGTGCTCGGAGGGCAGCGTCAGCGAGGGCAGATCCTTGAGCGACTCCCGGAGCGCGTCCAGGTGGGCCTGCACGCCGTCGGAGTTGCCCTCCTGGCGCTGCCACACAGCGAAGTCGGCGGCCTGCACTTCCAGCGCGGGCAGCGGTGACGGACGGCCTTCCGCGAACGCCGCGTAGAGGCTGCCCACCTCGTGCACCAGCACGCCCATGGACCACCCGTCGGAGACGATGTGGTGCATGCACAGCAGCAGGATGTGCTCCTCCGCGCCCAGCCGGAGCAGCCGCGTGCGCAACAGTGGACCCGTGCCCAGGTCGAACGGCCGTGCCGCCTCGTCCCGCATGCGCCGCCGCAAGGTGTCCTCGCGCGTGGCGCCTTCCGGAAGGACCTCCACCGGCAGGGCCCACTCCGCGGGCGCGGCGTGGATGCGCTGGAGCGGCTGGCCATCGCGCTCCAGGAACGTGGTGCGCAGCGGTTCATGCCGACGGACCACTTCCGCGAAGGTGCGGCGCAGCACGTCCACGTCCAGCGCGCCGGTGAGCCGCAGCGCCAGGGGGATGTTGTAGAGCGCCTGGCCCGGTTCGAGCTGATCCAGGAACCACATGCGCTGCTGCGCGAACGACAGCGGCAGGTCCCCGTCGCGAGGCACGGTGCGCAGCGCGGGCGTGACGGCCCGCGAAGGCAGCGCCTGGATGCGCTCCGAGAGCAGCGCCAGCGTGGGCGCCTCGAACAACGCGCGCAGGGGCAGCTCCACGCCGAACCGCGCGCCCACCCGCGTGACGAGCTGCGTGGCCAGCTCGCCTACGTGCTCTACACGTCGGGCTCCACCGGGACGCCGAAGGGCGCGGGCGTGGAGCACCGCTCCATCGTCCACCTGGTGCGCGACACG
>NZ_RAWB01000683.1 GCF_003612055.1 Corallococcus llansteffanensis
GGGGCAGCCGGGGCACGCGGCCGGCGGCGGCCAGGGCGTCCACGGCGTAGGCGGGGGTGGCCTCCAGCGAGACGGCGATGGCGGGCAGCGCCTTGGCCTCCTCGGCCTGGCCGTGGACCTGGAGCTCCAGCAGCCACGCCAGCGCGCCGGGCCGTTCATAGAGGGCCAGCCCCGTGAGGCCGTCGTCGGCGTAGAAGACGCAGCCCTCGTAGGTGTGTTCGTGCGCGCCGGTGACGTCCACGACGAAGGGCTGGCCGTCATCCCAGTGCAGCCAGGGCTTCGCTTCCCAGTACTCGGTGGAGGCCTGGACGAAGAGCAGCGCCTTGTCCGAACCCAGGCCGGACAGGCCCCGCTGGCCCCACGCGAGGAACGTGGCGATGGCCGCGCGCGCGGAGAGCGCCGCCTGCGGGGGCGGCTCCACGGCGAGGTCCAGCTCGGCGGCGGCGTCCGCCAGCGCGGGCTCGCACCGCACCTGGGACGTGTCCTCCACGCCGGCGAGGAGCGCGCGCAGGCCGGCGACGTCATCCTGTTCGAAGACGGGGGCGGACGGGTCGCCCGCCTCGCCGATGCGCAGGTACACGCCGGTGGTGCCCAGGGAGAGGGGGACGGGCCCCAGCTTGAGCAGGTGGACCATGGCGCCTTTCATCCCTCCTGGACGCGGCGCGCGTCCAGGACCTTGCGCACCAGCTTCATCAGGGCGCGGATGTCGAAGGGCTTCTGGAGGAACTCCATGCCGGGGTGCAGCCGCTTGAGGCCGTTGACGTCCACGGCGCTCATGCCCAGCACGGAGATGTGGCGCAGCACGGGGTCCTGCTGGATGCGCTCGATGAGGGCGGGGCCGTCCAGCACGGGCATCATCCAGTCGGTGAGCACCAGGTCCGGCCTCACCTCCGCCATGCGCTCCAGCGCCTCACGGCCATGGGACGCCGTCAGCACGCGGTAGCCCTCTTCCCTCAAGAGGTCCGCGAGCGCCTCCAGGATGCCCTGTTCGTCGTCCACCACCAGCACGGTCTCGGTCGCGGGAACCACGGGTCCTCTGGGGGTCAGGAGTGGTTGCCCGGGAAGCGGGCGATGCCGGTGAGCAGCAACTCAGGGGACGGCTGGAACGGTGGCTGGACCTCGATGCCCTGGGGCGTGATGAGGAACTCGCGCAGGGTCGGGTCGTAGTCCGCGTCCCGCAGCTTGAAGATGGACAGCAGCCGCCGCAGCCGTCCGTTGAGCTCCAGGTGGCGCATGAACAGCAGGTTCTCCGCCACGCCGGACAGGCCGGTGCCCAGCGGCACGTCCATGTCGGGGCCGAAGAGACGGGGCGTCTCCAGCGTGAAGAATGTCGTCACGCCGTTGCGGCGCAGCTCCTGCGTGAGCGCGGCGAAGAAGGGGCTGATGCGCGCGGGTTCGTGGGACGTCTCCACCATCGCGCTCAGGCCGTCCACGAACAGGCGCTTCACGCCGCGCTTGCGCACGTCCTCCAGCATCGTGTGCGCGACGAGGTCCAGGTTGCACTCGGCGGGCATGTTCCATTGGAGCGCCAGCCGGCCCTCCTTCACCGCGGTGCCCAGGGACAGGCCCACGTTGGCCGTCTTGTGCAGCAGCCGGTCCGGGCCCTCGTAGAAGCTCACCATCAGGCCGGGCTCGCCCAGGCGCAGCCCTTCGGCCAGGTGGCTCGCACCCAGGATGGTCTTGCCGCAGCCGGGGGGCCCCATCACCAGCGTGGTGGACGCGGCCGCGATGCCCTCGGGGATCATCGCGTCCAACGTGGGCACGCCGAAGCGCACCCGCTGCGTGCCCCAGTCCGGCGGCTGCACGCGGCTGACCACCGACTCCAGACGCGGGAACACCTCCACGCCCTCCTCGGAGATGCGGAAGTGGTGGGAGCCGCTGAGGCTCGCGCTGCCCCGGAACTTGCGCACCTGCAGCTCGCGCCAGGAGCGCATGGCCACGGTGCGCTCGCGCAGCTCCAGGATGCCGTCCACCATCGTGTATTCAGGATGCACGGTGGGGCCCACGCTGCTCGTGAGCAGGAGCGCGGTGAAGCGCGACAGGCCGGCGGACACCTGGAGCTCGTGGATGAACTTCTTGAAGTCGCGGCTGCTGCCCGCGGCCTCCTGCGCCTGCACCAGCCCGTCCAGCACGAGGATGCCCGCGCCGTGGTTGCGCATCTCCCGGCGCAGGAGCTCCAGCAGGCCCGGCAGCCCCTGCTCCTCCAGCATGCGGAAGCCGCTGACGTAGTAGATGCGCTGCGGCAGCTGCGAGGCGTCGAAGAACGACATGCTGCGCAGGTTCGCGAGCATGCGCGAGTGGGACTCCGCCAGCAGCGTCACGTAGAGGCAGCGCGTGCCCTGGCGCGCCTGCTGGTAGCAGAGCTGGTTGGCGAGGATGGTCTTCCCCGCCCCGGGCTCCCCCACGACGATGTAGACGCCCGACGCCACCAGACCGCCGCCCAGGATGGGGTCCAGTCCCGGCACGCCTGTCGCGATGCGGTCGAAGGCGGGAGGGTGCTGCTCGGTAGGGGACATGGCGACCGCTCATACCGTAAAACCGCGCGTGTCGCTCCGGAGTTTCTGGAGTGCCTGCCCGCCTGGAGCCCCCCTGTGGAAACCCTCGTCCGGCTCGCTGAAGGCCTGGGCCGCTTCTCCTCGCGCTTCGTGCCCAGCGCCTTCGCCATCGCCGTGCTGCTCACCCTGCTCACCATGGCGCTCGCCCTGGGGTGGGTGGGTGCTTCACCGCCAGTGGTGCTGGACGCCTGGGGCGGCGGGTTCTGGGAGCTGCTCACGTTCTCCATGCAGATGGCCCTGGTGATGTTCACGGGCTACCTGCTGGCCCTCACCGCGCCGGTGAAGGCGCTGCTGGAGAAGGTCGCGAGCCTGCCCAGGAGCCCCCGGAGCGCCACGGCCCTGATGGCCTTCGTGTCCATGGCGCTCGCGTACTTCAACTGGGGGCTGTCCCTGGTGGCCAGCGCCATGCTGGTGCGCTTCATCGCGCGGCGGCGCCCGGACGTGGACTACCGGCTGCTGGTGGCGTGCGCGTACTTCGGCCTGGGCGCGACGTGGCACGCGGGCCTGTCCGCCTCCGCCCCGCTGCTCGTCGCGACGCCGGGGCACTTCCTGGAGAAGCAGCTGGGGGTCATCCCCATCGACCGGACGCTCTTCTCCGCCTTCAACGTGGGGCTCACCCTCACCGCGGTGGCGCTGCTCACCGCGCTCGCCTGGGCGCTGCACCCTTCCCCGGAGCGCACCGTGCGCGTGGAGCCCCAGGTGCTGGAGAAGCTGGGGGACTTCACCCCGCCGCGGAGGCCCTCCGGCCGCTTGAGCCCCGCGGAGTGGTTGGATCACGCGTGGCTGCTCAACGTCGTGTTCGGCGTGCTGGGCCTGCTGTGGTTCGGCCGGCACCTGTGGCTCCACGGCGGCTGGCGCGCGCTCAACCTCAACGTCGTGAACTTCACATTCCTGGTGCTGGCGGTGCTGCTGCACGGCACGCCCGCGCGGCTGCTCAAGGCGAGCGAGGAGGCCGCGGGCGTGCTGCACGGCATCGTGCTGCAGTTCCCGCTGTACGCGGGCATCTACGGCATCTTCAAGGCCACGGGGCTCACGGACCGCATCGGGGAGCTCTTCGTGTCGCTCTCCACGCGCGAGACGTTCCCCGCCATCGTGTATCTGTACAGCGGCGTGGTGAACTACTTCGTGCCGTCCGGCGGCTCCAAGTGGGCCATTGAAGCGCCCTACCTGCTGGAGGCCGCGGGCCGGCTGGGCGTGGCGCCGGAGAAGGTGGTGCTGGCGTATGCGTGGGGCGACATGGCCACCGACCTCATCCAGCCCTTCTGGGCGCTGCCGCTGCTGGCCGTGGCCCGTTTGGAGTTCAAGGACATCCTCGGCTTCCTCCTGGTGGCGTTCCTGGCCTACCTGCCGCTGGTGACCCTGGGCTTCTTCCTCTTCGGGTAGGCCGGCTGTCCGCGCGGTGTTTCATGGTAGACAGGCACACATGGGGCCGGACGTGGGCCGGCCCTTTCAACGCCAAACGAGGGGACCCCGGAACATGAAGAGCTTGATCAACGGAAGCGTGCTGTGTGCGGTGCTGGGTGTGGCGACGGTCGCGGGAGCGCAGGATGCGGCGGCCCCGGCGGCCCCCGCGGGTGAGGCCGTGAAGGCCCCCAGCGCGGACGCGGTGAAGGACACCTGGAACTTCTTCTACAAGGGCCAGGGCCAGGGCCCGGTGCTGGTGGAAGCCAAGCTGTGCACCGAGGTGGCCAAGGAAGGCGCCAACAAGTTCGAGTGCATCACCGAGGTGGGCCCGGAAGGCGTCAAGGCGGGCACCTCCGTGATGCTGTGGCAGAGCTACCTGGTGCCCCAGGGCGACTCCGTCGACGACATCTTGGTGCAGGTGAAGCAGGGCGCCACGGTGCGCGAGACGAAGGACGTGAAGGTGAAGGGCGAAGGCTGGCGCGCCCGGCAGTGGACCGGCGTGAAGCTGGCGAAGCCCGGCGCGTGGACCGTTGTCATCATGCGCGGCGACAAGGTCCTCAAGGAAGTGCCGGTGAAGGTGCTGTAGTCGTCTGTCGCGCTTCAATCACTTGCATGGCGTCCACGCCCGCCGGGTCCCCAAGAGGGCGACCCGCGCGGGCGTCTTTCTTTACCGCCCGCGCCGCGCCCGGACCGGGAGGATTTACCGGCTGGCGGACAGCCACCCCTCCCTCGCGGGCGGGTCCAGGCCCGGCTTCAGAGGGGACACCTTCGGATGCGGGCCCTGGCAACGCGCTTGCAGAAGGGTCAGGGCGCGGTTGAAGGGCAGGGGGAGTCGGGGTT
>NZ_RAWB01000684.1 GCF_003612055.1 Corallococcus llansteffanensis
CGCTTGCTCTGCGCGAAGTCCTCCAGCACGGCCCGCCCCAGCGCCTCGTCAACGGCTACGGCCCCACCGAGTGCACCGTCTTCTCCTCCTTCCACCTCGTGGACGCGCCTCCCGCCCTTGGCGCCCCCGTCCCCATTGGCCGCCCTCTCTCCAACGGGCCTCTCTTCATCCTCGACCCGCTTCTTCAGCCCGTCCCCATCGGTGTCCCGGGTGAGCTGTACGTGTCCGGCGAGCGGCTCGGTCGCGGCTACTTCGCCCGTCCCGAACTCACCGCGCTCACGTACCGGCCCCACCCGTTCTCCACCACTCCCGGTGCGCGCCTCTACAAGACGGGTGACCGCGCCCGGTTCCTGGCCGATGGCCGCATCGAGTACCTCGGTCGCGCGGACCATCAGGTGAAGATCCGTGGCTACCGCGTCGAGCTGGGCGAAATCGAAGAGGCCCTGCGCCTGCATCCCGCCATCAAGGACGCCTCGGTCCTCGCACTGGAAGCCGGAGGTGACCGGCGGCTGGCCGCCTACGTCGTTCCCCGCGACGCACTTCCCGACGTCTCAGCACTGCGCTCCTGGCTGCGCGAGCGCCTTCCGGAGCACATGGTGCCTGCTTCCTTCACGCCGCTCCCTTCGCTGCCCCTCACCGTCAACGGCAAGGTGGACCGTCGCGCGCTCCCCGCCCCCGAGCCCGCTCGGGGTGATGACCTCTCCTACGTCCCTCCCTCCTCTCCCACGGAGATCGCCCTCGCTCGTCTCTGGGCCACTGTCCTCGAAGTGGATCGCGTGGGCCTCGAAGACGACTTCTTCTCCCTGGGCGGCCACTCCCTTCTCGGCACCCAGCTCATCTCGCGCGTGAACGAGACGTTCCGCCTGCGGATGCCGATCCCGCAGATCTTCGACACGCCGACCCTCGCCCTCATGGCGGAGGCCGTCGACGCCGCGCAGCGCATCGAGGTCTCCGAGGAGGGGCCCGCGCTCGTTCCCTTCCCGCACGAGGGTGATCAGCCGCTCTCCTTCGCACAGGAGCGGATCCTCTTCGTGGAGCAGCTCCACCCTGGAACCGCCACGTTCCGGATTCCGGGTGCCTACCGCATCACCTCGCCGCTCGACGTCTCCCTGCTGGAGCGCAGCCTCACCGAACTGACCCGCCGCCAGGAATCGCTCCGGACCGTCTTCGCCTCGACCGAGACCGACTTCGTCACGCGCATCCTCCCCGTCCGTCCGTTCGTCCTCCTGAAGGTGGATGTCAGCGCTCTGCCTGCCGCTGAGCAGGCGGCGGAAGTGGCTCGGCAGACGCGCCTGGAGCTCGAACGCCCGCTGGAGCTGAGCACGGGTCCCCTGCTGCAGGGCACCCTGCTCCGCTTCCGCGAGGACGACCACCTGCTCCTCCTGACCCTCCATCACATCGTCTCGGATGGCTGGTCCGTGGGGGTCATGCTCCGGGAGCTTCGGACCCTCTACGCGGACCTCGCGGCGGGACGTCCCTCCTCCCTTCCTCCCCTGCCCATCCAGTACACCGAGTTCGCCGCCTGGCAGCGGCAATGGCTCCGGGACGACACGTTGGAGCGGCTGCTGAGCTATTGGCGCAAGCAGCTCGCCGGTGCGCCGCTCCTCCTGGAGCTGCCCATGGATCGGCCCCGCCCGCCCATCCACCGCCTCAAGGGCCACTCGCTGACGTTCCAGCTCTCCTCTCAGGTCTCCCAGGCCATCGAGGACCTCTGCCGCCAGGAGAACGTCACCCTGTTCATGGGCCTGCTCGCGGGCTTCAGCGCCCTCTTGCATCGCTACACGGGCCAGCAGGACCTCATCGTCGGCACGCCCCTCGCCGGTCGCATCCGTCCCGAGCTCGAAGGGCTCGTCGGGCTGTTCGTCAACACGCTCGCGCTGCGGCAGGACCTGTCGGGTGCCCCCAGCCTCATCGAGCTGATGCGGCGCGTGCGCGAGGTCACGCTCGGCGCCTATGCCCACCAGGAGCTTCCCTTCGAGAAGCTCGTCGGCGACTTCCACCCCGAGCGCGTCCTCAGTCACGCGCTGGTCGTCCAGGTGATGTTCGTCCTTCAGACCCCCACCCTGGAGGCGCATCCCTCCACCGCGCTCCAGATGGTCACGGCCGCGGAGCCGTGGGAGCTGCGCACCGGGACGTCGAAGTGCGACCTCATCCTCTTCATGTCGAAGTCCCCGGAGGGGCTGCGGGCCACCTTCGAGTACGACACCGACCTCTTCGACGCCGAGCGCATCGAGCGCATGGCCTCCCACTTCCAGACGTTCCTGGAGGCCGCTGTCGCACAGCCCTCGCGCCCCATCGCCTCCCTGCCCCTGCTTCCCGGGGATGAGCGCCAGCGCGTCCTGCGCGAATGGAACGACGCCACCGTCGACTTCCCCCGCGACCTCTGCGTCCACGAGCGCTTCGCCTTCCAGGCCTCTCGCACGCCCGACGCTCCCGCCGTCACCTATGGCGCCCACACCCTCTCGTACCGCCAGCTCGATGAGCGCTCCAACCAGCTCGCCTGGCACCTGCGCTCGCTCGGCGTCGGCCCCGAGGTCCTCGTGGGCCTCTGCGTCGAGCGTTCCGCGGACCTCGTCGTCGGCATGCTCGCCGTCCTCAAGGCGGGCGGCGCCTACCTGCCCCTCGACGACTCCCACCCCGCCGAACGCCTGGCCTTCATGCTCCAGGATGCACGCGTCAGCGTCCTGCTCGCCCACCAGCACAAGCGTGAGCGCCTCCCGCACTTCTCCGGCGCCACCGTCTGCCTCGACACCGACGCGGACTCGCTGGGTCGCCTCTCCACCGCGCCCCTCCCGCCGACCTCCGGGCCGGAGAATCTGGCCTACGTCATCTTCACGTCGGGTTCGACGGGCAGGCCCAAGGGCAGCGCCATCCTCCACCGGGGCGTCCTCGCGCTCGCGTTCGATCCGCTGCTGCACGCCTTCTCCGCTTCCGACCGCGTCGCCCAGGCCTCCAACGCCTCCTTCGACCCGAGCACCTTCGAAATCTGGGGCGCCCTCCTCCACGGTGCGCACCTTGTCGGCATCACCGCGAGCCCTGCCCATTCGCCCCATGACTTCGCGGCCCAGATTCAGGAGGCCCGCGCCTCTGTCATGTTCGTCACCACCGCCGTGTTGCACCTGCTCGCGCGCCAGGTGCCTGGGGCCTTCAAGGGCCTCCACACGCTCGTCTTCGGGGGGGAGGCCGCGGACCCACTGGCCCTGCGCGAAGTGCTCCAGCACGGCCCGCCCCAGCGCCTCGTCAACGGCTACGGCCCCACCGAGTGCACCGTCTTCTCCTCCTTCCACCTCGTGGACGCGCCCCCGGCCCTCGGCGTCCCCGTGCCCATCGGCCGCCCCCTGTCGAACGGCCCCCTCTACATCCTCGACCCGCTGCTTCAGCCCGTTCCCATGGGTGTCCCCGGCGAGCTGTACGTGTCCGGTGAGCGTCTGGGGCGTGGCTACTTCCAACGCCCTGAACTGACCGCGCTCACCTACCGGCCCGACCCCTTCTCCACCGTCCCAGGGGCGCGCCTGTACAAGACGGGTGACCGCGCCCGGTTCCTTTCCGATGGCCGCGTTGAGTACCTCGGTCGCGCCGACCACCAGGTGAAGGTGCGCGGCTACCGCGTCGAGCTGGGCGAAATCGAAGAGGCCCTGCGACTGCACCCCGCCATCAAGGATGCCTCCGTCGTTGCTCGTGAGGCCGGAGGCGACCGGCGCCTCGCCGCCTACCTAGTCCCCCACGACGTGCTGCCCGACCTCTCGGAGCTGCGCGTGTGGCTGCGCGAGCGCCTCCCCGAGCACATGGTGCCGGCCTCCTTCACCTCGCTCCCGTCACTGCCCCTCACCGTCAACGGCAAGGTGGACCGCCGCGCGCTCCCAGCCCCCGAGCCCGCTCGCGGCGATGCCCTCTCCTACGTCCCGCCCTCCACTCCCACGGAGGTGGCGCTCTGCCGCCTCTGGGCCTCGCTCCTCGACGTGGAGCGCGTGGGCCTTCACGACAACTTCTTCCACCTCGGCGGGCACTCCCTGCTCGCCACCCAGCTGGTCTCGCGCGTCCGTTCGGAGCTGGGCGCGGAGATCGCGCTGCGGGTCCTCTTCACCGGTCCCACGGTCGCGCAGCTCGCCCAGCACCTGGGCACGCTGGTTCCGGACGACGGGCCCCGCCCGGTGCCTCCGCTGGTGCCCGCGCCTCGTGACCGCCCGCTGCCCCTGTCGTATGCGCAGGAGCGGCACTACCGCTTCTTCCTCAGCGCCCCCACGTCGACCGCCTACAACATCCCTTCCGGCCACCGGATCCGGGGTCCGCTGAAGGTCGAAGCGCTGCGGGGTGCCTTGCAGGACCTGCTCGAACGTCACGAGTCCATGCGGGTCCTGATCTCGAAAGAGGACGGGCAGCTCGTCCAACGGATCGTCCCCGCGGGCGACTTCCCGTGGCACTTCGAGGACCTGCGCGGAGAGCCCGATGCGGAAGCCGCGGCGTGGAAGCGCATCCACGCGGAGGCCCAGACTCCATTCGACCTCACGCGGGATGCGCTCGTGCGCGCCTCGCTCCTGCGCGTGAAGGACGACGAGCACCTGCTCCTGCTCTGCATCCACCACAGCACCTCGGACGGCTGGTCCATGGGCGTCATCGCCCGGGAGCTGGGGGCGCTGTACGCGGCGCGGGCCCAGGGACGCGCAGCGGACCTCGCGCCCCTCGTCGTGCAGTACCCCGACTATGCGGCGTGGCAGCGCTCATGGCTCACCGGCCCCGAACTGGACCGGCGCATGGCCTACTGGCGGCAGGCCCTCGCGGGGGCCCCCAC
>NZ_RAWB01000685.1 GCF_003612055.1 Corallococcus llansteffanensis
GGACGGGGGCGTGCCCTCGGGGCTGGGAGCCGCCTCGCGGGGCGTGCGCGGAGGCTTCGCGTGCCGGGCCTTCTGCGCGCGTGCCGGCTTCGCTGGGCGCTGCCCGGGCTTGGTGGAGGCCTTGTCCTGGCGGCCCTGAGGGCGACCTTGCCGTGACGGGCGCGAGGAGGGCGTCGCGGGCTTGGGCGTGCGTCCCGGGGCGCTGCCGTCCGGCGGGACGGGGGCCGACACGGAGGCCTTCGAAGGTGCGCCGGAAACAGGGGCGCGTGAAGGGGCCAGGTCCTGGAGTTCGCGCGAGGGGCTGGGCCGACCGTAGTCGATGTCCGGCAGCGGCTTCGGCGGGCGAACGCGAGCGTCATCGGCCGAGGGCTTCGTGGGCCGACGGTATCCACCGGCAGGTGTCCGGGACGAACGGCCGCGCTCCGCGCCCGAGGGCTTCGACGGACGATCGCGCTCGTTCCCAGCGGAGGGCCCGGTGCGCTGACCTTCCTCCGCGTGAGCAGGCCTGGCGGGGCGGTGCCCACCTTCGGCGGAGGGCTTGGCCTGCGGGCGTTGTTCGGCGTGCACAGGCTTCGCCGGAGGATGGTGTCCGCTCTCGGCGGAGGGCTTGGACGACGGACCCTGTTCGGCGCGCGTGGGCTTCGCCGGAGGACGGTGTCCGCTCTCGGCGGAGGGCCTGGATGGCTGACCCGGCCCGGTCTTCGCGGGGCGTCCGTAGGCGATGTCCGGGAGCGGCTTCGAGGGACGAGCGCGCTCCTCGTCGGAAGAGGGCGGCTTCGCGGCTCCGCTGCGCTCATCGCGCGCGGGCATCGAGGGGCGTCCGTAGGCGAGGTCCAGCGGCCGTGCGGCTTCCACCTGCGGGGCGCGAGCGGCCTGGGCTCGCAGCGTGTCCACCTCCCGGCGCAGGCGGAGGACCTCCGCGGAGAGCTGGGCGTACGAGTCGCGCACCAGCCCGTTGAACACGCGCTGCCGGCCGAGCGTCTCGTTGATCAACACCTGACACGACTTGCGGAAGGCCCACTTGGCCAGCAGCACCACCTGGCCCGCGCCCGCGCGATGCGTGTGCAGCGGCAGGGCACGCGTGGTGTCCGCGTTCTCCTCCAGCGCGTGCAGGCTGAACGTCAGTGGATCCACGCGGGGCTCCACGCCGTCCTCCGGCACCTGCGCCGGCTCCGACGTGGGCAGCCCGCGCGCGCGCAGCCGCTCCTCGATGCGGGCCACCAGGGCCCCCGTGGGAATGTCCCGTCCGAGCAGCTTCATCGGTGTGTCTCCTCGACGATGCGCGCCATTTCTTCCCGGTACGCCGCGACCACCTGGGGCCACGTGTGCCGCTGCGCGTAGGTACGGCCCCGGTGGCCCAGCGCGTCGCGGGCCTCGCCCACCTCGCGCAGTCCTTCGATGAACGACGCCAGCCCCCGGTACACCCGGCCCGCGCCGCTGCGCTCCACCTGTCCCACCAGCACGTCCGAGTGCCCGTTCACCAGCACCGGCGTCCCGTGCGCGAACGCCTCCAGCGTCAAGAGCGACAGGCTCTCGAACTTCGACGGCACCACCACCGCCAGCGCACCCGCGAGCGCGTCGTGCTTGTCCTGCTCGTCGATGCGCCCCACGTGCCGCACGCCCTCGCCGTCCAGGGGCATGTGCGCCTCGCCCGCGAGCACCAATTCCGGCGCGTCCGCGTAGCGCGCCCGCAACTGGCGGTAGAACTTCAAGAGCTCCGGCACGCCCTTGCCCGGCTCCAGCCGGCCCACGTAGAGCAGGTAGCGGCCGTGCACGCCGTGCTTCTGCCGGAAGCGCGCGGGCACCGCCGGCAGCGCGTCCACTCCCACGCCCACCACCCGCGCCCGCGCGTGCTCCGGATGGAAGCGCCCGAACATGGCGATCTCCTCCGGCGTGTTGCACATGAGCACCCGCGGCCGGTTGAACACGTCCCCGTAGACGCCGAAGCGGATGGGCGGCTCGTCGTGCGCGGTGGGCACCAGCATCGCGCGATCCGCCACCAGCGGCAGCCCCAACACCGTGGGCGCGTAGAGGTACGTGAAGAACAGGTAGCCGTCGTAGGCGTCCTGCGTGGAGGCCAGGTGCTCCAGCAGGCCCGGGCTCAGCGGGCCCTGCTCGGCCACCCACTGCTCCTCGCGCAGCCGCTCGTTGCTCCTGTCGAACACCGTCCGCGACAGGTCGTTGAACGCGTGGATGTTGCGCGTGCGCGTCACCGGGAAGCGCAGCACCTTCATCCGGCCCACGCGCTCCTCGCCGGGCGGGAAGGCGTTCTCCCACGTCAGGTGGTTCTTCGCGCAGGTCGTCACCACCGTGAGGTCCCAGTGCGACGCCAGCCGCTCGGCCACCTGGGCCGCGTGGCTCTCCGCGCCGCCCGTCACCTCGCCGTAGCGCTGCACCACCAGCGCCACGCGGGGCCGCTTCGCCGGAGTCCTGCGGGGACGCGGCGGCGGCGCCACCACCCCCGTGAGCGCCCGCTCCAGCGACACCTGCGCGGCGACGGGGGAGAAGTGCTGGAGGCGGCGCGCCTGGCCCGCGAGCACCGACTCGCGCAGGGCCTTGTCCCCGGTCAGGTCCACCGCCAGCTCCGCGAGGAACGCGAAGCGCTTCTGGTCGAACGCGATGCCCGCGCCGCCCATCGTCTCCGGCACCGCCGCCGCCGCGTACGCCAGCACCGGCACCTGGGAGGCCATGGCCTCGATGATGGGCACGCTGAAGCCCTCGTGCTCGCTCATGGAGACGAACACGTCCGCGGAGCGGTACACGGCCACCAGCTCCGCGTGCGACAGGCGCCCCAGGAAGTGCACCCCGCCCAGGGCCTTCGCCTCGCGCTGGAGCCCCCGGAAGTAGCGGCTGCCCTCCTCATAGCCGCCCACGAGCAGCAGGCGCGCCTGGGGGCGGATCCGCAACAGCTCGCGGTGCAGCGCCAGCAGGTCCTCGAAGCGCTTGTGCGGCATCACCCGGCTCACCGACACCAGGGTGGGGCCCGGGCCCTTCAGGCCCTCGAGCAGCTTCGGATCCGCGCCCGAAGCCGCGAAGCGCTCCGGTTCGATGAAGAGCTGCACGGTGTGCACGTTGCGGTGGCCCGCGACGCGCAGCTCCGCGCAGTTGTAGTCCGAGTCCCCGATGGACACGTCCAGGAAGGGCGCCAGCGCGGCGACCTGCGCGCGGCCCGCCACCAGCGCGTGCTCCAGGGGCGTGCCCGGGTAGAAGCGCGCGGGGCTGATGTTGTGGAACACCACGCCCCGCTTGCAGTCCAGGTGCATCAGGCGCCCGCTCAGCGGGGACGCGATGCCGTGGTGGTACAGCACCAGGTCGTCCGGCTTCGGGCTCAGTTTGAAGACGTGTCGCGCCAGCCCCTCCAGTCCGCCGCCCACCTCCTCGGCGTAGATGTCCCCCACGTGCCCCATGCGGCGCAGCAGGAGTTGAAGGTGCAGCGCGGCCTGCCCGGAGGCATCGCCGGGGCCGAAGCTCGGGATCAACTGGTGGACCGCCATGCGGGGCCGTGTCTACCACACGGCCCATGCTATGAGGCGGCCCCGTGTCGACCTCCGGACCCATCGCACTCGACGCCACCCTCTGGGACGAGCCCACCACGGGCATCGGCCTCTACACCCGCTGCCTCGCGGACGCGCTTGAGGCCCAGGGCGTCCTCCTGGACCGGATGGGCGCGCGCACGTCGGGGGAGCATCCGCGCGGCGTCCAGAAGCGGACGTCGTGGACGTTGGGCACGCTGCCGAAGCTGCTCAAGGACGCGCCGCCGCCCGTCTACCACGCGCTCGGCAACTTCAACCTGCCTCTGAGGCGCGTGCCGGGCACCGCGTACGTGCTCACCGTGCACGACCTGGTGCCGCTGGACATGCCGGACACCGTGTCCACCGCGTTCCGCTGGCAGTTCCGGCTGTGGCTTGCGCGCAGCCTGATGCTCGCCGACCGCCTGGTGTGCATCAGCGAGCGCACGCGCGACGACGTGCTGCGCCGCTTCCCCCAGGTGGAGCCCCGCACGGTGGTGGTGCCCAACGGCGTGGACCACGTGGAAGCGCCCGCGCTGGACGCCGCCGGCGAGGACTTCCTGCGTGCGCTGGAGCTGCCGAAGGACTACGTGCTGTACGCGGGCTCGCTCGACGTGCGCAAGAACGTGGACCTGGTGCTGGAGGCGCAGGAGCGGCTCGCCGCGCGCGGGCGGCCCTTCACGCTCGTGCTCGCGGGCCAGGGCTGGTACGGCTCCGGCAAGGTGGAGACGCGCATCGCGCGGCTGCGCGCCGAAGGGCTGGACGTGCGGGCCCTGGGCTACCAGCCGCCTCCCGTCTTCTACGCGCTGATGCGCCGCGCGGCGCTGTTCGTCTTCCCCTCGCGCTACGAGGGCTTCGGCCTGCCGCCGCTGGAGGCCATGCGCCTGGGCACGCCCACCGTGGTGTCCACCGCGGGCTCGCTGCCGGAGGTGTGCGGCGACGCGGCCCCCGCGGTGGATCCGGAGGACGCGGAGGGACTGGCGGCGGTCATCGACCGGCTGCTCGGCTCGCCCGGGGAGCGCCGAGCCCTCTCCGCGGCGGGCAAGCGTCAGGCCGCGAAGTTCACCTGGGCCCGCACCGCGGAACTGACGCGGGCCGCGTACGATGCGGCGCTCCGCCACCGGCGATAGGCCGGTCGGAAGGTGGGCACACGCCAACCGGCCCGCGAGGGCCCCCTGGGAGGAACATGCGACTGCTCGTGTGGAGTGGAATCGTCTGCGGGATGCTGCTCGGGTGCGCGAGCCGGGACGCGACGCGCAAGCCGGACGAGGCGCAGG
>NZ_RAWB01000686.1 GCF_003612055.1 Corallococcus llansteffanensis
CCCGGGACATTCCAGGCGCCTTTGCGAGAACCACGAAGGAGCGCCCTGAAAGGTTACAGCCCCCCGTTCACCGCATGGACCAACAGGGCTCGACCCCCTCATTTCCAATCGCACTGCGCGGGAGGCCGCGACGCTCCGGGGCCCCCGCGAGCGACAGCGCCCACAGCGGGAAGATGCGCAGGTAGGCGTCGTAGTGGATGGCGCAGGTGCGGTTGAACACGCCCGCCAGGGGCTCTTGCGGCCACCGGCCATCCGCGCCCTGCCTCGCGCGGAGCCACGCCACGCCCCGGCGCGTGGCCTCCGAGTCCGCGTCTCCCGTGGCCACGAGCGACAGCAGGGCCCAGGACGTCGTCACCGCGTGCCCCGTGGGCCCGTCCACCCAGCGGCGCTCGCGGCAGCTCCGCACGGTCTCGCTCCAGGAGCCGTCCTCGCGCTGTTGGGCCTTCAGGAACGCGGCGGCCCGTCGCAGCGCGGGGTCTTGGGTCCGCGTGCCCGCGGCCGCCAGCCCTGACACGGCGAACCACGTGCCGTAGCTGAAGCACACGCCCCAGGACCCCTCCCAGCTTCCGTCCGGGCGCTGCGTGCGGCGCAGGAAGTCCACGCCTCGCGCGATGGCCTCCCCCACCGACGCCTCCGGCCGCGCCCTTCGCCACGCCACCAGCGCCTGCACGCACGCCGACGTGCATTCCACGTAGCTGGTGTCCACCATGATGCCGGCGAACACGTCCGAGGGGTTGAGCCGCTCCAGCCAGCGCGGCCCCCGCTGTCGCTCATAGGTGGCCCAGCCGCCGTCGCGGTTCCGCAGCGAGAGGATGAACTCCACCGCCTGTGCCAGCCGCTCGCGCGGCACGTGGTTGAGCCCGAGCGGTTCCAACAACAGACACGCCTTCAGCGCCTCCGCGGTGCAATCACTGATGGGCCACCCGTGGGCGCGCGTGCTGAAGGGCCAGCCGCCCCGGCTCGGATGCCGGTAGAAGCGCGCGGCGTGCGGCGGATCCTCCAGCACCTGCTCCGCCTCCAGGAAGCGGCCCGCCCGCGCGAGCGTGTCCCGCGCCTCTTCCGCCTGTCCCGAGGCCACCAGGGCCTGCACCGCGAACGCGGTGTCCCAGAGCTGCGAGGAGTTGTAGCCGTTGACCTTGATGCCATCCGGAGAGTGCTGGAGGTAGTCCGGCAGGCGCTCCAGATGGGCTCGCACCTCCGGACCGTCCGGCCGGGCCAGGTGCCACACCACGGTGTTCAGCACCTTGTTGATGGGCCCGATGCAGATGTAGTGCGTCGCCTCGTCCTCCGCGCGGATCAACGCCAGGGACTCATCCAGCGCGCGGGCGCGCAGCCGCTTCGAGTGGATCCGCTCGTAGAAGCCGAGCACGCGGTTCACGGCGCGCAGCCAGGCACTCCGAGGGGTATAGGCATCGGACGCGGCCACCCGGCTTCGCGCCCTCTTCCAATCCACGTCCGCGTACGGCTGGGGATAGAGCTCGCGACGCAGCTCGGCCAGCAGGGGTGTCTCCACCGCGCGGGCCCGGCGGCCAAAAAGCCAGCCCATGGGCAGGTACACCATGCGGCAATGGCACCACAGCCGCGACGGATGGAAAGGCAGCGCTCGCGGCAGCAGCCACAGCTCGGGAGGAGCGGGGTCGAGCCCGTCGTATTCATAGAGCCCCAGGAGCGCGAGGACGAACTTCCCCCAGGAGCCGCTGCCGAGTGGACCGCCCCGGGGAAGGAACCACTCCCGCGCGCGGACAAGGCCCGGATCGTCGGCGCCGACGCCCATCAGTCGCAGCGCCACGTAGTTGAGCACCGTCGTGAAGACCAGGCTGGGTGACTCCACGTCGAGCCCCCAGCCCCCATCCTCGTTCTGGTGACCGCGCAGGTGGACGAGCATCCCGTCCCGGGTGCGCGCGTCCGGGATCCTTCCCATCACATACAGCCCGGCCACGTACACCGGGCTGAGGAAGAGCGGGCCGCCGTAGTCGCCCTTCCAGGAGCCATCCGCCTCCTGGGTCCGGGCCAGCACGTCGCGGGCCCGCGAGCTCATGTCATCGCCTCCAGGGCACGGGGTGCCCGCGAACAGTCCGCGTAGAGCTCCCGCAGCGCGGCATCCGACGCCACCCGCTCCTGCGTGAGCAGCATCAGTGACCGCACGGCGTCCCGGCCGATCTTCACCGGCGCGGGGTCGAACACTGCGGGATTGCCCTCCAGGACGTTGAGGGTCAGCACCGCGAAGAAGAGGGGGTAGAGGCAGAACAGCCGCAGGCCGGGCTCCTCGGTTGGCAATGCCAGCGAATACTCGAGCGCGACGTCCAGCTCCCGGCGCGCCACCACCACCAGCTCGTCCATCAGGTCGACCGCCTGCGCGCGGTGCCCGGGCAGCACGAGCGTGGCGGGCTCCAGCCCGTGCGCGGCCATCCGATCCCAGGGCAGCCAGCAGCGTCCCCGGTCCAGGTCCTCGCGCACGTCCTTCAGGATGTTGGTGAGCTGCAGGGCGCGGCCAAAGGCAACGGCCCGTGGGACGAGCCGGGCCTTGCGCGGGGCGACCCACGGTGAGGAGGCGAGGAAGAGCCCGGTCAGCATCTCCCCCACCACGCCCGCCACGTAATAACAGTACAAGGACAGGGCATGGAGGTCGGGCAGCCCCCTGACCCCACCGCCGCCGCCATACGCCTGCTGGATGTGATTCATCCCACCCGTCATCGTGCGCACGCACCGCGCGACATGCGGGTGCACCCAGGGAGGAAGCGAGGCCAGCGTCTCCAGCACCATGGGCGTCCCAGAGACCAGCTCCGCTTCCGCCACCGGGGCTCCGCCGCCCAGCGCGAGCCCCGCCCGCCGTGAGAAGGACCGGGCGCGGGCTTCCCAGTCCGGCCCCAGCGCCACCAGTCCCGCCAGCTCGTCCAGCAGTCCTGCCTGGAGCGCCCCGAGGGCCTCGTCCTCCAGCGTGTCCGCGATGCGGCACAGCAGGTAGGCCACCGTCACCGCCAGGTCCAGGGGCGCCGGGAGCAGGGGGATGTTCAGCGCGAACGTCCGGGACACCCGGGGCAGCTGCGTGCGGCAGAAGGACTCACCTGGGACCACCATGCCTGCCTCCTCTTCGTGCGGCGCGACGCATCAATGGCTAAGTCGTCAATGACAGACAGGACGTCTCTGTCTTGTGACCGAGTGGGGGCCGCGTGGGGGACGTCGACGTGGTGATTGCCGGTGGCGGGCCCGCGGGTTGCGCGGTGGCGGCGGCGCTCGCCGAGCTGGGGTGGTCCGTCCTGCTGCTCGACGCGGGCGTGGACCGTCACAAGCAGCTCGCGGGGGAGCTGCTCCACCCCGCCGGGGTGCGGGACCTGCGCGCCCTGGGCTTCGGGGGCGTCGTGGATGCCTGGACGTCCCAGCCCGTGCGCGGCTTCGCGGTGCGCTTCCATGCCCCCACGCACACCCTCATCCTGCCCTATGGACACGGCGTCACCGGGCTGTCGCTCGAGCACGCCAACCTCACCGTCCCCCTCCAGGAGTCGGTGTCCCGACGGCCCGGCGTCACCCTGCACGGCCGCGCCCGCGTGACGGCCGTGGAGCACAACGATGAGCACGGCGTCCGCCTGCGCTTCTCCCTCGAGGGCGCCGAGCACACGGTGAAGGCCCGGCTGCTCGTGGCCGCGGACGGACGCGCGTCGCCCGTGCGGCGGATGCTGGGCATCGCCGAGCACCACCTGCGCATCTCCACCATGCTGGGCGTCACCGTGGACAGCGCCTGCCTGCCCCACCCCGACCATGGCCACCAGTTCGTGGGCGGCCCGCTGCACGCGCTCGCCTATGCCATCCAGCCCGGTGTGGCGCGCGTGATGGTGGACCTCCCCCTGGGCAGCACCGCCGGGACGTTGAAGGCCCGGCCGGAGCTCCTGCTCGCCCTGCCCCCCGGTCTGAGGTCCGAGGTCCAACAGGCCCTGGAGCAGCAACCCGCGCCGCGCATGGCCTCCAATGACGACCGGCTGGCGGAGACCGTCTGGGCGGGCAGCGCCGTGCTCGTGGGCGATGCCGCCGCGTGCTGCCATCCGCTCACCGCCAGCGGCATGGCCTCGTGCTTCCACGACGCCCGCGCCCTCCAGGAGGCGCTGCACCGCCACGCGGGCCACATCCCCCGCGCGCTCGAGCGCTATGCCCATGAGCGACGGCCGGCGCAGCGCACGCGCGTCGCGCTCGCCTCCGCGCTCTACAGCGCCTTCGCCGGCCAGGACGAGGGCATGCGGGCGCTGCGCCTGGGGCTGCTGCACTACTGGGAGCACAGCCCTCGCGGCGCGCGGGCCTCCATGGCCCTGCTCTCCTCCGAGGAGCCGCGCATGCGGGTGATGGCGCGCGAGTACCTGCGCGTCGTGGGCCATGCCCTCACCGCGATGCTCTCCACGCGCGGCCAGGGCAGCCGGCTGCGGTCCGCCGGGCCCCTGCTGCGCTCGGCCGGGCCCCCCCTGAGGGATGCCGTGGCGAGCGCGGTGGAACAGTTGGGAAGCTGGCTGCATCGTCGCGTCCGCCGCCCCGTCTACACGCTGGCCCGGGCAGGCTGGGCCTCCCCCAGGCGCGCCTTCGCATCCAACCGGTAGCTCCGGCCGCGCCAGTCCACCTCGCGCGACAGCCGCGCGGACAGCGTCACTCCGGCGACCAGCAACGGCAGCACCGCCGGCACCCAGAAGTGCCGGGGCGCGACGCGCGGCCCGTGGCACTCCTGCTGGAGCCGCAGCTGGCTCCACACGGAGAAGCCAATCGGCAGCGCCGAGATGGCCGCGAGCCCCCAGGC
>NZ_RAWB01000687.1 GCF_003612055.1 Corallococcus llansteffanensis
ACCTGGGCCCCGCCGCGTGCCGGAGCCTGGACGCGGTGCTGGCGGACGTCCTCCAACCCGACGCCGGCCCCACCGACGATGCCGGCACCGCCTGGAGCGCCGCGCGCCGTCAGCTCGGGGACTGCCCCACCCCTCCGGCCGCCGCCTGCGCCCGGGGCGCGGCCCTAGCCTCCCGCGCGCCGCTCCTCCACGGGGACGCGCCGCCCCGCGAGCTGCTCGCCACCCTGTGCGAGCGCTGCGCGCCCGGGAACAACCCCTGCGGCCAGGCGGTGACCCGGGCGCTGGAGCAGGCCGCGCGACGTGAGCGGCCGGACATCCAGGAAGCGCGCTGGAGCCTGGAGCACGCGGGGGCGACCCTGGGCACGGCCTGCCAGGAGCTCGTGCGCTCGGCCCTGGGGCCTGCGGCCGTGTCGGGGCCGGACGTGGAGCCGACGCTGCTGGCGCTGGCGGAGGCGCTTTCGCCCACGTGCGTGAAGACGAAGCAGCTTCCGCTGCCGGTGCTGAACGCGGCGGCCGTGCAGCAGGGCGCGCGGGCCCCCTGGCTCGCGACGCTGTTCACGGACGGCACCGTGGAGACGGCGCCCATCGAGCCGGATCAGTCCACGGGCGCGGGCGACGGGTTCCGCGCGTTCGATCAGGACGCGCTGTCGGGCGTGAAGCTGCCGCTGGAGTCGCAAGGGGCGCTGCGCCTGGGGTACGCCCCGGCGCTGAAGCACGTGGCGTCGTTCCAGGTGCGCGCCACGGGTCCGGGCACGCTGCGCGCGATCATCCGCGCGCCGGACGGCGTGGGACGCAAGGACAGCCAGGGCGCGGCCTTCTACGTCGATCCCACCGTCTGCCGCTTTCGCGGCACGGGGGGCTGGGAGATCTGCAAGCCCGTCCTTCCCCTGCTCGACGTGGACGCGGTGAGCGTCCTGCCGGAGCGGCCGGGCGTGGAGTTGAAGGAGCTGGAGATCATCGGCGCCCGGTAGCGCGGGCGCCAGGAATCACGCGGCGTCGGAACGGGGGTCCGACGTCGCTCGCGTGGAACTCAGGCGATGAGGCCGCGCTCCCGCGCGGTCTTGAAGATGCCGGACGCGTCCCGCTTCAGGGCGGTGGAGACGTCCTTCACGATGGCGTCCGCCGACTTGGCGACCGACAGGTAGTTGTCGAACGTGCGCGTGAGGATGAGCACGCCCGAGATGATGACTCGCTGGAGGTTGTGCTGCAGGTCCGTGCCCTCGTACACCAGCCAGGACTGCTCACAGAACCGGCGGCCCTCGGCCACCATCTGGTTCAGGTGCGCGCGCTCGGTCGCGTCCGGAACCTTGGCCTTGGGGCTGATGGAGGCGATGTACAGCACGTTCGTCCCCAGCCGCTGGGTCGCCTCCTCCATCTGCGCCATGATGGCCGCGACGTCGTCCTTCGTCGGCGGGTTGTGCCAACGCGAGAAGAACACGCGGTCGATGAGTTCGGATTGGTACGTGGAAGTCACGAATCCTCCGGTGAAGCGAACGCTGAGACTGGGGCGCCTCGTTAGGCGCGGCCCGCGCCGCAAGGCGGATTCTGTACCAGGATCGCAGGAGCGGTTGAAGAGTAGCGGACACACTCCTGCACCTTTGGGGCGCTTGTGTGCCAGCCACGCTGTCAGGCTGCAGTACAGCTGGATAACTCCGCCTGGGTCGCAGCCGACACGCCCCCTTTTCAAGCTGATCAGACCTTCGGGGGTTGAGCGCGCGCCGCGAGCACGCCCTTGACGTCGTCCAGCGTGAGGCCCAGCGGGCGGATCGCGACCAGCAGGTGGTAGAGCAGATCAGCCGCTTCCTCGGCCGCCCGGTGTGGATCCGAGTCGGCGCAGGCGGTCACCAGCTCCGCGGCCTCCTCGCCCAGCTTCTTCAGGCGCAGGTTGCGATCCCCCAGCAGTCGGCGCGTGTAGCCGGGCTTCTCACCCTCCGCAGGAGGCGTGGCCGCGCGCGCCGCGAGGGTCGCGTCGAGGTGCGCGAGCGCGTCCCAGCGGCCCTCGCCGAAGCAGGTCTCGTCACCGGTGTGGCACGCGGGGCCGGCCTTCTCCACGCGCGCGAGCACCGCGTCGCCGTCGCAGTCGGCGCTCAGGGAGACGACCTTCTGCGTGTTCCCGCTGGTGGCGCCCTTGTGCCAGAGGCCGCGCGTGCGGGAGCGGTAGTGCATCTCGCCTGTGGCGAGCGTGCGCTCCAGCGCCTCGCGGTCCGCGTGCGCCACCATCAGGACGTCGCCGGTGCTCGCATCCTGCGTCACCACCGTCACCAGGCCCTGGCCCTTGTCGAAGTTCAACGCCGCCACGTCCAGCTTCATGACCTGCCTCCCGCTCCCAGCTCTTCGCGAACGCGCGCCGCCAGCGCCGCGTTGGTGGCGATGCCGTCGCCGCCGAACGCCGTGCGCACGCCCTTCCAGTCGGTGAACACGCCGCCGGCCTCCTCGATGATGGGTTGCAGCGCCGCCGCGTCCCACGGGGACAGGGCTTCGTCCACCATGGCCTCCGCGCGCCCGGTGGCGACGAGCAGGTAGCCGTAGCAGTCCCCCCAGGTGCGGGAGATCGCCGCCTGTCGGGACAGCTCGCGCCACGCGGCGCCACGCTCGGGGGCCTGGAGGAAGCGCTCGTCGGTGATCAGCACCACCGCCTGCGACAGCGTCCCTTGCGCGGACACACGCGTGGGGGCGTCGTTCCAGAAGCAGCCCAGGCCCGGGGAGGCGACGAGCAGCTCGTTCACGGCCGGGAAGTACGCCGCGCCCGCGAGGATGCGCTCCCCTTCCGCCACCGCCACCAGCGTGCCCCACAGCGGCACGCCCCGGATGAACGTCTTCGTGCCGTCGATGGGATCCAGGATCCACCGTCGCTTCGCGCCCGGCCGCGTCTCGCCGAACTCCTCGCCCAGGATGCCGTCCTCCGGGAAGCGCTCCTCCAGCCACTGGCGCGCGGTCCACTCGGCGGTCCGGTCCGCCACCGTCACCGGCGTTCCGTCGCTCTTGGTGTCCACGGCGATGCCGCCGCGGAAGAAGCCCAGCGCCACGTCCCCGGCCTTGCGCGCCACGTCGGCGGCGGCCTGCATGAGGTCTCTCGGATCCGCGCTCATGTCGTGCTCCGGATGGGAAGGCCGCTGTCGCGCAGCAGCGTCTTGAGGGCGCCGACGGTGGTGAGGCCGTCGTGGAGGATCCCCGCCACGAGCGCGGCGTCCGCGCCTCCCAGCGTCAGGGCCTCGCGCACGTGCTCCGCGCGGCCCGCGCCTCCGGAGGCGATGACGGGCACGTCCACGGCGTCCGCCACCGCGCGCGTCAGCTCCAGGTCATAGCCGGTGCGCGCGCCGTCGCGGTCGATGCTGGTGAGCAGCACCTCGCCCGCGCCGCGTCGGACGCACTCCTTCGCCCAGGCGACCGCGTCCAGGTCGGTGGGACGGCGGCCTCCGTGCGTGTAGACGCGGTAGCGGTCCCCTTCCCGCTTCGCGTCGATGCTCGCCACGACGCACTGGGCGCCGAAGCGCTCCGCGCATCCGGTGAGCAGCTCGGGCGTGGCGACCGCGGCGGAGTTGATGCTCACCTTGTCCGCGCCCGCCCGGAGCGCCCGACCCACGTCGTCCACCGTGCGCACGCCTCCGCCCACCGTGAGCGGGATGAACAGGCGCTCGGCCGTGCGCTGGACCAGGTCCCACAGCGTCTCGCGCTCCTCCGCGCTCGCGGAGATGTCCAGGAACGTCACCTCGTCCGCGCCCTCCTCCTCGTAGCGCAGCGCCAGCGCCACGGGGTCGCCTACGTCGCGCAGGCCTTCGAACTGGACGCCCTTCACCACGCGTCCACCCTTCACATCCAGGCAGACGATGAGTCGTCGGCTGAGCATCACTTCACCTCCAGGGCGACGGTGCCCTTCATGCTGAAGACGACCCCCGAGTCCACCATCGCATCGCGCAGCGCGAGCCCCAGCGCCTTGAAGGCCGCCTCGGTGAGGTGGTGGCTGTCCCGGCCGCGCAGCACGCGCAGGTGCAGCGTGATGCGCGAGTGTTCGCAGAACGAGCGCATCCAGTGCTCATACAGCCGGTTCTTCAGCGGGCCCCGGTAGTAGAAGCGCCCGCCCGCGTCCAGGCACGCCTGCACCAGCGCGTCGTCCATGGGCACGGTGCGCTCGCCGTAGCGCGCCGCCGTGGCGGGCACCACCCGCTGCACCGCGGTGCCCAGGGTGATGGCCACGTCCTCCATCAGGTGGTGGCGCAGGTCGCCCCGCGCGTGCAGCGTCAGCTCCAGGCCCGCGTAGCGCGCGAACGTGGCGAGCATGTGGTCGAAGAACTTCAGCCCCGTGTCCACCTTCGCCGCGCCCGGGCCGCGCGCCAGCTCCACCTGGACCTTCGTCTCCTTCGTCTCCCGGACGACCGTGGTGCTCGTGCCCGTGCTCATTCCGCGAACTCCTGCGCGACCGCGCGCGCGTCCAGACGTCCCGTGTACAGCGCCATGCCCACCACCGCCCCGTGCGCGCCCACCTTCGCCAGCTCGCGCAGGTCCTCCAGCGTCGTCACGCCTCCAGACGCGTAGAGCCGGTGCCGGCTCGTGCGCGCCACCTCCGCCATCAGGGGCAGGTCCACGCCTCCCAGTTGCCCCTCCTTGTGCACCGCCGTGACGAGCATCCCTCCCAGCGGCAGCGGCTCCAGCGCGGTCAGCACGTCGCGGATGTCCCGCGCGCTGCCGGACGTCCAACCGCGCGTCACCACCTCGCGCCCCTTCACGTCCGCGGCCACCACCACCCGCCCCGGGAAGCGCTCCGCGAC
>NZ_RAWB01000688.1 GCF_003612055.1 Corallococcus llansteffanensis
CATCACCCCCACCCACTGCTTCCACCGAGCGAGCCGCATGGTCATGAACGAGGACTACCCCGCATCCGTCGTGGCGGCCGGCGGAGGCGCCGGCGTGGGCACCTTCACGCCCTGGGAGGCCAGCACCGCCATGCGCTCGGTGGCCTGACGGGCCGCCGCGCTGTTCGGGTGGTCCGTGGGGATCTTCGACAGCACCTGCGCGGCCTCGTCCTTCTTGCCCTGCAGGATGAGCATGCGCGCCTTGTGGTACTGGCCCATGCCGGCCAGGTACTCACCCGTGTCCGCCTTCTCCATCTGCTCGAAGGAGGCGATGGCCTGGGCGTAGTCGCCCTTGGCCTCGTAGGCGTAGCCCTGGCCCTCCAGGGCGCTCGCGCGCAGGGCGTCGTTCTCCGGAACGCCCTTGAGGAAGACGCCCAGGGACGCCAGCGCGTCGTCGTACTTGCCCAGCCGGAACTCGGCCTTGGCCTGCGGCAGGGCCGCCGTCGTCGCCGCGCGGGTCCCGTCGTGGTCCTTGCGGAAGGTGGCCAGCGTCGTCACGACCTGCTGGTCGCGGGCCTCCACCGTGGGGAACGGGGGCTCCGTGGACGTGGGGTCCGCCGGGTCCACGCCCGTCACCGGGCGGTCCAGGACGGTGAGCGCCTGGCCCAGCTGCATGGAGGCCTGCGCCTCGCCGCGCTTGGAAACCTCGCTGCCGATGGCGACACCCACCGCGCCCAGCACCAGCACGCCGGCGCCGATGGCGAGGAACTTCTGGCGCTGCATCAGCCAGTCACGCGCGTCCGCCCCCACCTTCTGGAAGGCATCCGGCTGACGAAGCTCCTGCTGGCGAATCTTCTCGGTCTTCGGCTGGGCCACGATGACGAAACCTCTCTACCGGCTCTTTACGGTGCTCTTCGCTTGCGAAAGCGGCGCACTGTAAAGAGCGCCTGCTGGAAGTGTCAACGAACGTGCGCGCTCAGTCGCGCCCTGCCCGCTTCCCACCCTTGGCGCCCTTGCCCGCCAGGTGCGGCTTCTTGCGCGCCTCGCGCTTGGCCTTGCCCGGGCGCTCGCGGAAGAGCAGCCGGATGGGGACCCGCAAATCGAACGTCTTGCGGATCTGGTTGGTGATGTACCGCTTGTACATGTCCGGCACGCCTTCGGGGGCGTTGCAGGTGAGCGCGAAGGTCGGCGGCGCCGCGGCCACCTGGGCGATGTAGTACAGGCGCAGCGGCTTGCCCTTCACGATGGGCGCCGGGTTGTTGTCCACCATGTAGTCCAGCAGCCGGTTGAGCTGCGGGGTGGGCGCCCGGAAGCGGAACTGCTTGGCCAGCTCCACCGCCACGTCCACCACCTTCTCCACCTTGGAGCCGTGGAGGGCGGACGTGAAGATGACGGGCGCGTAGCCCACGAACTTGAGGGCGATCTTCAGGTCGTCGCGGAACGCGTCCTGCTTGCGCTTGTCCTCCGCGATGAGGTCCCACTTGTTCACCACGATGACCAGCGCGCGGCCGCGGTCCATGGACAGGCCCGCGAGCTTCGCGTCCTGGTCCACGGCGGGCTCGGTGGCGTCCATCAGGAGCACCGCCACGTCGCTGCGCTCCAGCACCTTGAGCGCGGCGATGACCGAGTACTGCTCCACCTGGTGCGCGATGGTCTTCTTGCGCCGGATGCCCGCAGTGTCGGTGAGGATGAGCTCGTTGCCCTTGTACGTCACCTCGGAGTCGATGGGGTCGCGCGTGGTGCCGGCGATCTCACTGGTGACGACGCGCTTCTCCTTGAGGATGGCGTTGACCAGGGTGCTCTTGCCCACGTTGGGCCGGCCGATGATGGCGACGCGGATCTTCCCGTCGTCGGGGGGCGCGTCGGCGTCCTCGCCCTCCACCTTCGGGGCGAGCTTCGCCACGACGGAGTCCATCAGGCTGCCCATGCCCAGGTTGTGCTCGGCGGAGATGCCCTGCACGTCGCCCAGGCCCAGGCGGAAGAACTCGCCCGCCAGCGACTGCATCAGCCCCGTCTCATTGTCGAGCTTGTTGGCCGCGACGACCACCGGCTTGCCGCTCTTGCGCAGGTAGTTGGCGACGGCCTCGTCCGCGGTGGACATGCCCACGCGGGCGTCCACGACGAAGATGATGACGTCGCACTCCTCCACGGCGAACTGCGCCTGCTCGCGCACCTGCTTGAGCAGCGAGTCCTTCTCCCCGGGCACGAAGCCGCCCGTGTCGATGAGGGTGAAGGCGCGCCCCTCCCAGTCCGCCTCGGCGTAGTGCCGGTCGCGGGTGACGCCCGGCTCGTCCTCCACGAGCGCGATGCGGCGGCCCACCAGGCGGTTGAACAGCGTGCTCTTGCCCACGTTGGGGCGACCGACAATGGCGACCAGCGGCTTCATGGAGTCTCTTTCGACAGCGACGACAGCAACGGCGACGACAAGAACGACAACAAGAGTAGCGACGGCGACCGCATCACTCGTAACCCAGCTTCCGCAGGCCCGCGGCGCGCTCGCTCCAGCGGGCCTCCACGCGCACGCGCAGGTCCAGGTAGACATGCGCCCCCAGCAGGCGCTGCACCGACTTGCGCGCGTCCGTGCCGATGAGCTTCAGCATCTGCCCCTGCTTGCCAATCAGGATGGCCTTCTGGCTGTCGCGCTCCACGTAGATGGACGCCGCGATGCGGATGAGGCCGCCCAGCTGGCCCGGGGGCGTGCCGGGACGGGGCTCGCGCTCGGATTCGTCGAACACGTCCACCAGCACCGCGGTGGAGTATGGAATCTCCTGCCGGCAGTGCCGGAGCACCTGCTCGCGGATGTACTCGGCCACCAGCACGCGCTCCTGCTGGTCGGTGAGCATGTCCTCGGCGAAGAGCGGCTCGCCCTCCGGCAGGTGGCCCAGGACGACCTGGAACAGGTGCTCCACGCCGTCCTTCTCCCGGGCGGAGATGGGCACCACCTCCGCGAAGGGGAACTGCTCGCCGTACAGCGCGATGAGCGGGAGGAGCTTCTCCTTCGGGATGGCGTCGATCTTGTTGATGACCAGGAAGGTGGGCTTGCCCACCTTCTGCAGCCGCTCGAGGATGGCGCGGTTGCCGGGCGTGACGTCCAGCGTCTCACCGGCGGGCGGCTCGATGAGGAAGAGGACGAGGTCCACCTCCTCGGCCGCGGAGAGGGCGGCCTCCACCATGTAGCGGTTGAGCTCTCCCTTGGCCTGGTGGATGCCGGGCGTGTCGAGGAAGGCCACCTGCCCTTCCGGACGCGTCACCACGCCGAGGATGCGGTTGCGGGTCGTCTGGGGCTTGGGCGAGACGATGGCGATCTTCTCGCCCGTGAGCGCGTTGAGCAGCGTGCTCTTGCCCACATTGGGCCGGCCGATGAGCGCGGCGAAGCCGGCGCGGGGTTTCTTCTGCGAGGACTGAGAGGCCATACTTCCGGAGATGATCAGTGGGCCTTGCCGGAAGCAGCGACGGGAAGGCCCCGGGGAAACCACGGGACTGCGATGAACGGGGCGACGTGAGTCGGACTTAGGGCCGCGCCGTGGAGATGGTCAACGTCTGGATGCGCACGTCCCGGCGGGGACGGTCGTTCGAGTCCTTGGGAAGCTCGTTGGCGATGCGGTCCACCACGTCCTGCCCTTCCACCACCTCGCCGAAGATGGTGTGTCGGTTGTTGAGGTGGGGGGTGGGTGCCGCGGTGATGAAGAACTGACTGCCGTTGGTGTTGGGGCCGGTGTTGCCCATGGCCAGCACACCCTTCTTGTCGAAACGCCGGCCGCCCTGGAACTCATCCTCGAACCGGAAGCCCGGCCCGCCGTTGCCCCGGCTGCTCGGATCCCCGCCCTGGATCATGAAGTCCTTGATGCAGCGGAACAGCAGCGTCCCGTCGTAGAGCGGGCGGCCGTGCATGGCCTCGCTGGTGATGGGGTGCGTCCAGGCCTTCTCGCCCGTGGCGAGCCCCACGAAGTTCTCCACCGTCCTCGGAGCGTCCTGGGGGAGCAGGCGCACGACGATGCGCCCCTCGGTGGTGTTGAACGCCGCGAACAGCTCCTCGCCCGCGCGGGCCCGCTCCATGAACGTCACGGCGTCGGGCTCGGGGTGCTGGGGGTCTTCGCCGCTGGAGCCTTCGCTGCCGGAGCCTTCGCCGCGGGGACGCCCTTCGGGGCCTTGTCGCTCAGCGTGACGGCGGTGAGGACCACCGGCGTCTGGGGGCGGTCCTGCGCGCTCCGGGGCACGTTGCCAATCTTCTCCACCACGTCATAGCCGGCGACGACCTCACCGAAGATGGTGTGCCGGCCGGTGAGGTGCATGGGGGTGGCGGTGGTGATGAAGAACTGGCTGCCGTTGGTGTTGCGCCCCGCGTTCGCCATGGCGAGCAGGCCCGGCTTGTCGAAGCTGCGGCCGCTCTGGAACTCGTCCTCGAAGCGGTAGCCCGGGTCGCCCATGCCGGTGCCCGTGGGGTCGCCACCCTGGATCATGAAGCCCGGGATGACGCGGTGGAAGACGGTGCCCGGGTACAGGGGCTTCTTCGTCACCTGCTGGCCCGTGGTGGGGTCCGTCCAGGCCTTCTCCCCGGTGGCCAGCCCGACGAAGTTCTCCACCGTCTTGGGAGCGTCCTTGGAGAAGAGCTTCACGATGACGGTGCCCTGGCTCGTCTTCAGGGTCGCGTAGAGGTCCTTGCCGGCCTGGACCTTCTTGGTCCAGGGGCCCACGGCCGGTTCGGCGGCCAGGACTCCGGCGGCGAACAAGGCAACGGTGATACCGAGAAGACGGTGCATACGGGACGGCCTCCAGGGCAGGAA
>NZ_RAWB01000689.1 GCF_003612055.1 Corallococcus llansteffanensis
GTGGAGGAACGGGGGTGGGCGTACCGGCGGAGGCAGCCGGAGGGGACAGTGCTGTACGAGGCGGTGAGGGAGAGCCTTGCCACGCTGCTGGCGGAGGCGAGCGACGTGGGGCGCGGCCTGCCCCGGTACGTGGAGCGGGACTTCGCCAGGTACCTTGAGTGCGGCGTGCTGGTGCACGGATTCGCGCGGGTGCGCTGCGAGAGTTGTAAGGACGAACTGCTCGTCGCCTTCTCGTGCAAGGGGCGAGGGGTGTGCCCCTCCTGCAACGCGAAGCGGGCGCAGGTGACGGCGGTGCACCTGGTGGAGCGGGTGCCGCCGCACGTGCCCTACCGTCAGTGGACGTTGTCCTTTCCGCACCGGGTGCGATGGGTACTGCTGAAGGAGAAAGGGCTGCTCTCGGACGTCCTCACCCTTTTCCTGCGAGCGGTGTTTGCCCTGCAACGTCGCAGGGCACGGCGGCAGGGCGTGCGCGGTGGACAGATCGGGGCCGTCTCTTTTCTCCAATTTTTCGGCTCGGCCTTGCAAGTAACCCCTCACGACCCTGCGCTGGTGCCGGAAGGCGTCTTCGTGCCGGGGAGGGCAGCGTGCGCTTCGAGGCGTTGCCGCCGCCCACACAACGTGAGGTGGAGCGGCTGCTGAAGGTGGTGCGTCACCGGGTGCTGCGCCTGCTGGAGAAAAGAGGGGCCCTGCCCGCGCAAGGGCCTGAGGACGCGCTGCAGGCGTACCAGGCGCACTCCCTGCAGCAACGGCTGCGCTGGACGGAGGTGGACGTCCGGCCCCCTGCACGCAGCAAGCGAGGTCACGACGGGGACGCGTCCAGTCAGGGAGACACCGGCATCGACCTGACCCACCACGTTCAGGGGGGCCTGGCGCCCGTCGTCCGCGTCCGCTGACTGTTCCTCGCGGTGGTTCCATGACGTGATGGCTCTTGGAAGGGAGCACCGGGCCATGGCGGAGAAGCAGGACTGGGGGCGGGAAGCCCCCGCGCAAGAAGTGTGGGCCCGCGTGGAAGCGGCAGGGACACCCGGGTGGCGGCGGGAACTGGCCTCCTGGTGGCAGGGCATCTCCGGGCAGGGCGTCCTCTTCCACGAGGGAGACCTGGAGGCCGACTCGCTCGTCATCGGTCCCCTGCCGCTCGTCGTCTCCGGCAGCGTCCGGCTGAAGGGGTTGCTCGAGGATGGCCACGCGGCGGACCACACCCTCCTGGTGGTGCTGGGAGACCTGGAGGCGGAGAACGTGGCGACGTTCTCCGCCATGTTCATCGCGGGCAACGTCCGGATTCGGGGGCTGCTCTTCGGCGACTCGTTCGGGGATGACGTCTTCTGTGTCGGCGGAGGGCTGAAGGCACGCACCCTCGTCGAGCAGCACCACCACATCCATGTGCACGGCCCGCTGGACGTGGACGTGCTCGTGGGCGACAAGCTCACCGCGCCGGAGAAGCCCCGCAAGAGGCTGGAGCCGCACGAGGCGCTCCTGCCGGGTGCCTTCTCCGTGGAGGACGAGGACGAGGACGAGGGCGACGTCACCGACTCCACGCTGGACCGGAAGGGGCTCCTCGCGATGCTGCGCGCGGGGCAGCCCCTGCTGGGGGACACCCGGCTCAATCCCGTGGAGAAGGCCATCGCCGCCGTGAAGGAGAAGGCGGCGCGGGGCGAGAAGGCGACGCGACTGGTGCTCGCGCAGAAGAAACTGAAGGCCATCCCCGAGGAGGTCTTCTGCCTCACCGGGCTGGAGAGCCTCTCGCTGGACACCAACGACATCGCGGAGATTTCCCCGCGCATCGGTGAGCTGCGAGCGCTGAAGAGCCTCAGCCTGGAGAACCTGCCGCTGACGACGCTCCCCGTGGAGCTCTGCCGCCTCCCCGCGCTGAAGAAGCTGAGCGTCCGCTACTGCAACAACCTCACCCGGCTCCCGGACGCGTTCGGCGAGCTGGAGGCGCTGGAGGAGCTGGACCTGGACGCGATGGCGCTGGAGGACTTCCCCGAGGTGCTGACGCGGCTGCCTCGGCTGAAGAAGCTCTGGTTCTGGCGCTTCTTCAAGATGACGCCGGGCCGGGTCCAGGTCCTGGTGGACGGGCTCGGGCGGATGCCGAAGCTGACGCACGCCGGCTTCCTCCAGGGGGAGCTGTCCGCGCTGCCGGGGGGACTCGCGCCGCTCGCCCGGCTCAAGCAGTTCAAGCTGGGGCTGGACCGCGTCCCCGAGCCGGAGCTGAAGCGACTGGAGGCGGCGCTGCCTCCCGGACGGCTGCACGTGGGGTATTAGCACCGGCACGTGCCGCCTCGAGCCGACACCCCAGCGTCATGCCGCGGAACGGCGGAGCCACTCCTCGAACCGCGTCGGCCCGACACGCGCCGTGTTGCCCGGCGTGAGCGACTGGTCGTCCAGCACCACGCCAAAGTAGCGCGCGTGAGCGTCGGCGATGACCTTGCGCCCGTCCTGCTTCGCGTTCATGAAGCGCTGGACCACGTCGACGAGGCGCACGCGCTCCGGCCCGGCCACTTCGACGGTGCCATTGACCGGCGCGCCCAGCGTCGCTTCGGCCACCGCGTCCGCCACGTCGTCCGACGCGATGGGCTGCATGAGCGCCGTGGAGAGGCGCACCGTGTCCCCTTCCGTTCCCGCCTGCGCGATGCCGCCCATGAACTCGAAGAACTGCGTGGAGCGCACGAGGGTGTACGGAATCCTGCCGGCCTTGATGAGGTCTTCCTGCGCCAGCTTGCCGCGGAAGTAGCCGCTGCCCAGCAGCCGCTCGGTGCCGACCACCGACAGCGCGACGTGGTGCTTCACGCCGGCCTTCTCTTCCGCCGCGAGGAGGTTGCGCCCTGACTTCTCGAAGAACTCCAGCACGGCCTTGTCCTCGAACGACGGTGAGTTCGCCACGTCGACGACCACCTGCGCGCCCGCGAGCACCTCCACCAGCCCCTCGCCGGTGAGAGCGTTGACTCCCGAGCTGGGCGCCGCCGCCACCACGTCGTGGCCCAGCCCGCGAAGCCGCTTCACCAGCTTCGTTCCGATGAGGCCGGTGCCTCCGATGACTACGATTTTCATGTTCGCCTCTCCGTTGACGGCGGGAACGTACGGAGGGAAGGATGTGGCAGCCATGACAGATAGCCCGGAATTTCTGCCAACTTCCGGCGAGCAGCGCACCGTGCTCTTCGTCGCCTTTCCCGACATGGGGTTGCTGGACCTGACGGGGCCCCAGACGGTGTTCTGGGCGGCGTCGAAGGCCCTGGTGGAGCAGGGATTGCCGGGGTACCTCCGCCACACGGTGAGCCTGGACGGAGGGCTGGTGCAGACAGCGGAGGGCGTCGCGTTGCAGACGTCGCCGATCGCCGCCTTCTCACGCGTCCGGGTCGACACCGTCATCGTCCCGGGCTCGCCGGATATTGAAGACGTGCTCGCTCGCTCGGAGCAGCTGGTCGGCTGGCTGCGGCGGAAGGCGAAGGCGGCCCGCCGCACCGCATCGGTCTGCAGCGGCACCTTCCTGCTGGCACAGGCCGGACTGCTTCACGGCAAGCGAGCGGCAACACATTGGGCCATGTGCGACCGGCTGCGCGAGCGTTTCCCCTCCATCGAAATCGACCGTGACGCGCTCTTCGTCCGTGAAGGTTCCGTGTGGACCTCGGCCGGCGTCAGCGCGGGAATCGACCTCGCCCTGGCACTGGTGGAGGCGGACCATGGACGTGACGTCGCCATGAAGGTGGCCCGGGAGCTGGTCGTCTTCCTGAAGCGGCCTGGCGGGCAGTCACAGTTCAGCGAGCTGCTGCGCTCCCAGACGAGGGACACCGCCGCCTTCGACGAGCTGCACCTGTGGCTCGCGGGCAACCTGGGCCGTGACGACCTCACAGTGGAAACGATGGCCGCGAGAGCCAGCATGAGCCCGCGCAACTTCGCACGCGTCTACAAGCAGAAGACCGGCCGCACCCCGGCGAAGGCCGTGGAAGTCCTGCGGCTGGAGGCGGCCCGGCGGTTGCTGGAGGAGTCGAAGCGCAACGTCGACCAGATTGCCCGGATGTGCGGCTTCGGGAACGAGGAGCGGATGCGGGTGACCTTCCAGCGCAACCTCTCCACCTCACCGAGGGACTACCGGAAGCGGTTCGCGACGTAGCGTGCCTCGGCGGGACTGCGCGCGCCTCCTGCGCTGGCCGTGGGCGCCGTGGCGATGTCGTGAAGTACCTGGTGCAGGGCGCCGGGCACCTCGCGAACGACGGCGCTCCCTCTCTGCGTGAGCCGTAGCCGCCCGACCGGGCGGGATGCATGAGGGCGCGGGGTTGATGGGCCCCCCTCATGCGGCCCGTGGCTCCCTCAAGCAGGTGCGCAGGAGGCGAGCGCGGGGCTTGAGGCAGCGGCCAGGAAGGAGCGGATGAAGGAGAGGACACCGCGAGTGGACTGACGCCGAGTTGCTCAGGAGGACGTTCGACTTCGACGTGTTCGCCTGCGTGAGGTGTGGAGGCAGGCTCAAGGGTCTTGGCGTACGTGAAGGGGGCCCCCGGGGTGCGGGCAATTCTGGAGCCCCTGGGCTTGCCCACGGCATGTGCGAGGTGGGCCCCGGCACGAGGGCCACCCCAGGCCGCGGGGTGTTGAGGCTCAAGAGGCGCCAAGAGGTCCAGGCCCCTGCTACGCACCTGAGGGGAGCGCGGTCTGGGCAGGCGTGTACCCCAAGGGGGCTCAAGCGGCCTGTCCACCGGACGGGAGCATCACTCGGGCGGCCCCGTCAGCGGCCCTCCTCGGCCCCTCTGCACC
>NZ_RAWB01000068.1 GCF_003612055.1 Corallococcus llansteffanensis
GGGGGTACGGTAGGGGGGTGATGCCCTCCGTCCAACAGCTCCGCCCGTTCGCCTACGCGCCCGTACAGGCGTTCCTGCAAGCATCTGGACCGGTGGTGCTCATCCAACAGCCGCCGGAGCCGGTGTTCCGGCAAGTGGCGCTGAGGCTGGCGGAGGCGCGCACGGTGGGCATGGCGCACCGCTCAAGGCTGGTGGACCGGCTCCTGGTGATGCTCCAGGGGTTCGACGCCCTGGAGGTGCACTTCCTGGGGCCGGAGTGGGACGGGCAGGAGCTGAAGGTGGGGCGCATGGAGGGCTGTGCGTTGATGGTGCACGAGCCGTCGGTGTCGAAGCAGCACGCGGTGCTGCGCTGGCACGCGGCGCAGGGGACCTGCTCGGTGCAGGACCTGGGCTCCATGAACGGCACCTGGCTGAACGCGGCGGCGCTGGGCGAGGGCGAGGTGCGGCTGCTCACGGACGGCGATGCGCTGTCGTTCGGGGACGCGCAGTTCCTCTACCTGCGGGCGGAGACGCTGCACTCACACCTGAGGCTCGCGAGCCCGGGTGGGGGGATGTGACGGGCTATTGCGCGGGAAGTTCCCGGTAGATCACGTCCGCGGGGCCCAGCCGCTGCACGACTTCGACGAAGCGCTCGCTCACGACGCACGGGTTCGCGCCTTCAATGCCGAAGACGTCGAGCCCTTCGGGGATGGAGGAGCGCAGCAACCAGCGCTTGGGCGGCAGGGCGAATGACTCCGGGCTACCGCAGAGGGTGCACGCGGGTGTCTTCCATTCCCCGATGCAGTCAGGGTGCAGCTTCGCCAGCGGCCGCTTCTCCAACTCGTAGAGCGCGGGCATGTTGCTTCGACGGGACTTGAGCTCCATCCGGACCGCGATGATGCCGGTCAGACCTTCGGACTTGAGCAGCTCGACCGCGTCCTCACGGAGGACCACTTCCCAGGGTGGATCGCAGGTGATGGGACCGAACTTGCCTCTCGCTGTGCCGACCATGGGCCCGAACGAAGCGCCTGCCCTGACAGGAAGCTCGAGGGGAACAAACGGTCGCACCAGCGCCACCAGCCGGTTGTATTCCTTGAGGGACGTCGGCCATCGCTGCTCTGCGAGCGTTGATGCTGCTTCACCCGACAGCTCCACCGATGGAAACGCGTCCATTCCTGCCCAGACGCCATACCGGGGACACTCGACCCCTGACAGGCCCCATCGGTGGCGCGTCCGATACTCTCCGCTCCACTGCGGTTCAGAGTCTCGAGGTGGGCCACGAATTTCGAAGTAGCGCATGTCTCAGTCCTCGAAGGGGATGGGCATGAGGTCCACCTGTTGCCAGTACGTCATCGTCAGTCCGAAGAGCCCATACTTCTGGATCATCCAGGACGCATGTTCGAAATGACGTGGCACGCTCGCATTCAAGCCCTCGTCGTCAATGAAGGCCTTCCAGTCCTTGTTCCAGGGCCCGCCGCTCGCACCGCGATGGATCCGCGCGTGAACCTCTGCATCGACCAACAGGACGTACTTGTGGATGTTGATGTTCTTGCGTTCAAAGTGCGCCTTGAACGCCTGTGGAAACATGTGGTGTCGCTCCTTCGGCCGCTTCGCCCACTCCTCCTTCGCCTTCTGGCGTCGTAACTCGCTCGGCAGCTTCTCGCGCGGGTGCCAGCGGAACACCATGATGGGCACCGCGTCGCCCGGCAGGCCCTGGGCACTGCCCCACGTCCGCTGAGGCCCGCTGCCGGGCGCCACGAACACCGGCACCGCCGCCGTGGCGCCTCGCGTGCGCACCACGCGGTTCGGCGCCAGGTCCTCGCACCGGAACAGCGCGCAGACGTCGTCCTCGCACACGGGCGCGAGGCACTGGTCCTCGTCGCGGTCCTCGCACTCCCGTGACTCGTCCGTCCCCTCCCACTCCTGCGTGGGTGAGAACGCCTGCGTCATGGGCGCCGACGCACACCCCGCCAGCAAGAGCACCCACAGCCACCACCCGCGCATGCCGCCTCCGACCTTGAGCTTCCTTCCCGTTATTCCATGCTTCACGCGCCAGTCGTGGTGCGCGTGACTCAGGCGAGCGGGCGCGATGTCGGTGGTCCAGCGCGCGGTCAGGGGCTCCGTTATCCTCGGGCCTCCTCACACGGAGAGCGCCGAAACGATGGGAAGGCTCCTGGTCCTGCTGTTCGTCTACCTGGGCGCGTACCTCGTGCTGCGCAGGTTGTGGCCCGGCGCCATGCGCGGGTGGCGCCATGGCGTGCTGCTGGGCCTGATGGGGCTGTCGTTCGCGGCCTGGCTCGTGCCCGTGCTCACGGGCTACGGCCTCCACCACACGCCCGCGCCCCTCGTGCCCGTGAAGCTGTTCGCCGTCACCTGGAGCATCGCCGCGCTGCTGGTGATGCTGCTCGGCCTGCCGTTGCTCGGGATGTCGCGGTGGGGCGAACGCCGCCGCCAGGGCGCTCCCCCTCCCGTGAACCTGGAGCGCCGGGGCCTGCTGATGAAGGCCGGCCAGGCCATGCCCGTGCTCGCCGTGGGCGCGAGCTCCGTGGGCGTTGCGGGCGGCAGCCTGGGCTTCACCGTACGCGAGGTGGAGGTGAAGCTGCGCGGCCTCCCCGCCGCGCTCGAGGGCTTCCGCATCGGGCAGATCACCGACGTCCACGTGGGCCCCTTCATCAGCCCCGAGTACCTGCGCGGCGCCGTGGACGCGATGAACGCGGCCGGCGTGGACCTCCAGGTCATGACGGGCGACCTCATCGACGACGTGAACCAGCTCGACGACACCATGGCTGCCCTCGCCGCGACCACCGCCCGCCACGGCATGCTCGCCATCCTCGGCAACCACGAGCACTGGCGCGGGCTCGAGGAGGTGCTCGGCGGCTATGAGGCGCTGGCCCGTCGCGGCGCGCCGGTCCGCCTGCTCGTGGACGAAACCCAGGTGCTGGAACACGAGGGCCAGCGCATCCGCGTGGTGGGCGTGGACTACCCCATGTCCGGCCGCAGCCACCGCGTGCGCGACACGCGCATGAAGGAGTCCGCGGAGGCGTCCTTCCAGGGTGGCCACCCGGACGACTTCGTCCTCTGCCTCTCCCACCACCCGGACTTCTTCTCCTACGCCGCCGAGCGCGGCGCCCGCCTCACGCTCTCCGGCCACACCCACGGCGGACAGGTGGCCTTCCTCGGGATTCCGCTGTTCGGCTTCGCCTTCAAGCACATGCTGGGCCGCTACCGCTTCCGCGACAGCCACCTCTACGTCTCCGGCGGCACCGGGCACTGGCTGCCCTTCCGCATCGGCGTGCCGCCGGAAGTCACGCTGCTCACGCTGCGCGGCGCTTGAGCAGCACGCGGGCTACGGGGAAGGCGCGAGCAGCCGCAGGGGCGCGTCCCGCCCCATGGCGATGAAGGGCGCCCAGTAGTGGGGATGCGGGTACTCGCTGCGCACCTCGCGCATCGCCTCGCGCAGCGCCGTGGCCGGGCCCAGGCCCGCCAGCAGGTGGCGGTAGTAGGTCTCCATGAGCACGCGGGTCGTCGCGTCATCCACCTTCCACAGGCTCATCACCACCGTCTCCGCTCCCGCCACGAGGAAGGCCCGGCGCAGCCCGTAGACGCCCTGCCCCCGCCGGACGTCTCCCCGGCCGGTGTCGCACGCGGACAGGACCACCAGCTGGGTGCCCCACAGGTCCAGTCCGGCCAGCTCCAGCGCCGTCACCAGCGCGCTGCCGGACGAAGCGCTGGGCGTAGCCTGGGGCTTCCGTGCGTTGGCCCCCGCGAACAGCAGGCCGGAGCGCAGCAGCGGATCCGGAGGCGGCTGCGCGAGCGGGTCCTCGCCCAGCGCGCCAAACTTCGCGAGGGCGCGGGAGCGCTCGGGAGCGACGGCGTCCTCCAGGAAGAAGCCGTGCGTGGCCAGATGGAGGATGCCGGGGGTGGGCATGTGCAGCAGCCGATCCCGCGTCGCCTCCTGCCCCAGGAAGAGCTGGGCCTGGGGGATCAGCCGCTGGATGGCCTCGGCCTCCTGGCGGGAGCCCGGCAGGGGGGCCAGGTTCCAGTCCCGGGGCACCTGACCCTCGAGCGCCGGCGAGACGGAGCGCTCGGGCCCCATGCGCTCCGCCTTCATGGGGGCCACGGGCGTGGCGTTGAAGGCCGGATCCGCGAGGACGACCACGGAGGACGCCGGGAGGGTCTGCTGCTGACGGGGCAGCAGGTCCTTGCCGGAGGTGAGGTAGGTGAAGTCGTGGGTGTCGACGAGGAACTGGTGGCCGTCGTGGAGGGCGGCGAAGGGCACCAGGGCCAGCTGACCGTCCGGTGAGATGAAGAGGCGCTGGGCCGCGCCCAGCAGGGGCAGCAGGGGCTTGAACGCGAGCCGGTAGAGCGCCTCGGCCTCGGGCTGGAAGGCGGCATCACGGCGGGCCAGGGCGTCCCTCATGCGCGAGGCGGCCGCTTCGATGGACCCCGCCGGTCCCAGGTCGAGGGTGCGGATGCTCGCGTCGGGCAGGAGCACCAGGGCCAGACAGCGGAGCTGCGGCCCGGGGGTGCCGGGCCCGGGCACGAGAGGGCGATCCTCGTAGGTGATGAACTCCACGAGCGCCCCATCCGCGGGCAGGGCCTGGGCGACACGGTCGACGATGTCCGCGGGAGACGGCAGCGCGGCCAGCGCGCGCAGGGGCGCGGAGCGTCTGGCGAGGGTGGCTTCGAGCGCGTCGCCCTGCGCCGCGAGGGCCTGGAGCCGCTGCCGGTAGGCCTTCAGCGGCAGCGCGCCGGGTCCCTGGAGCGACAGGCTGGCCAGCTGGGTGCGCAGGGTTCGCAGCTGATCAAAGGTGCCGCGCTCCTCCGCGCCCAGGCTCCGGTAGACGGCCCGGGAGATGTCGGCGGTCTCCTCGACGGAGCGGCCCTTGAGGAGCAGCGCCGCGCTCAAGGCGAGGCGTCGCACGTCGGCGGAGTCCGGATGCGCGCGCAGCAGCGCGTAGAGGCGCTCCTCGTCGGCGCGCAGGAGCTGGAGGAAGCTGGCCAGGCGCGACTCGGAGAAGTCGAGCGCCTCCTTGCGCAGGCGCTGCTCGGACACGGCGAAGGCGCGCGTGAGCAACGGCATGGCCGCGTCCAGGCGATGCTGGGCCAGCCGGAGGAAGGCCAGGTTGTTGAGCGAAGCGGCGAGCCCCGGATGGTCCTTGCCCAACGCCGCTTCCCGGATGGCGAGCGCGCGCTCGTAGAGCGGCTCGGCCCGCTCATACCGCCCCTGCTCCCGGTGGAGGGTGGCGAGGTTGCTGAGCAGACCGGCCACGTCGGGATGGTTCTGGCCAAGGCTCTCCTCCCACAGCACGAGGGCGCGCGCGTAGAGCGGCTCCGCCCGGTCGTACTGCCCCTGGTCCCGGTAGAGCGTGGCGAGGTTGTTGAGCAGGGCCGCGACATGGGGATGGTGCTCGCCGAGCGTCTCCTCCCAGAGCGCGAGCGCGCGCACGTAGAGCGGCTCCGCCCGGCGGTGCATCCCCCGCGCGAGGTAGAGGCTGGCCAGGTTGTTGAGCGAAGCGGCGAGGTCCGCCCGGTTCCCGTCAGGGGCCGCTTCCTGGAGGGCGATGGCGCGCGCGTAGAGCGGCTCCGCCCGGTCGTACACCCCCTGCTCCTGATAGAGATTGGCGAGGCTGTTGAGGGACTCGGCGACGTCCGGGTGGTTCCTGCCCAGCGCCGATTCCCGGAGCGCGAGCGCGCGCACGTAGAGCGGCTCCGCCCGGCCGTACTGCCCCTGGTCCTGGTAGAGCGTGGCGAGGTTGTTGAGCGAATCCGCGAGGTCCGGGTGCGCCTTGCCGAGCGCCGCCTCCCGGAGCGCGAGCGCGCGCACGTAGAGCGGCTCCGCCCGGCTGAACAACCCCTGCTCCCGGTAGAGCAGGGCGAGGTTGTTGAGGGAGTCGGCGACCTCGGGATGGTTCTTGCCGAGGACCGTCTCCCGGAGGGTGAGCGCGCGCACGTAGAGCGGCTCCGCCCGGCTGTACAACCCGCGCTCCTGGTAGAGGTTGGCGAGGCTGTTGATCGAATTGGAGAGGGCGGACTGGTTCTCGCTGAGGGCCACCTCCCGGCTGGCGAGCGCATCCGAAGGGAGCCGCCGGTCCTTGCCGTACAGACTCTGCCGCCGGCCGAGCGCGTGCCGGTGCCCGTAGAAGGCTCCGGCATGACGGTCCAGTTCCATCTCCGGAGAGGAGGAGAAGGCAAGGAGCCTGGCCGCGGTTTCGGACCCCAGGGTGTCGTGGTCGACCACCGTCTCCCGGATGACGAGCGCGCGCTCCAGGAGAGTCCCGGCCCGGTCGAAGTCCCCCTGGAGCCGGTACAGTTCCCCGAGCAGGTGCAGACAGTGGGCGACCTCCGGATGCGTGCCTCCGAGCACCGACTCCCGCAGCGCGAGCGCGCGCTCGCTCAGCGTCAGGGCCTCGGCGTACCGGCCCTCTTCGTACAGTGACACTGCCCGGGCATAGGCCTCCCGGGCCTCGTCCAGCCGTGCCTCCGACGACTCCCCTCCGGGCATTCTCGCGGCGCAGCCCAGGGCCAGCACCAGCACCCATCCGAGAATCCACCGCATGCTCCTCCTCCGGGACCGACGGGGGCCCAGGACGGACCACCATCCCCAGGAGAGCCAGGGACCGGGAGAATCATGCAGCAATCCCACCGCAAGAGGCGGGAAGGGCACCTACTGCCCGTAACCCCTGAATTGTTCGAACACGCGCGCCATCTCCGCGTCGTCCAGCAGCACGGGCTCCCCCACCTGGAGCGCGCGCCAGTACATGGCCGCCAGCGTCTCCACCTCCACCGCCAGCTTGTAGGCCGCCGGCAGGTCCGCGCCCAGGGCCACCAGCCCATGGTTCGCGAGCAGGCACGCCTTGCGGCCCTCCAGCGCCACCATCATGTGCCGCGCCAGCTCCGGGGTGCCGAAGGTCGCGTACTCCGCGCACCTCACGTCCGTGCCGCCCGCCGCGGAGATCATGTAGTGGAAGGCCGGGATGCCCCGGCGCAGGCACGCCAGCGTCGTGCTGAACATGCTGTGCGCATGCACCACCGCGCCCACCTCCGGACGCGCGGCCAGGACGTCCCGGTGCAGCTGCCACTCCGACGACGGCTTGCGATGGCCGTCGTGCGTGCCGTCGAAGCGCATGAGGACCAGGTCCTCCGGCGTCATCGTCTCGTAGTTCATCCCCGAGGGCGTGAGGAGGAAGCCCCCCTCCACCCGCTGGCTCAGGTTGCCCGACGTGCCCTGGTTCAGCCCGGAGGTGTTCATCCGCCGCGCGGTGGCCACCATCGCCTCGCGCAGCGCCTGCTGTCCTCCCAACGGCTCCCTCACTTCGTCAGGCTCCGCCCCGCGCGCCGCTCCGGGAAGAGCGACAGCAGCCCCTCCTCCGTCGCCGGACACACGCCCCGCTCGGTGATGAGCGCCGTGACGAGCCGCGCGGGCGTCACGTCGAACGCGTAGTTCGCGGCCACGCTCCCCGGCGGCGTGATGCGCACCGTGGCGATGTCCCCCGACGGCAGCCGGCCCGTGACGTCGCTGAGCTCCGTGCCCTCGCGCTGCTCGATGGGGATCTGCTTCACGCCGTCCTGGATGGTCCAGTCCACCGTGGGCGACGGCAGCGCGACGTAGAACGGCACGCCGTTGTCCTTCGCCGCGAGCGCCTTCAGGTAGGTGCCAATCTTGTTCGCCACGTCGCCATGCGCCGTCGTGCGATCCGTCCCCACGATGCACAGGTCCACGTCCCCGTGCTGCATCAGGTGGCCGCCCACATTGTCCGCGATGACGGTGTGCGGAACACCGTGCTGGCCCAGCTCCCACGCCGTCAGCACCGCGCCCTGGTTGCGGGGCCGCGTCTCATCCACCCAGATGTGCACCGGCAGGCCCGCGTCGTGCGCCAGGTACATGGGCGCCAGCGCCGTGCCCCAGTCCACCGTCGCCAGCCACCCGGCGTTGCAGTGCGTGAGCACGTTGAGCCGCCCCTTGCGGCCCTTCTTGTCCCACGCCTCCTGGAAGAGCTTCAGCCCGTGCTCGCCAATGGCCCGGTTGATGGCCACGTCCTCGTCGCACAGCGCCGCCGCGTGCTGGTACGCCGCCGCCACCCGCTCCGACGGCTTGAGCGGCGTCAGCGCGTGTCGCATCCCATCCAGCGCCCAGTGCAGGTTCACCGCCGTGGGCCGGGTGGCCCGGAGCATCGTCAGCGCCCGCTCCAGCGCGGCGTCGGACGCGTCCTCGCGCATGGCCAGACACACGCCGTACGCAGCCGTGGCGCCAATCAGCGGCGCGCCTCGCACCAGCATGCTGCGGATGGCGTGGCCCGCCTCATCCGCCGTCCGCAGCTTCACCTTCACGAACGCATGCGGCAGGCGCGTCTGGTCGATGACGCCCACGGACCAGCCGTCGGACTCGACCCAGATGGAGCGCATCGGCTCGCCTTGGACTTTCATCGCCGTGTCTCCCTGTTCAGCGCTTGAGGACGCGGCCCGCCACTGCGGAGAGCTTCTCCACCAGGGCCGGGTCGCGCACTTCCGGAGCGGTCATGATGGCGTGGTCCAGCGCGTTCTGGCAGCCGCTGCGGCACGGGCTGCCGTGGCTGTTCACGAGCGGCGCCACGTTCTTCACCAGCCCGCGCGCCTTGCCCGCGTTGCCCAGCAGCACCGCCACCACCTGGTCCACCGTCACCGCGTCGTGGTCCGGATGCCAGCAGTCGAAGTCCGTGACCATCGACACGCTCGCGTAGCAGATCTCCGCTTCACGGGCGAGCTTGGCCTCCGGCATGTTCGTCATGCCAATCACATCACAGCCCCACTGCCGGTACAGCTTGCTCTCCGCCAGCGTGGAGAACTGCGGGCCCTCCATCACCAGGTACGTGCCGCCGCGCACGACCTTGATGTCCAGGCCCTCGCACGCCGACATCACCGCGTCGCCCAGGCGCGAGCACACCGGCTTCGCCATGGACACGTGCGCCACCAGCCCCGTGGAGAAGAAGCTCTTCACCCGGGAGAAGGTGCGGTCCACGAACTGGTCCACCACCACGAAGGTGCCCGGCGGCAGGTCCTCGCGCAGGCTGCCCACCGCGGAGATGGACAGGATGTCCGTCACGCCGCTGCGCTTCAACGCGTCGATGTTCGCCCGGAAGTTGAGCTCCGACGGCGGGATGCGGTGCCCCCGCCCGTGGCGCGGCAGGAACACCACCTGCTGGTCGCCAATGCGCCCGAAGCAGAACTCGTCCGACGTCTCCCCGAACGGTGACGCCACCCGGCGCCACGACACCTCCGTGAGACCGTCAATCTGATACAGGCCGCTGCCGCCGATGATGCCCAGCACGGGCGGGTTGGAACTCGACATGGTGGAGACTCCGGAAGGGGGACTGCGGAAGCGAACTCAGGACACGAGCGCGAACGGGTCGAGCGTCGTGAAGTCGTGGAACGTCGGGTGTCCGTGGCCCGGCGGGATGGCCACCTCGCCCCGGTCCAGGCAGGCCGTGAAGAGCCCCGCCTGTCTGGCCGCCTCCAGCTCCGCCACGTTGTCCGACAGGAACAGGATGTCGCCCGGCGGCAGCTCCAGCGCCTGGGCAATCTTCGTATACGACGCGGCCTCCACCTTGGGGCCGGTGGTGGTGTCGAAGTAGCCGGAGAACAGCGGCGTCAGGTCCCCCTCCACGCTGTAGCCAAAAATCAGCTTCTGCGCGGCCACGCTGCCGGAGGAATAGACATACAGCCGGAGGCCCCGCGCGTGCCACGCGCGCAGCGCCCGGGCCGCGTCCGCGTGCACGTGGCCCTTGATTTCGCCTCTCGCGTAGCCGTCCGCCCAGATGAGGCCCTGGAGCGTCTTGAGCGGCGTGGCCTTGCGGTCCTCGTCCAGCCAGCGCTGGAGCAGCGCCACCGTGCCCACGTCGTCCAGCGAGGGCTCGCCCGCGAGCGTGCGGGCGTCGGACAGGCACTGGCGCACGGTGGGCTCCTCCCCGTGCGTCGCGACGTACTCCACCAGGTGCTTGCGGGCGAAGGGGAAGAGCACGTCCTTCACGAAGGCGATGGAGCTGGTGGTGCCCTCGATGTCGGTGACGACGGCGACGGGGCCGCTCACGGCTCGTACTTCGGGAAGCGGTCGGCGATGGTTTCGCCGGTGAAGTTGCCCACCCAGCCGTCCGGACGGATGAAGAAGCGGATGGCGGCGAACAGGGGCGCGGGGCCCATGTCGAACCAGTGCTTCATGCCCTCCGGCACGCTGATGAGGTCGCCGCGCGTGCACACCACCTGGAAGACCTTGTCCTGGGCGTGCAGGTAGAAGCAGCCGCTGCCCTCCACCATGATGCGCGACTCGTCCTCCGTGTGGGTGTGCTCGGAGAGGAACTTCTGGCGCGCCTGCACCACGTTGGGCGCGTCCGGCTTGATGCGCACCACGTCCACGGTGTTGTAGCCGTGGGCCTTCTTCTCCGCGTCCACCACGTGCTGGTAGGCCGCGAGCACCTCGTCCTGCCCCGCCCCTTCGGGCAGCGCCACGGACGCGTCCACGCGCTCGAAGCGCACGCCGATGGGCGCGAGCTCCCGGCCGATGTCCTTGGGTTCGGTGAAGACGCCCAGCGGCTCCGCCGGGTGGTGTTCCTTGTAGACCGTCAGGTAGCTCATCGCCGCACCTTCATCTTCTCGAGTTCGTACGTCAGCAGGTGTTCCAGCGCCACCACGTGGCGGCGCGCCTCGGCCATGCTCCGGCCCCAGGTGTACAGCCCGTGGCCGGCAATCAGATACGCCACCAGGTCCGTCCGCTTCTCCAGCAGCGCCGTCACCTTCGTCGCCAGCCGGGGGATGTCCTGGTCGTTGGGGAAGATGGGAATCGACACCGCCGCCTCGTGCGTGCGGGTGTCGCCCAGCGCCTTGAGCAACTCGAAGTCCTGGAGGACCAGCTCGCCCTCCGGCAGCTTCAGGTTCGACAGCAGCGCGGCCACCACGGAGTGCGTGTGCAGCACCGCCTGGGCCTCCGGCCGGTCGCGGTACAGCTGCAGGTGCAGCGGCGTCTCCGCCGACGAGCCCTTCGGCGGTGGCGCGTGGATGTCCGCCACCAGCACGTCCGCCTCCACGAGCTCGCCCTTGTCCACGCCGGAGCGCGTGACGGCGGCCGTGCGGGCATCCAGCCGGCGGGAGAAGTTGCCGCTGGTGGCGGGCACGAAGTTGCGCACGCTGAGGAAGCGCCCCACTTCGACGATTTCACGGGCGGCTTCGGACAGGGTGGCGGCGGGGGCCGGGTTGACGCTCATCCATCCCTCGGGGGAAGCAGGACGCGATGAAACATCGCGTTGATGACACACAGCATAATCCGGGGCTCGCGGGTAGGCGCAAGGGAACGCGACGCGGGACGTCATGCGCCGGCGGGCCGGCTCAGGGGCCTTCGAGCGCGAACGTGGCCAGGCGCGCGAACTCCTTCTGGTCGTTGCCCTCCAGCACGTCGTTGTGGCCCGCGCCGGGCACCGTCACCACCTTGGCGTTCGGGAAGCGCTGACCCAGCGTGCGGCCCATCTCCACCGGGATGACGGTGTCCTGTTCGCCGTGGATGACGAGCACCGGGATGGGGATGGAGGGGGCCTTGGCCAGCGAGTCGTAGCGGTCGCGCATCAGCACCGAGGCGGGCAGGAAGGGCACGGCACGCTGGCCCATGGCCACCATGGACGTGTACGGCGCCACCAGCACCATGCGGGCGCCGTACCCGCGCCGCGCCAGCTCCACCGCGACGCCCGTGCCCAGGCTGCGCCCGCTGAGCACCACCTGCTCCGGCTTCACGCCCTGCTCGCGCAGGAACTGGAGCGCCGCCTCGCCGGCCGCGTACAGGCCCGCCTCCGAAGGGCTGCCCGGCGACGCGCCGTAGCCCGGGTACTCCACGGCGAGGAAGCCCAGGCCCGCGTCCCCCAGCCCCTGGCCCAGCCCCACCTGCGACAGGAGGTGCTCGCCGTTGCCGTGGAAGTGCACCACCGTGGGCGCTCCCGGCGGCGCGGGCAGGTAGAAGGTGTCTACCTGGAGCCCCGCCGCCAGCGGCACCCGGCCGAAGCCGGGACGTTGCCGGAGCGACTCGGGCGCGGTGTGGGGCGCGGGATAGATGAGGGCGCCCTGCGCGGCGAAGGCGAGCGCGCACAGCGCGAAGTACAGCATTCCGAAGATGAAGAGGACGGCCATGAGTGGGCGGCGGGGACGTTGCACGCCGCCAGTCCATCACATCGCGCGCGGCTTCGGGTGCGCCTCCTGGAAGCCGCGGGACGTCAGTGCAGCATCGTCGCGAAGAACGACATGCCCAGGTGCACCGCGGACGCGATCACCAGCCCCGCGCCCACCACCGCGGCCATCGTGATGGCCATGGGGTTGCGGTCCGCGGCGCGCAGGCCCTGGTGGAAGGTCTTCTTCAGGAACGTGCGCTGGCACTGCACGTGGATGCGGCCCTCCTGAGCGGCCTGCAACTGGAGCAGCATGTCGTCCGCCGACGTGTAGCGCTGCGCGGGGTCCTTGCTCATCCCCTTCGCCACGAACCACAGCAGCTCCGCGGGCACCGGGCCCTGCGGGCTGTTGAGGTGCATGGGGGCCAGGGTGAGCTCGCGGGTCTGCACGCCCTTCATGATCTCCGGCACCGACGTGAGCCCCTCCAGGTAGTGCGTCAGGCCGAGCAGCTCGTGGAAGAGCACGGACAGGCTGTAGATGTCGCTGCGCGCGTCCATCGTGTCGTGCTCGCCGCGCGCCTGCTCCGGGGACATGTAGAGCGGCGTGCCCACCACGGAGCCCAGCTCCGTGTGGAGCGGCCGGGCCTGCTGGAGCTCCGACGACGTGGCGCCTCCGGGGGAGGCCGGCGTGGAAGCGGCGGCGCCCACCTTGCGCGCGAGGCCCCAGTCCAGCACGGTCACTTCACCGAAGGGCCCGACCATGATGTTCGCGGGCTTGAGGTCGCGGTGGATGAAGCCCTTGCCGTGCGCGTACGACAGCGCATGCAGCACGCCCATGAAGATCTGCACCCGCACCTGGAACGGATAGCGCACGAGCGCGTTCAGGTCCGCGGCGCGCAGGCGGGCGATGATGGACTCCAGCGTCTCGCCCTGCAGGTGCTTCATCATGAAGAAGTAGCGGCCCTGCTCATCCACGCCCACGTCGTGCACCGGCACGATGTTCGGGTGGTCCAGCGTGCCCACGGTGCGGATCTCCTCCACGAAGCGCAGCACCCGGTCCAGGTCCGCGCCCGGCGGCAGCCGCTTGAGCGCCACCTCCCGCTCGATGTCGTGGTCGCGGATGAGCACGACCTCGCCCATGCCGCCCTGGCCCAGCGGCCGCACCTCCTCGAAGCGCTCGCGTTGCAGGGGCACCACGCTGGGCTGCGCGCCCGTCCATTCCACCCGGGGCAGCACCGTGTTCCGGCGACTGGAGGTCACGGCCCCTGGCGCGAGGGTGGGCGCGATCTCCGAACGGGAGGACGGGGAGAGGAGCGTGTTTTCCAGGCCTGCCGCGAGCGTTTGCCTCATGGGCGCCAGGAATAGCAGGCACCGCGTGCGCGCGCCCACCTACGCGCAGTCCATGACGCAACCGCGCGAAACCACTGGGCTGGCGGCCGACCAGGCGTCAGTTCGCCGGGATAAAGGGCACGTCCAGCACCGGCAATTTCGTAGCGCCGGGCAGGTCGTAATGCCACCACTCCATCTTGTTGCGCTGGAAGCCCGCGCCCTCCATCGCCTGCCGCAGCACCTCGCGGTGCTCGCGCGAGGCGGGGGTGCCGCCCTTGAAGCCGTGGTGCGCGGAAGGGGTGAAGTCGTCGAAGGCGGTGGGCATCTCCACCTCGCCCCCGTCGGCCGTCGCCAGCGTCAGGTCCACCGCGCCGCCCCGGTTGTGGTTGGAGCCCTTGCGCGGGTCCGCCACGTAGCCGGGCTTGGGCAATATCTTCCACATCTCGTACTGCACCGCGCGCGGGCGGTAGCAGTCGTAGACCTTCAGCCGGTAGCCCTGGGGGCGCAGCACGTCCGCGGCCTGCTTCAGGCGCTTCACCGAGTCCGGCAACAACAGACACCGCGCGCCGTCCGGGTACACCTGGCGCTTGAGGAAGTTGTCCTTCGTCGCGTAGCGCAGGTCCAGCATCAGGTCCGGGATGACGGTGGTCGCGTCCACCAGCTCCACCTTGGGCGCGGCGGCGGCCTTCGGCTTCGGAGTCGGCTTCGCGTCCTCGGCCAGGGCCGGAGCGCTCCCCAGCAGCGCCAGGGTCAGCGCGAGTCCCGTCGTCGTCCGCATCAACGCACCCCTTCCATGTACGTCGTGGGATCCGCCACGCCGGCTTCCTGGAAGCCCTTGGCGCGCAGCAGGCAGCTGTCACAGCGGCCACAGGCGCGGCCCTGGGGATCCGGGTCGTAGCAGGAGTGCGTCATCCCGTAGTCCACGCCCAGCTTCACGCCGGCCTGGATGATCTGCGCCTTGGTGAGCCCGGAGAGCGGCGCGTGCACCTGGAAGCGCGCGCCCTCCACGCCCGCCTTGGTGGCCAGTTGGGCCATCGCCTCGAAGGAGCGGATGAACTCCGGGCGGCAGTCGGGGTAGCCGCTGTAGTCCACCGCGTTGACGCCGATGTAGAGGTCCGTGGCGCCCACCACCTCCGCGAGCCCCAGCGCCAGCGAGAGGAACAGCGCGTTGCGCGCGGGCACGTAGGTGATGGGGACGTCGTGGGACATGGCGTCCTCGGTGCGGTCCTTGGGCACCGGGATGTCGTCGGTGAGGGCCGAGCCGCCCACCTGCCGCAGGTCCACCGTCACCACGCGCACGTCGCGCACGCCCATGACCTGCGCCACCTTGCGCGCGCGCTCCAGCTCCACCGCGTGGCGCTGGCCGTAGGCGATGGACAGGCACACCGGCTCGAAGCCGTCCGCCTTCGCCATCGCCAGACAGGTCGTCGAATCCAGTCCGCCGGACAGGAGCACCACCGCACGCTTCGCCATGCCATCCTCCACTTCGGGGCGGCGCACGTTACACGACGGGGCGGCACCCCGGGGGCTTCAGTCCTGCCGGTCGCCGCTCACTTTGTAGACGGTGGTGCAGGTCTTCGGCTGGCAGTTGCAGGTCGCACCCTTGCCCGGCAGGAAGACGTCCGTGAGCGTGCCGCACGCGAGCGACACGTCGTAGCCGTTCTCCGTGGGAGCCGGGATGTCGCCCTCGGGGACGCCGCCATCCAGGCGCGAGCAGTCGCGCGCCACGTTGCGCGCCTGGCTGTCGCTCAGCAGCATGACGTTCAGCGCCTCCTCGATTTCGGAGTCCTCGCAGCCGGTGCCGCACGAGGCGCGGGGCGCGGTGGCGCGGTGGGTGGAGCTGACGCTCTGGCCGGTGTAGCCGGCGTCGCGCGTGAAGCCCAGCACGGTGAGGAAGCCCGTGCCCGCGTCGGTGTCGCGCGAGAAGGTGCCCTCGAAATAGAAGACGCCCGCGTCGTCCAGCTGCGCGAAGTCGCGCGAGCCCGCGTCGCAGGTGGTGCGCGCCGCGTCCAGCTTCGCCTGGAAGCGGAACGAGCCCAGCACCTGGTTGCCCGGGTACACGGGGTCGGAGAAACAACCCGCCGCCACGGCCAGGGCCGCCGCGGGGAAGAGCGCCAGTGCGAGTCGCTTCAGGTGCATGTCGTCCCCGAGGTTAGACGTCCAGCGAGGCCAGGGCCAGTTGACGGAAGGCTTCACTGCGCGCGAGCACCGCGCCCACCTCCACGCCCGTCGGGTCGCCGCCGCGCGAGTCCGCGTCCAGCTGCGCCAGCACGCGGCCCGCCGCCAGCGACGCCGGCATCGCGCGCCAGGCCGCCACCGCCGCGGCCTCCCACGCCAGCACCGTGCCGGGACGGGTGAGCTGCACGCCCGCGTCACCCAGCGCCAGCGCCAGCGCGCACAGCCAGCCCAGCTCCACCGCGCCGAAGCACCCCAGCGCGCCCGCGCCCAGCACCAGCGCGTCCGGTGACGTGAGGTACGCCTCCACGCCGCCCCGGGGGTCGACGGACAGGCGCACCGACTCCGCGCCCAGCGAAGCGAGCACCGGCCTCAGCGCGACGTGCAGACGCGACAGGCTCTCGCCCGTCACAGGTACGAGGCCATCCGGCTCCGGGTGCTGGAAGGTCCGCGGGGCGCGGACCAGCGCGGACACGGAGGCGCGCGGCGCGGGGGCGTCGCTGGAGACGAGCGCGGCGCCAATGCCATCCGTGCGCTCGGCGGCCTCCGCGCGGCCCAGGGCGCGCAGCGCTTCCGCGTACAGCGTCCAGCCGTCCACGTCCGGCCACTTCTGGCGCAGGAGCGCCGGCCAGAAGCGCACCGCGAGCGCGGCGCCATCCGGCGACGGAGACAGGCGCTCCGTCACCCAGCGCGTCAGCTCCGGCGTGAGGTGGCTTCCGTCCGCCAGTCGCTCCGTCAGGCGCACCGCGGGGCCCACGAGCTGCGCGTCCAGGTAGCCGCGCAGGATGACTTCCAGCTCCGCGGGTTCGTGCGTGAGGCGCTCGCGCAGCCGCAGCGCTTCGCCCACCATTCCGCGCGCCTCGGCGAAGCGCACCCGGCGGGCGAGCCGCTCGTCCGTGTCCGGGAGCTGCTCCAGCTGCGTGGCGGCTTCCGCGTAGCGCTCCTGGACCTCGTAGGCGTCCGCCAGCCGCTCGCGGTATGGCGTCCACGCGTCGGGGCCGGCGAGCTTCGCCAGGGTGTCCGCCAGCGCGAGGAACGCCGGGGCCTCGCGCGCCTCCTCCACCAGCGCGAGCAGCGACCGCACGGCGGCGAGGCTGTCCGGGTCGTCGGAGAGAGCTTCCTCGAAGGCCTCGCGCGCCTCGGCGGGCTGCGCCAGGGGGCCCTGCAACAGCTCACCGCGCTCCAGGTGCAGCAGCGCGCGCGCCTTCACGTCGGCGGTGTCCTGCGCGAGCAGCGCCAGCGTGCGCTCCGCGGACTCCAGCTGGCCGTGCTCGAGCTCCAGGGCGTAGCGCTCGCGCAGCAGCTCCTCGCGGCGCGCGGGCCAGCCGTCCGCGGCGAAGGCCAGCGATTGCAGGCGCGCGGGCGCGGGCAGCGCGCGCACGCGGGCAAGCACCGCTTCGGCCAGCGGCTCGGGCTCCAGACCCAGCTCCGGCAGCAGCAGCATCAGCCTCGCGGCGAGGCCTGGATCCGCGCCCAGCTCGTCCAGGGCGCGGAGGCGCGCGATGGCCGGAGCCGGACGGGCGCGCAGCACCTCGTCGCGCAGGGCCACGGCGAAGGCCGCGTCGCGCTCGTAGGACAGGGCGGCCAGCTCCAGCAGGCCTTCCCACTCGGAGTCCTCGCGCAGACCGTCCGCGAGGGCGCCCGCGTGGGCGGGGTCCGCGTCCGGCATCGCGACCAGGGCCCAGAGGGCCACGCGCGTGCGGGGTACGTCGCCGGCCTGCGCGGCCATGGCCAGCGCGTCGGTGTACTCGCCCGCGGCCATGGCGGGCGTGAAGCCCACGTCCAGGGCGCGCGCGAAGGCGCCCAGGCGGGCGAAGCGCTCGGCCAGCTCCCCCGGGGAGAGCATGTCCGGCGCGTCGGTGGCGATGCGCTCGATGACCTCCAGCGCTTCGCCCATGTCGCCGGCCTTCTCCCAGAGGCCCGCGGCCTCCAGCAGGAGTGGCGGGCGCTCCTCGGGCGCGGCCAGGCGCGCGGCCTGCAACAGCGCGCGGGCCGCGCGGGGCGCGTCTCCCGAGGCCCGGTGCAGGTGCGCGACCAGCAGCGCCGCGCGCAGGTCCGGTTCGGTGTCGACGGCGGCCTTCGCGGCCTTCAGCGCCTCTTCCAGCAGGCCCGCCTTCTCGAAGGCGCGGGCAGCGGCCACCAGCAGTGACACCCGCGGCTCACCCGACACGAGCTCCGCGCGGGCCACCCGCACCTCGGCGCGGCGCGCGTGGGCTTCACCCAGCAGCGGCTCCAGCGCTTCCAGCGCATCGGCATAGCCGGCCCCGGAGGGACCGCGCGCCACCACGGCTTCCAGTGCTTCGCGGGCGGCGTCCTCGCGGCCCGCGTCGCGTGCGAGCCCGGCCAATTCCAGACGGAGCACGGCGGCTTCGTCCGCGTCGTCCGTGCGGGGGACCAGCCGCTCCAGCGCGGCGAGCAGGGCCTCCGACAACTTGCGCGTGCGCAGCCCTTCCACCAGGGCGCGCAGGGCGGCCGGGTTCTCCGGATCCGCTTCCGCCGCGCGCTGCGTGAGCGCCCAGGCCGTGTCCGCGTCCGACAGCGAGTCGTTCGCCACGGACGCGGCGGCGAGCAGCAGCTCCGCGGCGCGCGCGCCTCCCGCGGCCTCCGCGCCGACCTCGTAGATGCCCAGCAGGTCGCCGTGACGGCCCAGGGCGTGCAGGCCCTTCACCGCGCGGTCGATGATGTGCGCGTCCGCGGGGCGCAGCCGGGCCAGGGGCACCAGCGCGTCGATGGCCTCGCGCGGATCATCGAAGAGGTCCGCCGCGCGGCGCAGCAGCACCTCCTCCGTCGCGGAGTCCTGGGCCCGACGCGCGAGCTGCAGCGAGGCCCGGTACAGCCCGGGGCCGTTGCCCGTGCGCGAGTGCACTTCGGCGAGCAGCGACAGCGCTTCACCGCCGCGCGCGCCCTCCGGCTCCAGCGACACCACCGCTTCGAACGCGTCCGCCGCGTCGTGGAAGGCGCCCGAGGCGAGCGACGCATGGCCCAGCCGCAGCCACGTGCGCACGAGCACCGGCACCGGCAGCGAGTCTCCGCCCAGCGCGAGCACGCGGCGGTCATAAGGCTGCGCCGCGGCGGGGCCTCCGCCCTGGGCGGCGAGCTCGGCGCGCGCGCAGAGGGCATCCACGTCGCCGCCCGCGCGGCTCAAGTAGTCGTCGAAGGCCTCGGCGGCCTTGAGGGCTTCGCCCGCGTCCAGCAGGCGCTGGGCCCGCTCGCGCAAGAGGGGCAGCGCCTCCGACGGCGACACGGCCTCGGCGCGCTGGCCCAGCAGGTCCGCCAGCCGGCGCACGTCTCCGGCCGCGCGCTCGCGCACGTGCACGAAGGCTTCGGCGTTGGCGGGATCCAGCTCGAACGCGCGGTCCTCGCACAGGATGGCGCGCTCGCGGGCGCCGCCGTCGCGGAAGGCGCTCGCGGCGGCGAGGTAGCTGTCCGCGGCCTCGGCGGGCGGCTGGCGCTCGGCGCGGCGGAGCATCAGCTCGGCCAGGGCCTGCCGCTCCCCGGTCTCCTCCAGGAAGGCGCGGTGGCGCGTGAAGATGGGCTCCCGGAAGGGGTCGGCCTCCAGGAGGATGGCGTCGAACTCGGCGGCGTCCGCGGGGCGGCGCACCTGGTGCAGCAGCTCCGCGGCCTGCGCGGTCAGCTCCAGGTCGTCCGGCTTCGCGGCGCGCGCGGCGATGAGCGCGGCGGCGGCGGCCTCCGGCTTGTTCGCGCGGTCGCGGTAGAGGACGGCGGCCCGGTACAGCAACGCCGCGTGACGGTCGACGTCGGTCTCGGCTTCCGCGCACTCCTCGTACCAGGCGGCCAGCTCCGCGAGCCGTCCGTCGCGCTCCAGCAGCTCCGCGAGCAGGCCTTCGGCCTCCGCGAGCGCGCGGTCCTGACGCAGGGCCTGCCGCAGGAAGCCCTCGGCCTTCGGCGCGTCCGCGAGCTCGCCCAGGTTCAGGCGCGCGAGCCGCAGCAGCACCGCCGCGCCCTGCTTCGTGCCCGTCAGCCGGGGCAGCGCGCGCTCCCACCACCGCGCTTCGGCGGACGCGTCGTCGCGGCGCTCGGCCAGGGCCGCGCCCAGGCGGGCCGTGTCCAGCTCCTCGGCGAACCCGAAGGCGCGCTCCAGGGATTCTTCCGCCGCGTTCAGGTCCAGCTTCACGTCGCGCAGCAGCTCCGCGCGGCGGCGCTCACAGGCCGCGGCCTCCGCGCGACGGTCCTCGGAGGCGAGGAGGTCGCGGGCATTGGCGAGCGAGCGCAGCGCTTCGTCCGCGCGGCCCAACACCTCCGCGAGCCGGGCCTCTTCGTCGTAGGCCGCGAGCGCCGCGTCCACGTCCCCGGCCTGGAGGCTGAGCGCGGCCACCGGCTGCAACTCGGCCAGCAGCTCCGTCGAGCGGCCCGTCTCCCGGTAGAGCGCGGCCAGCCGACGGCGCAGCGGCAGGGGCTCCTTCGCCATCTGCGCCGCGTGCGACAGCAGCGACGCCGCGATGCCCGCGTCCGCCAGCGCCTCGCGCGCGCGCTCCGCCAGCGACACCAGGCGCGTGACGGTGGCCTCGGAGGGCGCCAGCACGCGCGCGTGGGCGACGCGCACCTCGAAGGCACCGCGAGGGTCGTCCTTCTCCAGCAGCGCGGCGAGCCGTTCGACGGCGCGCTCGCTCAGCGGACGCTCCGTGAGCAGGTGGCGGTACGCGGCCACCGCGCGCTTCACGTCACCGGCCTGCTCCGCCAGCTCGCCCAGCCGCAGGGACACGGCCTCCGCCGCCTCCGGGGCCGCGCGGAAGTCCGCCGCCGCGACCAGGGCCTCCTGCAGCGGCAGGGCCTCGCGCACCGCGCCGCGCAGGTAGAGCAGCTCCGCCAGCGTGGACAGGTCCTCGCCCCGCGCCGGCACCCGCGCATGCGCCCGCCGCGCGAGGGTCAGGGCGCGGTCCAGCTCCTGCGCCTGCCGCGCGTACGTGACGCCTTCTCGCAGCAGCGACGCGGCCTCGTCAGGCTCCGCGTCTTCCGCCGCGGCCTCCAGCAGCCCCGCGGCCTCCAGCAGCTCGCCGCGCCCGGCCACCAGCGACACCAGCCGACGGCGCACGGCCGCGTCCGCCGGGGTCAGCCGCAGCGCCTGTCGCAGCGCGGCCTCGGCGGGCGCGCTCTGGCCCAGCCGGTCGAGGTAGAGGCTCGCGAGCTCCGCGTACAGCGTCGCCGCGACGGCGGGCGAGGCGTGCGGGGCCTCGGCGGCGAGCAGCTCCGCGAGCCGTGCCCAGTCCTCCAGGTCGCGCAGCACGCGCTGCAACGCGAGCGTCACTTCCTCATGACGGGGCGCGAGGAGGAGCGCGGCTTCCAGGTCGCGCGCGGCGGCCTCGAGGTCGCCCTGCCCTTCCAGCAACGCGGCGCGGAGCTGGAGCGCTTCCACGCGGCGCGCGATGGGGCCCTGGCGCGCGGCTTCGGCGAGCGCGGCGGCCTCGTCGGCGGGCTTGCCCTCACGGCGGGCCAGCTCCGCGAGCGCGAAGAAGGCGTCACACCGCGCGTCGGCGGGCAGCTCCAGCGCGATGGCGGCGCGCAGGGCGTCCCCCGCGGAGGCGCGCTCGTCCTTCTCCAGCAGCACGGTGGCCAGGGCCAGCAGCCGCTCACGGGCGCGGGCGCCCAGGCTGGCATCGGCGGCCACGGCGCGGCGCCATGCATCCAGCTCCGCGGGCGCATCCGCCGCCTCGCGCGCCAGCTCCGCGAGCATCAACAGCAGCGGCGCGGGCTTGCGCGACAGCTTCGCGGCCTGCGCGCCGTCATCCCGCGCGGCCCCGACACGACCGGCGCTCCGGTGCAGCGCGGCCCGGCGCGCGAGCAATTCGGCGCGGGCCTCTCCGGACGCGGCGGACACCAGCGTGCCCAGCAGCTCCAGCCGCTCGGCCTCTTCCTCCGCGGTGCCCGTCCCGGGCGGGGGCAGGAGCTCCAGCAGCGCCTGCGCCGCCCACGCGTCCTGCGACTCCTCCGCCAGCAGGCTGCGCAGCGAGTCCGCCGCGGCGCTCGCCCGGCCCAATGACAGACACAGCTCGGCCAGCTCGCGGCGGGCCTGACGGCGGGCGTCTCCCGCGAGGCGCGGCCACAGCTCCACCAGCAGGTCCGCCAGGGCCTCGCGCGCCCCGGCCTTGCGGTGCAGCGCGGCCAGCTCCAGCCGCGCGTCCAGGTCCTCCGGCGTCCGCGCGCAGAACTCCGCGAGCAGGCGGCGGGCCGCGTCCGTGCGGTTCGCGCGCACGGCGGCGGTGGCGGCCTTGCGCGTGAGGGCCACGCGCTCCGCCTCGCGCGGTGCATCCGCGTCGGCGGGCGGCAGGGCCAGCACCGCCTCGAAGTCCTCCAGCGCGGCGCGGGCATCCGTCGTCAGCCGCAGCTCGCCCCGGCGGATGCGCGCGGGGGCGAAGGTCGCATCGCGCTCCAGCGCGTCGGCGAGGAAGGCCTCCTCGCGGCTCGTGCCCGCGGCCAGCAGCGACGCGCGGAAGAGCAGCTTCGCGCCGGCTCGCGCGTCCGGCACCAGCGAGGCCCGCCGCGCGTACAGCCGCGCCGCCTCCAGCTTCTCGCCGCGCTCCAGCTCCAGCTCGGCCAGCGCCTCCAGCACCTCGGCGGCCAGCGGCCCTTCCGGGCTCGCCTCCAGCGCGGAGGCCAGGCGCATCAGCGCGGCGGACTTCTCCCCGCGCTCCAGCAGGGCACGCGCGCTCTGGAGGAACAGCGGCGCGGCCTCTTCCGCCCGGTCAGCGCCCGCGAGCGCCTGCGCGCGCGTGGCCCACAGCTCCGCCAGCGCCTGCGTCTCACCGGCCTCCGTGTAGAGGGCCTCCAGCCGCGTGGCGAGCACGTCGTCCAGCCGGCGCAGCGGGAAGGCCTGCGCATAGGCGGCGATGGCGCCCTCGCGGTCCCCCAGCAGCTCGCACGCCCGGCCCAGCCGCGCGCGCACGTCCGCCAGCTTCTCCGGCGCCGCGGTGCGCGGCAGCATGGCCAGCAGCGACTCCAGCGCGCGCCGAGCATGTTCCGGCCGCTCGCAGCGCAGGCTCAGGTCCGCCAGGTCCAGCAGCACCGCCGCGTCGGGGGCCAGCCGCGCCGCCTTCTCCAGCGCCACCAGCGCGTCGCCCACCCGCCCCAGCCGCGCCTCCAGCACGCCCGCGAGTTCACGCAGCGCCGCCGCCGCCAGTCGCTTGTCGCCCTGCGCCTCGGCCACGCGCGCGCGGGCCTCCAGCGCGGTCGCCAGCCCCGCCAGGTCCGCGCGCTTGCGCTGAAGGGCGCACAGCTCGCCCAGCGCGGGCAGGTCATCCGGCTCCGCGCGCAGCACCTCCTGCAACGCGTGCACGGCGAGGTCCAGGTCGAAGGCCAGGTCGCGCGCGGCCACCGCGAGGCGGCGGTACTTCTGCGCGCGCTCCTTCGGCTCCTGCGTCAGCCGCGCCAGCGCCGCGAGGCAGCGGGTGAGCTGCGCGCCATCGCGACGGGCCTCGGCCAGCGCGAGCAGCGACTCCAGCGCGGGGCGGTGGTCGCCATCCGCCTCCAACGCGAGCGTGAGCAGCTTGTCGGCCTTGTCCGCCTGCTGGAGCTTGCCCCGGTACAGCTCGCCCGCCTCGGCCCACAGCGCCGCGCGAGCCTTCGGCTCCTCCTTGAGGGCGGCGGCCTTCTCCAGCGCCTCGGCCAGCTCCTGCGAGCGGCCGGTGACGCGGAAGTACGGGATCAGCTCGTCCAGCGCCACCGCGTCACGCGGATCCAACGCGAGCGCGGCCTCCAGGTGCTCGCGAGCCCGTGCCGGGTCGCCCAGCTTCGTGCGCGACAGCCGCGCCAGCGCGTGGTGGCTCTCGTGCGCGGCGTGACGGATGCCCTCCGAGCGCGGTGCCGGACCCGCCAGCTCCAGCGCCTGCTGGTAGCCGCTCAGGGCCTCCTGCAGACGCCCCAGCCCCTCGGCCACGCGCGCGGAGGCGAACAGCGGCTCGGGCTCTCCGGGCAGCAGCGACACCGCCTCGCGGTAGCGCAGCAGCGCGTTCTCCGGCTGCTTCAGGCCCTCTTCCCACACCCGGCCCGCGAGCAGGTCCGCCTGTCCCACGCGGTCCAGCTCATGGCGTGCCATGGACACTTCGCGCAGCCGGTCCAGCGCCTTCAGCGCGCGCAGGTGCTCGCCGCCGCGGTGGCACAGCTCGCCCAGCAGCAGCAGCGCATCCGGTTGATCCGGCGACAGGCGCAGCGCGGCCTCGCAGTGCAGCCGCGCCCCCGCGATGTCGTCCTCCGTCTGCGCGCACAGCCGGGCCAGGTGCACGTGCGCGTCCGCGGCCTCCAGCGGGTCGCGCGCCAGGGCCGCGAGCCGCCGGTACGCCCGCACCGCGCCCGCCCGGTCCCGCGCCTGATCCGACGCGCGCGCCAGGGCCTTGAGCGACGGCAGGTGGTCCGGCTTGAGGCCCAGCAACTCGTGCAGCGCCTTCACCGCCACCTGGGGCGCGGTGTCGCGCGAGGAGCGCGCGGCGGCCTCGGCGGCGAAGAACGCGGCGGCCTCTTCCGACGTGCGGCGGGCCAGCGCGCACAGCGCCAGGTAGCGCTCCGCCGCGCGGGCACCCTCGCCCCGGCGCTCGCGCACCACGGCCTCGCCCCACAGCGCCGCGGGGCTGCGGTCACGACGACGCAGGAGCGTGGCCGCCACGTCCAGGGCCAGATCGTGCGCCTGCGGATCCGCCACCAGCAGCGCCAGCAGGCGTTCAGCCGCGAAGGGGTGTGCGTCCTGCGCGTCCCCGGCCTGGAGGTAGGCCTGCCGGGCCTCGGCGAGCCGCCCCTGCGCGACGAGTCCTTCCGCGTCCGCGAAGGCCCGCGCGCCCTCCAGCGCCAGCATCAGCTCCTCGTCCGGCGCGGCGGGCGGCGGCAGCCCTCCGGCGGCGAAGCGCAGCCGCAGGCCGGTGCTGGAGACCTCCGCGGCGGACAGGCGCGCGGTGTCCAGCGTGGGCACCTTGTAGCCCCGGCTCAGCGCGGCGCGCTCGCACAGGGCGGGCAGCACGCGGGTGGAGAAGCCGGTGGCGCCGCGCACCTTCACGTCCGGCAGCAGCCCCAGCGCGCCCACGGCCTCGGACAGCAGCCCCGGCAACTGCACCGACGGCGTGGCGGAGAAGCCATACAGGCGCACGTCGTAGACGTAGACGGCCAGCCGGTCCCCGTCCGCGTCGAAGGCGATCTTGAACGTGAACGGCGTGCGCTCCGGCGCGGGCAGCCGCCCCTGGCCTTCCAGGTAGCCGGGGCGGAAGTGCAGCCGCAGTTCCTCCACACCGGCCAGCCGCCCGGCCAGCTCCGCCACCTTGCGCGTGATGAGGTCCGCGTCGACCGACAGCTCCAGGAAGCCGAAGAGCAGCTTCTTGCGCTGGTAGCGCGTGGCGCCCGCGCTGACGTTGAACGGGAAGCTGACGTCCGGAATCTGGAGCGCGAAGTCGGAGATGCGCAGCCCGGGCTGCACCTCCAAGGCCGGAAAGCCCACGAACGCGCGCCGATCCAACAGGCGAAGCTCGGGGGCGGCGCCCGACTGGGGGGCGGCGGACTTGGGGGA
>NZ_RAWB01000690.1 GCF_003612055.1 Corallococcus llansteffanensis
CCTCCCCCCCGAGACACGCACCGGCGAACAGGGACTCGCCTGTACAAACAGCCTCGTCCCCCAGATGACCAGCGCCACCCTTCCCTCCGGCACGGTGACCCGCTCCGGCGCCTACGGCGGCACCTACGAGGCCTGGGGAGCCTTCGACCACACCAACAGCACGATGTGGATCTCCAGCCTGGGCACCATCCCCGCCTGGCTTGCCTATGAATGGGCGGATGGCCCGAAGACGGTCACCCACTACGCCATCAACTACGCCAACGGCAGCATCACTTCCCGCGCCCCCCGGACCTTCACCCTCCAGGGCTGGAATGGCACCGCGTGGGTGGTCGTGGATACGCGCGCCAACGAAATCAACTGGGCGGGCTTCGAGCGGCGCGAGTACCTGGTCGCCTCCCCGGGCGCCTACGTCAAATACAAACTGAACGTCACGGAGGACAACGACAGCCGCACGGGCATCGAGGTCATCTCCATGGGCCGGCTCGAACTCCTCCAATGCCAGACGGACGTGGTTCCGCCCGCGGTCCCGGTGCTGACGGGCTTCACACCCACGTCGCCGTCGAACACCAACACGCACCCCGTGCTCGCCGGGACGACGGAGGCGGGAGCCACCGTGAAGCTCTTCCTGGGGACGTCCTGCCAGGGCACGCCGCTGTCCACCGTGACGGCCGCGACGGATGGCAGCTTCTCCTCGACGTTCTCCCTGGCCTCCAACACCACCGTCACCTTCACCGCCACCGCCACGGACGCCGCGAACAATGTCTCCGCGTGCTCGCCGGGCATCACCTACCAGCACGACAGCCTCGCGCCCTCGCCGCCGACGCTCACGGGGTTCACGCCCGTCTCCCCGTCCAATAACACGCAGCCCCTGCTGTCCGGCACGGCGGAAGCCAACGCCAGCGTGCGCCTCTTCGCGGGGTCGTCCTGCCAGGGCACGCCGCTCGCCACCCTGACGGCGGCCGCCAATGGCACCTTCTCGCGGGCGGTCTCCGTCGCGGCCAACACGCAGGTCTTCTTCAGCAGCACCGCCACCGACGCGGCGGGCAACACGTCCACGTGCTCCAATGCCCCGCTCTACCGGCATGACAGCGTCGCCCCCGCCGCGCCGGCGCTCACGGGCTTCAGCCCCGTGTCCCCTGGCTCCAGCACGCAGCCCTCGCTGACCGGCACGGCGGAGGCCGCCGCCACCGTGCGCCTCTTCGCGGCCGCGGGCTGCGTGGGCACGCCGCTCGCCACCGTCAGCGCGCACGCCTCCACAGGGGCCTTCTCGTTCGCCCGCACGGTCGCCGCCAATGCCTCCGCGACCTTCTCCGTGCGGGCCGTGGACGCGGCGGGCAACCCCTCCGTCTGCTCCGCGGCCGCCACGTATGTGAATGACAGCCTGGCCCCCGCGCTGCCCACGTTCCTTCCCGGAGTCATTCCCTTCACGGTGTCGCCGTTCGTCGCGGCGGTGCGGGTCCAGACCGAGCCCGGCGCCCGGATGGCGCTGTTCGCGGACGCCGCCTGCACCATGCCGTCACCTTCGACGCCCGAAGTCACCGCGGGGACGAACGGCATCGCCCAGATGCCCCTGGTGCCCGCCCAGCTCAACGTGCAGCTCTTCGGCGCGGCCCGCGACGCGGCGGGCAATCGCTCCGCCTGCGCGTCCTTCCAGCCGGGCTGTGGGATGGGCACCGCGGACTGTGATGGCAACCCGGCGAACGGCTGCGAAGCGAACCTGCTGAGCGACGAGGCGAACTGCGGCGCCTGTGGCACGACGTGCGGCGGGGCCGCCTCCGCCAACGCCGTCTGCGGCGCGGGCACCTGCGGCCTGGGCTGCGCGGTGGGCACTTTCGACTGTGATGGGAGCGCGACCAACGGCTGCGAGTCCGCCACCGCCTGCGACCCGCTGACGTGTCAGGTGGAGCCGTTCGAAGAGCTGCTCATCACCGACCTGTCCGTGGTGGAGGACCCCACGCGGACCACCGGGAGCGGGGCCTGGACCTTCGGCACGCTGCTGCGCGAGATGAACGGCGGCGCGGACCCGTCCGCGCTGGTGCGCACCTGGCTGCGGACCTGGGAGCAGCCCCAGTTCATCGCAGCGTCCGTCATCCCGCCCCGGCCCAACATCCGCAATCTGGTGACGAACGCCTGGGAGGCGCGCAGCGGCGGCTCGAGCCAGCCACTGGACTTCAACACCGCGCCGTTCCGGTTGCTCGCCATCGTCAACCGCATGGACCTGCGACAGGAGGGGGTGGTCGCGGGCGAGGGCCGCTTCGTGTTCGGCGTGCTCGATCCATCCGGCAATCCCGCGCCGTTCACCGTCATCCTGGAGTACGTGCTCCCGGGTGGCACGTCGGAAGAGCTCCAGCGCTGGGCGCGGGACTGGCATGAGCTGGGGCGCGTGGGCGTGGGCAGCCCGGGCTACAACGCGAAGCTCCAGGCCGTGACGGACCGCTTCACCAAGGCCTTCGTGGCACCGGACCGCTTCCTCGGCAGCGCCATCAGCCAGGTGCGCACCAACGAGAACGCGCTCGACTTCGAGTGGGAGCTGCGCGAGTTCCACCTCGGACCCACCGGCCTTGCTCCGGCGGCGGTGGCGCTCACGCCCGAGTTCTTCCTCAGCGGCTCCCCGATGCTCGCGAACTACATCCAGCAGAACGAGGCCGCCATCCTGGCGGGGACGCACACCCTGCCCCCCATCTTCAACGGCCAGGTGTTCCAGGCGGGTTCGGCGCTCACGCCCTTCGGCTTCCTCTACGATGCTCCCGGCGTGAATCCCGAAGCGCGCCACCAGTTCTCGGTGAACACGTGCAACGGCTGCCACGCGGGGGAGACCGACACGTTCTTCCTCCACGTCGGACCGCGCTCCACGGGCCAGCCGTCCTTCCTGTCCCCCTTCCTCACGAACGCGTCCCCCATGCCGGATCCCACGGGCGCGGGACCGCCCCACGTCTTCAACGACCTGGGGCGCCGCCAGGACGACCTGCGCGCGATGGTGTGCGGCGAGCCGCCCGCCCAGCTGGCGGCCTCACGCAAGGAGGGCGCGCGCAGGGCCGCCGTCCCGGGCTTCCCGCCGCGCTCCAACCTGCCCGCGGGCCGCGTCCACTGAGGCCGTGAGGGGGACGCGGCTTGTCAGGACCCGGGCGTGCGGAAAGACTGACCGCATGTCCCCTGCCCGCCGCGTCCTCGTCCCGCTGCCCGACCGCGACTTCGACGTCACCGAGGTCGCGGTGCCGTGGCGCAAGCTCACCGACGCGGGCCACGAGGTGGTGTTCGCCACGGAGCAGGGCCACATGCCCGCGGCGGATCCGCTGCTGCTCACGGGCGTGCTCTTCGGAAAGCTGGGCGCGGATCCGGAGCCCCGGCGCTTCTACGGCGACCTCACCCTCACCGAGGGCTTCCAGAAGCCACTGACCTGGGACGCGGTGGTGCCGGAGGACTTCGACGCGCTGCTGCTCCCCGGAGGCCATGCGCCGGGCATGCGGCAGTACCTGGGCAGTCAGGCGCTCCAGGCGAAGGTGGCGGCGTTCTGGGCGCTTCAGCGGCCCGTCGCGGCCATCTGTCACGGCGTGCTGGTGCTCGCGCGGACGAAGGACCCCGCCACCGGCAAGAGCGTGCTGCACGGCACGCGCACCACCTGCCTGCCCAAGTACATGGAGCGCTCCGCGTACCTGCTCACGGCCTGGAAGCTGGGGCGCTACTACCGCACCTATCCCGCCTACGTGGAGGAGGAGGTGGTGGCCGCCCTCGCGGAAGCCACCCACTTCGAGCGCGGCCCCCGCGTCGTCGCGAAGCGCGGCACCGCGACGGACCACACCCCGGCCTTCGTGGTGGAGGATGGCCGCTACGTCTCCGCCCGGTGGCCGGGGGACGCGTACCTCTTCGCGGAGCGCTTCCTCACGCGGCTGTGAGCCCCTGCGCTTCCGGACCGTGGCGCGGACGCCACGGCCCGGTTCAGGGGGTCCGACGTCAGGACGGGGGCGGCACGGCCTGGTTCCGGAGGACCAGCAACACCTGGTTGATGCTGTTCACCCAGATCTGCGCCGCGACCGCGTCCTCGTAGATGGCGTCCTTCATGAGCTTGAAGACGAAGTCATTGCCGCTGCGCAGGATGAGCCGGACGCCCGCGCCCTTCCAGAAGCTCTTGCGGATCTCCGCCCGGTCGATGTCCTTGATGTAGAAGTTGAAGATCAAGGTCCCCAGCTCGTCCTCGGCGAAGACCCGCTTCGTCGTCAGCGTCCCCAGGAAGATGCCGTAGAGCGTGTCATCCGCCCGGCGCGTTGAAACCAGACATTGCTTCTGGACCTTCTCCTGCGGCCCGAGGATGACCCGCGTCATTTGCCACCTGCCCCTTCCGTGGTGGCCTGGAAGAGGAGCCCTTCCTTGTACAACTCCATGTATCCACAATCAGGGCAGATCGCCGTCAGCATGGTCAGGACCTCTTGATTGCCAAAGCCCTTCTCGGGCTTGAGCTGGAATCGGCTGAGCTGCATGGTGAGCATGACCTCCGGGCAGTTGATACAGAGGACAGCCTTCTCGCCCTTGCGAACCGGATCCGGTCGGATGGGCATGGCTCACTTCACGATCTTGGGAGCACCCTTGGGGGTGTTCTTGTTGATCTTGTCGACCGCGGCCTTGTCCTTCAGGCGTTCGAGGTCCTTGGCCGCCTGGTCGGCCTTGTTGGCGTCGTCACGGTCATAGACGTCATCCACGAGCTTCCCCACCCCGCGCCCCACCGTGTTCACCAGGCGCATGCC
>NZ_RAWB01000691.1 GCF_003612055.1 Corallococcus llansteffanensis
CCTCGGTCGTCCCCACCACCGCCGGTTCCCCGGAGCCCTGGCGCGCGTCCCTGAGCGTCTCCAGCTTCACGGAGCTGGAGATTGAAGCGGACTCGCTGCTGCACGCGGTGGAGCTCGCGGCCCAGCGCGGCCTCGAGGATGGATCGGCGGAAGAGGAACCCATCTACGAGCTGACCGAGGAAGCGGAGGCCGCCACCGGCACCTGGGACGCGCTGCCGTCCATCCCGCTCTTCTCCGACCTGCCGCGCGACGCGTTCATCCAGCTCTTCGAGCGCTGCCCGCTGCGCCGCTTCGGACCCGGCGAGCGCATCCTGTCGCAGGGCAGCCACGGCGAGGCCTTCTACGTCATCTGCGAAGGCAGCGTGCGCGTCTACCGCGAGGACAACGGCCACCGTCAGGACCTGGCCACGCTGGAGGGTGGGGCGTTCTTCGGGGAGATGGCGCTCTTGTCCGGAGCCCCGCGCGCCGCGTCCGTGGAGTCCGCGTCCGACGACACGCAGGTGCTGGAGATCTCCGCGTCGGTGCTGGCCGCGCTGTCGCACAGCCACCCGCCCGTGGCCCAGGCCCTCAAGAAGTTCTGCCGCGAGCGCCTGCTCACCAACGTGATGAACGGCTCCGCGCTGTTCCGCCCCTTCAACCGCAAGGACCGGCGCGGACTGGTGGAGCGCTTCCGCGCGCGCGACGTGGAGCGCGGTGACGTCATCATCCGCGACGGCGACCCCACCGACGGCCTCTACGTCGTCCTCTCCGGCGAGGTGGAGGTGCACAAGAACGGGCACGTGCTGTCGCGCCTGAAGGAAGGGGAGCTCTTCGGAGAGATCTCCCTGCTCCAGAAGACGCCGGCCACGGCCACGGTGGAGGCGTCGCGTCACACCACGCTGCTGCGCCTGCCGCGCGAGGACTTCGACTCGCTCATCTCCAGCCACCCGCAGGTCCTGATGCTCATGTCGGACCTGAGCGACGAACGCCTGCGCCGCACCGAGCGCGTCCTGGGCACCCCCGAGGACGCGTCCGACCTCGCCCTGGCGGACGACGACGACGACCTCATCCTCGTCTGAGGTCGGCAGGCACGCGGCCCACCCGTGACGTCACCGGGTTGTGGCCTCCAGGGGTGCCCGCTATCCTCACGGACATGGCTGGAGGCCAGGGCGGGGCGCCGCACGCGATAGCGGGATTGGGGCCCGACGACATCGCCGAGCTGGAAGCCCTCGGCTCGCAGCCCGGCTATGACGTGTTCCTCGCTCCGGCCCGCGCGCTCGAAGGCGCCGTGGAGGAGTGCCGCTCCAACATCGCGCTCGCCTTCCACAACACGAAGCGCGGCGTCGACAGCGTGCTGACCCGCGACGCGGAGCTGGCCACGCTGCCGGGCGTGAACGTGGAGGAGCTGCGCGGCCTGCCGCTGCTCGCGCAGGGGCTCGCCTTCGCCGCGCTCCAGGTGCAGCGCGACATGCGGGCCAGCGCCTTCGGTGGCCTCTTCGAGCGCGCCCAGCACCTGCGCCGCAAGCTGCTCAAGACGGCGGAGGCGCTCGCGGAGGCCGCCTTCCTCGACGCCTCCGAGGTGGAGGCCAGCCGCAGCGACGGCCACCGCGACGTCGTGGGTGACTGCCTGGGGCTCGTCGCGCTGTTCCGGCGCCACGAGGCGAAGCTCACCGGCCGCTCGCCCGTGACGCCCGAGGACGTGAACGAGGTGGAGCGCGTCGCGGAGCAGCTGCGCGCCCTGCTCGCGGCCCCCGGTGACGCGCGCGGGCACGAAGCCTCGCCGCTGCTCTTCGAGGCCACGGAGACACGCGACCGCTTCTGGACGCTGCTCACCCGGCGCCATGACGTCCTCTGGCGCTGCGGCGCGTGGCTCTTCGGCCGCGACGTGGACATGCACGTGCCCCCGCTGCAGGCCCGCCACCCGCTGGTGCGCGCCGTCGTCCCCACCGCCATCGAGCGCGCGTCCCAGCAGCCGCTCCGGCGCGGGGAGTCGCGGCCCCAGGGCTCGTCCGGCACCAGTGGCCACGCCCCGGAGGGCGGCGCCATGCGCTCCAAGGTCCGCTTCATGGTGAAGGTCGGCTTCGACTTTCCCTCGCGCTAGAACCCCCCATGCCTTTCGACGTGAAGGACATCCTCCGGCAGCTGGACGCGGGCTTCGCGTCGGACACGGGCGCGCCGCAGTGGTGGCAGGAGAGCTGGGAGGATCCGGAAGGGTTCGCCGCCGCGCTCGCGGAGGCCCACGCGGGCAAGGGCGTGCCGCCCCCCAAGAGCCGCCCGGGCCAGCAGTACGACTTCTTCCACGACCTGGTGGTGCGCCACGTCGGCCTGGAGCGCCCCGCGTTCCGCTCCTACGCGCGCCTCCAGGGCTGGCAGACGGTGGGCTACCGCGCGCTGCACGACCTGGCCGCGCGCCGCGCCAGCGAATGGGCGGAGCAGGGCGTCGTCCCGGGCGCGAAGGTGTGCCTCGTCCACGGCGTGGGGCAGGAGCTGCTGGTGTCGCTGCTCGCCACGCTGCGGCTGGGCGGCTGCTTCACGCTCCTGCCGCCCCTGGGCCCGCGTGCCATGGCCACGCGGCTGGAGGCCCTGACGCCGGACTTCATCGCCGCGGAGCCGCACCAGCTCCCGCTCCTGAAGGGCCACGAGAAGCTCCTGCTCAAGAGCAGGGGAGGGGGAGCGCCCGGCTTCACGTCGCACACGTACAAGCCCGCGGACGTGGTGGGGCTGCTGTTCTCGCCGCTGGTGGATCCGCCGCACTCGCTCGTGCCCCTCACCGCGGAGAACGCGTGGAAGGGCGCGCTGGGGGACGGGATGCTCACCTTCGGCCTCGCGCCGGGGGACCTCCTCGCGGCGCCGGACTTCCCGGTGCTCCAGCACCAGCCGGCGCTCCTCTTCACCACGCTGCTGCGGGGCGCCACCTACCTGCACCTGGAGCTGGCGGACCTGGAGCACAACCCGGCGCCCCTCCTGGAGCACCCGCTGCGCGCCCTGGGCGTGACGCCCCGGCTGCGCGACCTGCTGATTCGCCACCGCACCGGCGCGATGCGCAACGTGCTGCACTGGTTCCGCAACCCCGAGGAGCCCTACGACGCCCAGGCGTGGCGCGCTTGGGTGAAGCAGTGCGGCCTCCAGGCCGTGCCCTCGTCCAACGTCCTCATCGACGCGGCGGCCGGCGGCGCGGTGCTCGTGTCGTCGCGCGGGGTGAATGATCCGCACGCGGACGTGCACACGGACGTCTTCCCCGTGCCGGGCCGCCGGTGGACCCTGAAGGATCCGAACACGAGCGGGCAGGGCGCCCCGACGGACGTGGGCATCTTCACGCTGCTGCCGGACAAGGGCCGCCCTCCGGGCCACGTCCTGCTCGCGCGGATCCGCTCGCGCTACCACTACGGCGGCACGATGGGCTTCCGGCATGACGGCCGGCCCTACCCGTCGAAGGAGGTCACCGACGTGCTGGAGGGCCTGCCCTTCCTCGTCGGGACCAGCGTGGTGCCGGTGTCCACCGGGGGGCTCGCCAGCCACTCGCGCTTCATCCTCCTGGCCTTCACCGGCAGCGAGCCCGCCCCCCCGTCGAGCGAGCAGGAGATCGAGCGGCGCATCGAAATGATGCTCGGTGGGGACTTCCTCCCCGACCGGATCGAGTTCTTCCCGCTCTTTCCGCACCGGAAGAAGGGCGCGGTGGATGACGCATGGTGCGCCTCGCAGTTCTTCACCGGCGCGCTGCACCGCAAGGCGACGGACCCGCTGTTCCAGGCCCTCACCGCCCTTCGGGGTCGTCTGCTGGAAAGAACAGGCCCTTCGGGCGAAGATGGCCCGCCGGGAACACGCTGAGCCGAAAGGGGCAGGACATGGGTGTCCAGGTCGTGATGGGAGCGATGCTGCAATGCAGCTTCGGGGTCGCCCCCTCGTCGCTGATGGTGCTGCCGGCGAACAAGGTGCTCGCGACGACGCCCGCGGCGAACATCATGGACAACAAGCCGTTCATGAACGTGCTGCCTTTCGGCGTGTGCTCGTCCATGGCGAACCCCATGGTGGCGGCGGCGACCGCGGCGGCCCTGGGCGTCCTCACCCCCATGCCCTGCATCCCCGCCACCGCGGCGCCCTGGGCGCCCGGCTGCCCCAAGGTCCTCATCGGCAACATGCCGGCGCTGGAGAGCAACTCCAAGCTGATGTGCAGCTACGGCGGCGTCATCCAGGTCGTCTCCCCCGGGCAGGTGGTGGCCATCGATGGGTGACGCGGCGCTGGCACTCGAAGCCGTCGACTTCTCGCTGCTCGACGCCCCCTTCACCGGCACGCCCGTGCCCATCGACGAGACGGAGGGGCCGGATCAGCGCCTGGAGGCCATCACCGCCCTCGTCGCCAAGGGCGCCTACCAGGACGCGGCCCGCGCCGCTGAAGCGCTCCTGCGCCAGGGCGTGCGCGACGTGCGCCTGCTGGGGCCCTACCTCTTCGGTCACTTCGTGACGGACGGGATGAAGGCGCTGCCCGTCCTCTTTCGCTCCCTGTCGCGCAGCCTCACGGAGAACTGGGACTTCTTCGGCCCCCCCGGCCCCAAGAAGCCCATCTTCGTGGACACCGGCCTGCGCTGGTTGCTCAAGATGATGAGCAAGAACCTGGAGCACCACACGCGCCTCAAGGACGCGCAATGGCAGTCGTGGTGCGCCCCCGGCAACCGCGAGCCCATCGAAGAGGCCCTGCGGATGGGCGACCCCATCATCGCCGCCTTCTCCGCGCTCCCGAAGAACGCCTGCGC
>NZ_RAWB01000692.1 GCF_003612055.1 Corallococcus llansteffanensis
GGCCCGTCACGACCTCAGGCCTCGTAGAAGCCCTTGCCGGCCTTCACCTTCTCCAGCAGCAGGGGCGCGGGCGTGAAGCGCTCGCCGTACTTGTCCTGGTAGTGCTCCAGCTTGCGCAGCAGGTTGGCCGGACCCAGGCTGTCCGCGTAGCGCAGCGGGCCGCCCAGGAACGGCGGGAAGCCCAGGCCGAAGATGGCGCCCACGTCGCCGTCGCGGGGGCTTCGCAGGATGCCCTCGCCCAGGCAGCGGATGGCCTCGTTCACCATCTGCAGCGCGCAGCGCTCCGCCATCTCCGTGGGGTCCATCGTCTTGCGGTCCTTGCCGTGCGGCAGGAGCAGGTAGACGGCGGGGTCCACGTCCTGCTTCTTCCCGTTCTCGTACAGGTAGAAGCCCTTCTGCGTCTTGCGACCCAGCCGGCCCTCGGACACCACACCCTCCAGCGCCTTGGGCGCGGCCATCCGCTTGCCGAACGCGGCCTCCATGATGGGCCCCACCTTCTGGGCCACGTCGATGCCCACCTCGTCCAGCAGGGTGATGGGCCCCACCGGGAAGCCGAAGTCCACGAGCGCCTTGTCCAGCTGGACGATGTCCGCCCCTTCCGCCAGCAGGTACGCCGCCTCGTTCATGTACGGCGCCAGCACGCGCGACGTGTAGAAGCCCGGCCCGTCGTTGACGACGATGACCGTCTTGCCCTGCTTGCGGCCCACGTCCACGCAGGTGGCCGTCACCCACTCCGCGGTGCCCGGGTGGGTGATGATCTCCAGCAGCGGCATCTTGTGGACCGGGCTGAAGTAATGCATCCCAATCACTTGCGAGGGCCGCTTGCTGCCCTTCGCCAGCTCGCCAATGGGGAGGCTGGAGGTGTTGGACGCGAAGATGGTGTCCGCGCCGGTGACGGCCTCCACCTCCGCGATGACCTGGTGCTTGAGCTTCAGGTCCTCGAACACCGCCTCGATGACCAGGTCCACCGACTTGAAGCCGCTGTAGTCCGTGGCCGCGGTGATGTTCGACAGCTTCGCGGACGCCTCGCGGTGGGTGAGCGAGCGGCGCTTCACGCGCTCGTCCAGCACGGTCTGCACCTGCTTGAGCGCGCGGCCCGCGCCCGCGTCGTCCCGGTCCTTCACGCGCACCGGCACGCCCTGGAGCACGCCCGCCACGTAGGCGATGCCGCCGCCCATCAGGCCGCCGCCCAGCACGCCCACCTTCTTCACCTCGCGCGGCTTCACGCTGGGGTTGGCGGTGCCGTTCTCCTTCTTCAGCGCCGTCGTGGCGAAGAAGATCTCCACCAGCCGCCGCGACACGTCCGTGAACACCAGCTCACCGAACGCCTTCGCCTCGGCCTCCAGGCCCGCCTTGCGCCCGGACTCCAGGCCCACGCGAATCACTTGCAGCGCCTTCTCCTGCGCGGGGTACTTGCCGCGCGTCTTCTTCAGGAGCGCCTTCTTCGCCTGGTCGAAGAGCACCTTGCGGCCAATCGGGTTGTCCTCCAGCGCGGCCTCCGCCCACAGGTCCTTGCTGATGAGGCCCTGGAAGAAGCCCGCCAGGCCCTTCGTCTTGCCGCTCTGTGCCACCGCCTTGAAGCCCTGGTGCGCGCGCTCCACCTTGAGCGTGCCCTCCGCCAGCTCCGCCGCGCGCCGCACCGCGAGCGCCTTCAGCATGGGCACGGGGACGACCTCGTCCACGACGCCCAGCTTCTTCGCCTTGGACGCCTTCACGTTCTTGCCGGTGAGGATGAGGTCCAACGCCGCCTGCGCGCCGATGAGCGCGGGCAGCCGCTGCGTGCCGCCCGCGCCGGGGATGAGGCCCAGCTGCGTCTCCGGCAGGCCCAGGCTCGTCTTGGGGCTGTCGGTGGCGATGCGGTAGTGGCACGCGAGCGCCCACTCCAGGCCGCCGCCCAGGCACGCGCCGTGGATGGCCGCGACCACGGGCTTGGGGAAGGCTTCCAGCCGGTCGAACTGCGCGTGCGCCGTGCGGCTGATGGCCACGACTTCATCCGCGGACTTGATGGTCTGGAGGAAGTCGATGTTCGCGCCAGCGACGAAGTTGTCCTTCTTGCCGGAGATGAACACCACGGCCTTCACGTCCAGGGCCCGCTCCGCCTGCTCCAGGAGCTGGGTGAACGCGGTGCCCACTTCCGGGGACAGCGTGTTCACCGGCGCGCCCGGCTGGTCCACGGTGATGACCGCGACGCCGTCCGTGACGTCGTAGCTCAAGCCCTGCTTCGCCTCGACCTCTTCATGCTTGGTCGCCATCACGCACGCTCCAGGATGACCGCGGCGCCCAGTCCGCCCGCGGCGCAGACGGTGCACAGCACCGTGTTCTTGTTCCGACGCTTCAGCTCGTTCAGGGCCTGCGTGACGATGCGCGCCCCGGTGGCGCCAAACGGATGGCCAATGGAGATGGAGCCGCCCGTCACGTTCAGCCGCGAGCGGTCCACCTCGCCCACCGGACCGCTGAAGCCCGCCTTCTTCGCGAACTCCTTCGACGCCAGCGCTTGGATGTTGCTCGCCACCTGCGCGGCGAAGGCCTCGTGCATCTCCACGAGGTCGATGTCCGAGAGCTTCATCCCCGCGCGCTTGAGCGCCACGGGCGCCGCGTACGCCGGGCCCTGGAGGAGCTGGTCGCCGGGGTCCGTGGCCGCGAACGCGTGCGAGCGCAGGAAGCCCAGCGGCTCGTAGCCCAGCGCCTTCGCCTTCTCCTCGCTCATCAGGATGAGCGCCGCGGCGCCGTCCGTGAGCGGGGACGCGTTGCCGGCGGTGACGCTGCCATAGCGGCGGTCGAACACCGGCTTGAGCTTGGAGAGCGCCTCCAGGCTGGTGTCCTCGCGCACGATGTTGTCCTTCGTGGCGGACTGCTCGTACTTGGGCGGCACGAGGACGTGCATCACCTCGTCGTCGAAGCGGCCTTCCTTCCACGCCTTCGCCGCGTTCTGGTGCGAGTTGAAGGCGATGAGGTCCTGCTCCTCGCGGCTGATGCCGTTCTCCTTGGCCATCTTCTCCGCGCTCTCGCCCATCGTCTCGCCGGTGGAGTACTCGGCGATGGCGGGGGGCACGGGCAGCAGGTCCTTGCCCTTGAGCTTCTGGAAGGGCTTGAGCTTGTCCGGCAGGCTCTTGCCCTTGGACGACGCGATGAGCGCGTGCGCCAGCGGGCGGCTCGTGAAGATGGGCGCGTCCGACATGGACTCGGTGCCGCCCGCGATGATGACGTCCGCGTCACCCAGCGCGATGGCGTTCGCCCCCGCCACCAGCGCCTGGATGGACGTGGCGCAGGCGCGCGACACCGTGAAGGCGTCGATGCGCTTGGGCAGGCCCGCCGCCAGCACCACCTCGCGCGCGATGGACGGCGCCGTCAGCGTGGGGATGACCTGGCCGAAGACGACCTGGTTGATTTCGTTCGGATCCAGGTCGGTGCGCTGCACCAGCTCCTGGACCACCATGCGGCCCAGGTCCAGCGCCGTCAGTCCCGCGAAGACGGTGCCCGCCTTCGCGAACGGCGTCCGCAATCCGCGAACGATGGCCACCCGACGGTGGCCGTTGCGCTTCTCGCTTGCCATGTGTGCCTCACCCTCTGTGCGACGAGTGAGGCGCTTCTAACGACCGACGATGCGCCGCGTCAATGCCGGATTGATTCAAGAGTCAACTGCCGGGCAGGCAGGCGGGCGGGGGTACGGGCCCGCCCACAAAGACCTTCCTTCAGCGAAGGGCGACGCCCTGACGGAGGGCGGTGCCGTGGCGGTGCACGGCGTCCACGAGGAACTTCGCGGCGTCCGGGTCGCTGGGCGGCAGGATGCCGTGGCCCAGGTTGAAGATGTGCCCGATGGGGCCCGCGCGGCCGAGGATGTCCTTCACGCGGGCATCCAGCTCCTCGCGGGGGAGGAAGAGGTGCAGCGGGTCCAGGTTGCCCTGCGTGGCGACGTCCGGCCCGAGGATGCGCCGTCCCTCGTCCACGTTCACGCGCCAGTCCAGGCCGATGACGTCCGCGCCGGTGCGCTTCAAGAGCGGCAGGTGCGGCGTCATGTTGGTGCCGAAGAGGATGACGGGCACGCCGGTGGCCTTGAGCTCCGTCACCATGCGGGTGAGGTACGGCAGGCTGAAGCGCTCGAAGTCGTAGGGGGACAGCTCACCGCCCCACGAGTCGAAGATCTGCACGATGCTGGCGCCGGCCTCCACCTGCATCTTGAGGTACGGGATGAGGGTGTCGGTGAGCTTCTGGAAGAGGCGGTGCGCCAGCTCCGGCTGCTCGAAGAGCAGGCGCTTGATGACGATGTAGCTCTTGGAGCCGCCGCCCTCGACCATGTACGCGGCCAGGGTGAAGGGCGCGCCCGCGAAGCCGATGACGGGCACGGAGTCGTTGAGGGCCTTGCGCGTGCGGCGGATGGCCTCGGCGACGAAGCCGGTGCCTTCGACGGGGTCCGGGACGCCCAGCTTGTCGATGTCCGCGGCGGTGCGCAGGGGGGTGGGGAAGTGCGGCCCCTTGTCCCCGAGCTCCAGGTGGATGCCCATGGCCTCCACGGGGATGAGGATGTCGGAGAAGATGATGGCCGCGTCCACGCCCAGCCGGGTGACGGGCTGCACGGTGACTTCCGCGGCCAGGTCCGGGTTCTTGCAGAGGTCCAGGAACGCGATGTTGCCGCGGATGGCGCGGTACTCGGGCAGGTAGCGGCCCGCCTGCCGCATCAGCCACACGGGGGTGGTGTCGGTGGGCTGGCGGCGCGCCGTGCGCAGGAG
>NZ_RAWB01000693.1 GCF_003612055.1 Corallococcus llansteffanensis
ATTTTCCACCGCCCGGCTTCCCCACCCCTGCCCACCTCGTGCCCGCCAGGTGCCCGGAACCAGGAGGCTTTCCGGCCGGGCAGGGAACCGGGTAGGACGGTGGGACTGGCATCCGCCTTGCTGAAGGTTGACCCACGATGACGCTGCGTGCCCTAGCCCTTCTCGCGTGCCTGTTGCTGGGCGCCCCCGCCGGGGCCGCGTCCGGGCTGGAGCAGGCGCGTTCGAAGGCCCAGACGGCGCGCGTCGACGTGCGCACCCTGCGCACCCAGCAGCAGGGGCTGCGCGACGAGCTCAACGGGCTGGCCGCGCGCATCGAAGCGCTCAAGGCCCAGCGCCAGGGGAAGCTCACGCCGGGCGGGGAGCTGGAGTCGGCGCTGCGCCGCTCGCAGGAGTTGAGCGGGCAGCTCACCGGGCTGGCCCAGTCGGTGTCCGGCGCGGAGGGCGAGGTGGAGCGCGCGCACCTGGCGCTGCACGGCGCGCTGTCGCAGGAATTGACGCGGCTGCGCTCGGCCTGGGACGCGACGACGGACCGGGCGGAGCGGGCGCGCCTGCTGGAGCAGATGCGGTCGGTGCGCGGCGAGCGGGAGGCCGTGCGCGCGGCGCTGCCCGCGTCCCAGGTGCCGGCGCTGGACGGGGCCGCGCGCGGGGATGATCCGGAGGACCTGCTGGCCCAGGCGGACGCGCTGCGCGACACCCAGGACAAGGTGCGCCAGCGGCTCCAGGCGCTGAAGGCGCGCATCACGGAGGTGCGCGAGGAGCGCGACCTGGACCGGCGCATGAACGACTTCCTCGGCGAGGAGTCCATGTTCGACGACCAGGACCGCCGCCTGCGCCTGCGCTCCGCGGGCGACCAGGGCCTCCAGGTGGCGCCCACGCAGCGCGGCTCCGGCTCCCGGACGCCGTGGTTGAGCGCGGGAGACTCGTCGGCGGACTACGCCGGCCCCCCCATGACCGCGGACCCTCCTGGCGGCGGCGAGACGACGGCCGGGGATGACCCTTCGCGGCCCGGCGGCATCGTGGCGCCATCCGTCACCGCGAGCGACCGGCGGCCCCAGGTGGATCCGGTGCGCGCCCAGGCGCTGGCCGCGGGCGGGCCAGAGGACCTCACGTCCCTGGAGCAGGAGGCCGCGAAGCTGGAGTCCCTGGCGCGCGAGCTGGACGGGCGCGCGGGCGCGCTGGAGCGCAAGGCGAAGACGCTGGCCCCGTGACACGGGAGCGCTGGCGCTAGAGCAGGCCGCCCTCCACCTCCAGCACCACCGTGGCCTGCAGGCGCACCTCCTTCTCCGGCAGGCGCCCGTTGCCGCGCAGGATGATGGCCATGGTGGGCGCGGCGACGTAGGGCCGCAGGTCCATGTCCCCGTCCGCCTTGAGGGACAGCGTGGGGTTGGGCGGGCCCAACTCCAGCCTGGCGATGCCGTCCCGGCCGGCGAAGCGCACCTCCTGGTCCCCCGCACGGGCCACGGCCTCCAGCGAGTCCAGGAAGTCGAAGCCTTGATCGTTGGGGCTGAGCACCTTGAGCGACAGCGACTTCACCTGCACGCGCGACACCTCGTCCTTGGTGACGTCGCGGTTCCTGAAGTCCTGGTTCTGGTTGAAGTCCAGCGCCGCGAAGCTGCTGATGGCGGGAAAGGCATTGAGGAGGGTGGGTACGCCGGAGGCGTGCGCGGGCACCGTCGTCTCCCCTTGGATCTCCGTGGTGAAGGACGCCGGGGAACAGGCGACGAGCCCCAGGCTGGCCACCACCGCGAACAGGGACGCAGAAGACATGGCCCCAATGTACCGGGCGCCCGGGTGCGGCGTCACCGACCGCTGGCGCCGGGGGGCTGTCACCCCGGAAACCGCCGGCCGGAGGGGCTTCGTGAGGATGGGGCGTGCAGGCGGGCCGGAGTATGGTGCGCGCGTCTTGGACCGCCGCCTCCGCCCGCTCCTGCTCCTCCTCGCCACCCTGTGGGGCGGGGGTGCGCGCGCGGCCGAGTGGGAGGGCTCGCTCAAGGGCACCGGCCGGCTGCTCGTGGACAGCAACGCCCCGCGAGACTTCTCCGATGGCGTCACCCGCGGGCCCGCCACGGACCTGGCGCTGAGCGTGCTGGGCACGGCGGAGGGCCGGGGCACCGGCGAGCGTGCGCAGGTGGTGGGGCGCTACGAGCTGGGCGCCCGCAAGTACGTGGACTACGCCAACGAGGACACGCTGGTGCAGGCGGGCGCGCTGGAGGGCTCGCTCGCGCTGGGCTCCGAGTGGGGCGTGGGCGTGGAGGGCCACGTCAAGGACCGGCGGGGCGGCAGCCGCGCGTACTCGGACCTGGGCACCACCGTCTTCGCCGAGTACGCCCCGGACGTGCGGCTGGCGCTGCGCGTGCGGCTGGGCGCGCGTCGCTTCGTGTACCGCCCGGACCACACGGCCGACTTCGGCGGGCCGGAGGTGGGGGTGCTGGGGCGCTACCGGCTGGACCGGCGCCATTCACTGAGCGTGTTTGGCGAGTGGGGCTCCCGCGGCTATGGCACCCAGGCCCGGCCCTTCCCCGGCGTCACCCGGTCCCCGGGGCGGCGCCAGGACGGAGGGCTGGTGGCCGGCGCGGGCTACACGTACCGGGGGCCGGTGAAGCTGTCGCTCACGTATGCCTTCCAGGAGGTCAGCTCCAACAGCTTCGGCGAGACGGCGCTGCGCCACCGGCTCACCGGCAGCGCCGGGGTGCTGCTGCCCTGGAAGGTGACGCTGCTGGCGCAGGGCTCGCTGGGGCTGTCGCGCTACCCGGACGGCATCTTCCTGTCGCCGGAGATCATCCTGGTGGAGGAGGACGAGGGCCAGAACTCCCTGTCGCTGAAGCTGGCGCGGCCCGTCTCCGCCCGGGTGGACCTGGAGCTGTCCTGGGGCGTGTGGAGCACGCACCTGCCGCGCAACAGCCTGAGCTACACGCGCCAGGTGTTCGGCGTGGGCTTCACCTGGCGCGACCAGGAGTAGGCGCGGACCCCTCCCATGGGGGGTTCAGCCCAGCTCACCCCAGCTCGGAGATGCGCTCGTCGATTTCTTCCGCCAGGCCGGGGTGCTGCTGGGCGAGCGCGTGGTCGCGGGCCGTGATGAGCACCGCCTTCGCCTTGTCCGTCTGCCCGGCCCCCGCGTAGGCGTCCCCGAGGGAGACGAGGGCGGCGGCATAGTGCGGGTCCAGACGGACAGCGGACTCCAGGCTCTGGATGGCGTCAGCGTATTCCTTGCGCTCCAGGTGCAGCTTCCCCAGGGAGAACCAGGCCATGGGGGCGTCGGGGAACTGGACCACCATCTTCTTGAACTGTTCAAGGCGGGCGTCGCTCATGGACGGAACCCATTAGAGGAGCGCTGGAAGGTTGCCAAGGGTGCGCTAGGGTAGTTGGAACATGGCCACGAAGAAGAAGACCCCCGCATCCAAATCCAAGGCGAAGGCGAAGAGCGTCACCCGGGCTCCGGCGCGGAAGAAGACGGCGGCGAAGAAGGCGAAGTCCAGCCTCCGTCCGCCGCCGCGCACGAAGACCGCCGCCGCGCGCAAGAAGGCGCCGCGCGCTCCGGCGCCGCCCCCGCCGCCCAAGCTCGCGGAGAACCCGAAGGCGCGCGAGCTGGCGCGCCGCATCGGCGACCTGCTGCTCGACAAGAAGGCCTCGGACGTCGTCATCCTCGACATGCGCGGGATGACGTCCTACGCGGACTACATCGTCATCGCCTCCGGCGAGAGCGACCGCCAGGTGAGCGCCATGGCGGAGAACGTCCAGGTGCAGCTCAAGCAGGGCGCGCAGCCCCTGCGCCCCATCAGCACCGAAGGCCTGGAGACGGGCCAGTGGGTGCTGCTGGACTACGACGACGTCGTGGCCCACCTGTTCAACGGCGAGGTGCGCGCCTTCTACGACCTGGACGGGCTGTGGGCGGACGCGCCCCGGGTGAAGCTGGCCTGAGGTGAAGGTCCGCCTGCTGTCCATCGGCAAGGACCGCTCGGGGTTGTTCGAGCCCGCCGTGCAGGAGTACGCGCGGCGGCTCGAGCACTACACGCGCTTCGAGCTGATTGAATTGACCGAGGCCTCCGGCAAGAAGCTCAAGCCCGGAGAGGCGAAGGCCGCCGAGGCCGCCGCCATCCTGGCCAGGCGCAAGCCGCAGGACTGGCTGGTGGCCCTGGACGAGCGCGGCACGCTGCTGGATTCGGTGGCGCTCGGCCGCTACGTGGGCAAGGCGCAGACGGGCGCGAAGGACCTGCTCTTCGTCATTGGCGGGGACGAGGGCCTGGACGACACGGTGCGCGCGGCGGCGAACCAGGTGCTGTCCCTGTCGAAGATGACGCTGCCCCACCGGCTGGCGCGCGTGGTGCTCATCGAGCAGATCTACCGCGCGTTCACCATCCTGAAGGGCGAGCCCTACCACAAGTAGGCGGCCAGGCGGCCCGGCCGGGCTCCGGGGCTTGGCGTCAGGGCGTGCGCGGGGCCAGCGTCAGCGGGGCCATGTCCACGTCATCGATTGAACCCTCCACGGCCGTCGCGCCGGCCGCCACCGTGCGCATCATCGCTTCGCCCCAGTCATGGGTGGAGGGCGAGGCGGTGCGCCAGCTGGAAGCGGTGGCGCGGCTGCCCGGCATGCGCCTCGCGGTGGGGCTGCCGGACCTGCACCCCGGCAAGGGCGCCCCGGTGGGCGCGGCCTTCGAATCCGAGGGCTTCCTCTATCCCTATCTCGTCGGCAGCGACATCGGCTGTGGCATGGGCCTGTGGGACGTC
>NZ_RAWB01000694.1 GCF_003612055.1 Corallococcus llansteffanensis
GTACAGCGCGCGGCGCACGCCCTCCACGGAGAAGCGCATCGGGTTCAGCAGCATCACCCACGACAGCACCGGCCCCGCGCCCTTCACCGGGAACATCGCCCCGGAGAGCACCCACATGGGCAGCATCACCAGGCTCATCACCGCGTGGTAGCCCGCGCTCGAGCGCACCCACCACGCGAGCGCCATCCCCATCCCCGTCAGCGCCAGCGCCGACAGCACCATCACCGCCGCGAGCAGCGGATAGTCCACCGCCCTCACGTCCACGCCCGCCAGGGGCGCGAAGAGCAGGAACAGCGACGCCTGCATCAGCGCGATGGTGGACGACCCCAGCGCCTTGCCCAGCACCACCGCCAGCCGCGACCCCGGCCCCGCCAGCACCGCCTGGAGGAAGCCCTCCTTGCGGTCCTCGATGACCGTGATGGTCGCGAAGATGGCGCTGAAGAGCACCACCATGGTGACGACGCCCGGGAAGAAGAACTGCTGGTAGCCCAGCCCCTGCGCGCCCTCCACCCGGAACGAGCCCGCGAACCCCGAGCCGATGACGAACCAGAACAGGATGGGCTGCGCCAGCGCGCCAATCACGCGGCTGGGCTGCCGGAAGAAGCGCACCACGTCGCGCGCGAGCAGCACCCGCACCGTGGCCCACTGCAGCGCGAGCGTGCCCGGCTCCCGGCGCGGCACCGGCGCGGCTTCCACGGGCGCGGCCTCCCCCGGAGCTTCCATCGACGAAGGAACAGGGACGGGGACGTGGGTGCTCATCGGCGTTTCCTCGGCGCGGGCACGGGCGCGGGTGCGTCCGCCCCCAGGGCCTTGCCGGTGAGCTGGAGGAACACGTCCGCCAGCGTGGGTCGGCGCAGCGACACGGAGGCGAACCGTCCCGGCGGGAAGGCCTCCACCAGTCGCGGCACCAGCGCATGTCCTTGCGCGGCCTCCACCTGCACGCGCCCCTCCACCACCTTCGCCGCAAGCCCCAGCCGCTCTGTCACCTGCGCGGCCAGCGCCTCCGGCTCGGGGCCTTCCAGCGTGAGGATGTCCCCACCCATGCGCGAGGCCAGCGCCCGGGGCGTGTCACACGCCACCAGCTTCCCGCCGTCCAGCACCGCCAGCCGGTCACACCCCTCCGCCTCGTCCGCGCGGTGCGTAGTGAGCAGCACCGTGACGCCCTGCGCGTCGCGCAGCCGCTTGAGGTGCGTCCAGAACGTGCGGAAGGCCGCCTCGTCCAGGCCCTGCGTGGGCTCATCCATCAGCACCACGCGCGGCTGGTGCACCAGCGCCCGCGCCAGCTCCAGCCGCCTGCGCATGCCGCCGGACCAGGTGCCCACCTTCTCGTCGCCCCGCTCCAACAGGCCGATGAGCGACAGCATCGTCTCCACGCGCGCCTTCGCGTCCGCGCCGCCCAGGCCGTACAGCCGGGCCCCCAGCAGCAGGTTCTCCCGCGCGGTGAGCAGGTCATCCAGGCTGCCGCGCTGGAAGATGACGCCCATCTGCCGGCGCAGCGCGGGGTCGCTCAAGGACAGCACCCGGCCGGCGAAGTGCACCTGCCCCGCGTCCGGAGCGAGCAGCCCCGCGAGCAGCTGGAAGGTGGTGGACTTGCCGGCGCCGTTGGGCCCCAGGAGCCCCAGAATCTCGCCCGGCTGCACGGACAGCGACAGCCCGTCCACGGCGGTGCGCCCACCGAAGCGGCGCGTGAGCCCCTCGATGCGCAGGAGCGGCGGGGGCGGAGTGGGAACCGAGGTGTCAGGCATGGGCACGAAGGGCCCTAGCCACGCGGAACGCGGTCCAGCGTCAGCGCGGCGAACAGGCCGGTGAGATACACGAGCGAGAACAAGAACGTCTGGCGCGCCCAGGGCTTCCCCAGGTGCTTGAAGAATCCCCACGCTCCCAGCCCGAGGAAGCCCAGCCCCAGCACCACCGCCGCCGCCAGGTACCACGTACCGGCGATGTGCAGCTGGAACGGCAGGAGCGTCATGGGCACCAGCGCCACCAGGTAGAGCACCACCTGCGCGCGGCTGGACTCGTCCCCCCGCTCCAGCGGCACCGACTTCAGGCCCGCCGCCGCGTACTCCTCCTTGCGGAACAGCGCGATGGCGATGAAGTGCGGCATCTGCCAGAGGAACATGATGGCGAACAGCGCGAAGCCGCCCGCGTCCACCGCGTCCGTCACCGCCGTCCAGCCCATCAGCGGCGGCAGCGCGCCCGGAATGGCGCCCACCAGCATCGCCGCGGACGTGCGCGCCTTCAGCGGCGTGTAGGCCAGCACGTAGCTCAAGAGCGCGATGAGCCCCAGCACCCCGGTGAGCAGGTTGGCCCCCAGCACCAGCGCCGGCAGCGACACCGCCGACAGCGACAGGCCGAACCACAGCGCCGTCGCGGGGTCCATGCGCCCCGCGGGCAGCGGCCGGTTGCGCGTGCGCGCCATGAACTGGTCGCTGTGGCGCTCCAGGTAGCAGTTGAACGCGTTCGCCGCGCCCACCGTCCCCGCCGTCGCCAGCAGCGTCACCAGTGCCCGCACCGGCCCCAACGGGCCCGGCGCCAGGTACATGCCGCCCGCCGCGGTGATGAGCACCAGCAGGGACAGGCGCGGCTTGGTGAGGGAGATCAGGTCGGACGCGGTGGTCGACAAGGTCAGGGCACGCGCGCTCAAGCAGACTCCAACAGTTAGCCCCGGCTCGCAGTCACTTCCGACCGGGGGGACGTGGGGTGGCCCCTCCCATACCGTCACCCGGGAGGGGTGGCAAGGCGGATACCCCCCGGCGACATCAGCCTGCCTTGTCGCCCCCCGTCAAAAACGAAGCGCCGCGAACCCCGGGGTCGGGTTTCGCGGCGCGGGGGACGGCGGAGGTCAGCAGCGGGTTACATAGGGATTCAAAGGCCCGCGAGCCGCTGCGCGTCAGCGAGGTACTCGCCCTTCGGCTCGCGCTTCACGTACTCCTGCGCCAGCGTGCGGACCTTGGCCGACTGCTTGGGGTCCTTGGAGAGCAGCGAGGCGTAGAAGTAGTACACCGGGGTGTAGTTCTCGTCGGCGCTGAGCGCGCGCTGGTAGGACTCGTCCGCCTTCGCCGTGTCGCCCTTGCCCTGGTAGACGCGGCCCAGCTCGGTGAGCGCCATGGCGGAGCGGTCCGCCTGACCGACGAACTCCAGGTTGGCCTTCTCCAGCTGCTCCTTCGCCTTGTCCCACTCCGAACGCTCCCGGTAGATGGCGCCCATGGCGAGGCGGGCCTCGGGGTTCTTCGCCTTCGGGTCCTTCACCGCGCGCTGGTACTGCGCCAGCGCCTCGTCCAGCTTGCCCTGGCGGCGGTAGGCGTTGCCCAGCATCACCACCAGCTTGGGGCTCTCGCCCATCGTCTTGAGCGCCGTGGTGAGGGCCTCGGAGGCCTCCTTCTCGCCGCCCGGCTTGCCCATGAGGGCCTTGGCCAGTTCGACGTGGAACTGGGCGCGGCTGGCGTCCACCTTGATGGCCTTGCGGATCTCCTCCGCGGCCGCGTCGAAGTTGCCCTCGGCCAGCAGGCGCCGGCCCTTGATGAGGTTCAGCTCCGGGTTCTGCTTGTCGAGCGCGAAGCCGGTCTCCTCCGCCTTGAGCACCTCCGCCTTCGCCTTGGACGGCTCCACCGGCACGCCCGTCGCCTCGGACAGCTTCTGCTGCACGTCCGGCTTCAGGTTCGGCATGGCCAGCGACACGCGGGCGATGAGCAGCGAGCGCGCGAGCTGCGCGGCGGCGAGCTGCCGCGGGCTGGGCGGCGGATCCACCTCCAGCAGCTTCTTGATCATCTGGTTCACGAGCCCGTAGTTGGGCTCGTCCTGCTCCAGCATCAGCAGCGAGCGGCCCAAGAGCGACTCCGGGTGGTCCTTCTCGTAGCGCAGCGCGAAGTCGTAGTTCTTCCAGGCGGTGTTGTCCTGGCCCAGCCGGCGGTACACGGAGCCCAGGCCCGCGTAGACGCGCGGGTCGTCCGGCGCCAGCGCCTGCGCGCGCTCCAGGCTGTCACGCGCGCGCTCCAGGTCACCCGCGTTCATCTGGATGAGGCCCAGCGTGAGGTACAGGAGCGAGGACGCCTTGCCCTTCTCGTTCAGGTCCTTGACCTGCGTCTCCAGCTCCGTGAGGGCTTCCTTGCCCTGGCCGCTGTAGGTCTTCACCAGGGCCTGCGCCGCGATGAGGTGGCTGGAGAGCTCCTTGCTCTTCTGGGCCGCCGCCAGGTGCTCCTCGGCCTGCCGGCGCGCGTCGTCGCCGCCGCCGTGCTCACCCCAGCGGATGGCGAAGGCGTACGCGAGGTAACCGTGGGCCGCGGTGGAATCCGGATCCACCTCCAGCGCCAGGTCCGCCGCCTCGCACGCCTTCTTGTAGCTGGCGAACGAGTCGTGCTTGAGCTGCTCGGTGGCGACGTCCAGGTTCTTCTTCAGCTCCCGGCCGCGCTTCTTCGCCTGCGCCGAGTACCAGCCGTAGCCACCCGCGAACAGCGGGATGAGCAGCAGCAGCACCAGCGACAGCGTCTTGCTGCGGTTGCCACCGGAGGCGCTCTTGCGGCGCGCGGCCGGCTCGTCGTCGTCCTCCTCCACCTCTTCCACCACCACCTGCGGGCGGCGCTGGGAGGGGGGACGCGTGCCGCCATCGGACGGACGCGCGGGGCCGGACGTGCCGGTGCGGGCCTGCTGCGACGGGGCGCTGACGCGGCCCACGGGCGTGCCGGAGACGGGCGGGGTCGCCACGGGGACGGTCGCG
>NZ_RAWB01000695.1 GCF_003612055.1 Corallococcus llansteffanensis
GCCTGGTGGCCTACGTGACGCCCTCCCCCGAAGGCGCTCCCGACTTCGACTCCGTGCGGGTGGCCCTCAAGCAGCGGCTGCCCGACTACATGGTGCCGTCCTTCTTCATCCTGCTGGACGCCTTCCCGGTCATGCCCAACGGCAAGCTCGACCGCAAGGCCCTGCCCGCACCGGGGGACACGGCCCTCGCGCCGCGGGACTACGTGGCTCCGCGCGACATGCTCGAGCTGGTGGTGGCCTGCCTCTTCGAGGAGCTGAACAACGTCCGCCCCGTCGGCGTGCACAGCAACTTCTTCGAGCTTGGCGGACACTCCCTGCTGGCCGTGCGCCTGATGGCGGGCCTGCGCCAGCGCACCGGCGTTTCCCTCCCGCTCACGGCGCTCTTCCAGGCCCCCACCGTGGAGCAGCTCGCGGCGCTCTGCCGCCGGGCGCCCACGGAGTGGTCACCCCTCGTGCCCATCCAGCCCGGCGGGGAGCGGCCGCCTTTCTTCTGCGTCCACCCCGTGGGCGGCAACGTCCTCTGCTTCGCCGAGCTGGCCCGGGCGCTGGGCCCCCACCAGCCTGTCTACGCCCTCCAAGCCCAGGGGCTCGACGGCAAGCGGCCGCCCCTCCAGTCCATCGCGGAGATGACCCGCGTCTACGTCCAGGCCATCCGGGCGCTCCAGCCGAAGGGGCCCTACCGCGTGGGAGGCTGGTCTCTCGGGGGCGCGGTCGCCTTCGACATGGCCTGCCTCCTCCGGGAGCAGGGCGAGCAGGTCGAGGTGCTCGCCCTCATCGAGCCCACCTCCGCCTCCTACGCCCGGGGAGCCCCGCTGGAGGACGACATGACCCTCACCTTCCAGTTCATCCAGGACCTGGCCCGCACCGCGGGGCTGGACCTCGCGCCGCCTCCCGACGCCGACCCGTTCGACGCCGAGCACCTGCTGCTCCACCTGCTCGCGGAAGGCCGGAAGGCCGGCCTCTTCGCCTCGGACACGGACCTGGACTGGCTGCGTGCCTTCAAGGAGGTCTTCATCTCCAACCTCCGGGCGCTTCGCCAGCACACGCTGCATGACTTCCCCGGCCGTACCACCCTGCTGCTCGGCTCGGAGTCCCAGGAAGGCGTCACGCCCCTGCATGACCGGGACTGGGGCTCGCTGTCCTCGGACGTCGACATGCACGGCGTTCCCGGAAACCACTACTCCCTGCTCCGGGCCCCTCACGTCCAGGAGCTCGCCCGCGTCCTCACGACGCTGTTCGAGCAGGCGGACTCCCGGCGGAAGACGCATCCCCAGGAGGACGGAACGCGGCTCAAGACAGCGTGACTCGCGGGGGCCTCACGGGAGGGGCCCCGGCCGAAGTCGGGCGCTTGCTCAAGGCCGCTCCGGCTGCCCTTCCTGCTTCCCCAGAAGGCTGAGGAAGAAGGGGCACCCCAGGAGGGCGGTGATGACCCCCACGGGAAGCTCCGCGTCGAACACGGGGAAGAGCAGCCGCGCGAGCAGGTCGGAGCCCAGCACGAACACGGCGCCCCCGAGCGCGCTGCAGGGAATCAGCAGCCGCAGGTCCGGGCCGAGCAGCGCCCGCAGGATGTGCGGAACGATGAGCCCCACGAAGCCAATCATCCCCGCGAGCGCAACCGAGCCCGCCACGCTCACGGACGTGGCCAGGAAGAGAATCACGCGGACGCGCTGGACCGGGACTCCGAGCGACGCGGCATCATCGTCCCCCAGCGTGAGCAGGTTGAGCTGCCCGGACCAGATCCACATGACCGCGATGGCCAGGACCTGGAGCAGGCCCATGCCCAGCAGCGTCCCAGCGCTCTCGTAGCCAAGCGCCCCCGCCAGCCAGAAGAGGATCTCCCCGGCCTTGTCCTGGGTCACGAGGGTCCGGATCAACGTGATGAGCGCCACGGCGAAGGAATTGAAGATGACCCCCGACAGCAGCGAGGCATAGGGCGAGCCTCCCGCGCGGACCCGCCCGATGACGAGAACGAAGAGCACCGCCCCCACCGAGCCGATGAACGCGAAGAAGGACTGCGCCGAGACGTACGCGAACGCTCCAAGCTGCGCTCCGGAGATGAGCTCCGAGACCGTGCCCAGCCCGGCGGCGATGGCCAGGGAGGCGCCCAGCGCCGCGCCGCCGGACACCCCCAGGACGAAGGGGTCCGCCAGCGGATTGCGGAGCAGGGCCTGCAACACCGCTCCGGAGCTTGCGAGCGCCGCGCCAATCAGGGCCGCCAGGACCGCCCGTGGCAGGCGCAGCGACCAGAAGATGCTGGCGTCCGTGGAGGCGGGGTCCGTCAACGCGACCCGGAGCGAGATGGGATGCTCCCCGAAGCGGACTGCCAGCGCGAACGCGCCCAGGCACAGCCCCCCCAGCAGCACGAGGAGGAAGAAGGCCCGGCTCGGGGTGAACCGGACGGCGTCTGGCTGAAACAACGGCATGGGCTCCTGCTATCTGCCGCGGGCCGGATCCGCCGCCAGGACGGAGAAGAGCTCCTCCAACCCCCGGATCAGGCCCGGTCCGGGCTGCAGCAACTCCGCCGAACTCAGGGTGACCCAGCGCGCATTCTTCAGGCCGGGAAGCTCCTGGAGGCTCTCCCGCCCCCGGGTACTCCCGCCACCGTCGATGATGACATCCGGCTTCGCCAGGATGGCACTCTCCGGCGAGTATGAATTCACCGGGCAGGACTCATCGCCCATCACGTTGATGGCCCCGACGTCCCGGAGGAGGTCATCCGTGAAGGACCCCGCGCCCGCCACCACCAGGGGGGTGAACCCATAGACGAAGAGCACCCGCGGGTGTGGCCGCGCCTTCGCCTTCTCCCGGATGCGCGCGCGCGCACGCGCTATCTCCCCGACCAGCGCCTCCGCCTTCGCGCCCAGCTTCAGGGGACGGGCAATGGCCTGGATCGCCTCCACCACATCCTCCATGTCCCGCATGGGAACGGAGAGCACCGGTATCCCCAGCTTGGAGAGCGTCTCCACGGACTTGCGGTTCATGGGCGACGCGACGGTCAGGACGAGATCCGGCTTCAGGCCGATCACCACCTCCACGGCGATGTCCGTGAAGCCCCCGACCCGGGGCAGCGAGGCGACCTCGGGCAGCTCGTCGAAGCGGGAGACCCCCACCAGCCGGTCGGCGCCGCCAAGGGCGACGACCGTCTGGGTGAGCGAAGGCGCGAGCGACACCACCCGCGTGACGGCCGCCTTGGGCGCCGCGCCCAGATACAGGGGGGACTCCGGGATCGGCATCGACCTGCAGGAGCCGCCGGAGGCCGCGAGCACTGCGAGGAGAAGGGATGAAAGCATGAGAGCGGGTGTGGGGGGCTCGCTCGGCGTGGGGCGCGGAGCCTAGCCTTCCGCCCGGTGGAGCGTCGAGTCCGCGAAGTAGAACCCATGGTTCTGCGAGACGGCCCCGGGCATGACGGGGATCCGCTCCTTGAACATGGGTCCCGCGAAGGCGAACGTGTGGAACTCCCCCAGCTCGCCACAGGCGTCCACGCCCGAGGGAAGCGCGTCGATGAACGCGGTGTCGAAGGTGCTCCCGACGAACGAGGGCGCCAGCAGGCGCGGATCCACCGAGGTGATGCGAGCGAGCACGCCCGCCGCCAGCATCTCCCGGGCAAGCTCCAGGCTGTTGCGCCCCCAGAGCGGGAACAGGGGCTTCAGCACGGTTCCCTGGAGGCGCTCCTCCCGGTAGCTGCGGACCTCCTCCAGGAAGATGTCCCCGAAGGCGACGAACGATATCCCTTCCGCGCTGGCCCGCTTGAGCACATCCGCCATCGCGGCCGCGTAGACCTCGGGCGGACAGGGATCGGGGACGCTGACCATCCACAGCGGGACCCCCGCCGCCTCCGCCTGTTTCTGGAGCAGGGGGATGCTGACGGCATGCATCGAAACCCGGTGGCTCCCGTCATCCACCAGCGTCAGCAGGCCCACGACCTCGACGTCTCCCTGCTGGCGCAGTGTGTGGAGCGTCCAAGCGGAATCCTTGCCACCGCTCCATGAAACGAGGGCCTTGGGCCGAGTCATCGCGCCTATCTCCGTTGTCGGTAGATGAGCCCCACTGTTCCAGCAGGAACCGGAACAATCGAGTCAGTCCATTTGCCAAGGGAATCCCCGGCAAACCTGATTCAACACAATAACAGACCGTTTGCCAATGCACGGGCCTCCTATGCCTGTCGCGTCAATTGCTCCAGGAACGCAGCGGAGAGGTGTGCCGTGACGTGCTGGGTCCACCGATCGATCTCAGCCATGAAGCCTCCCGCCGAGAACGCGCGCCCGTCCGTGAGAGGCGGCAATCCCCGCTCGGCGCGGAGCAGGTTGATGAACCCATGCCGGAACCCGTCCTCGTCAAACAAACCGTGAAGGTAGGTTCCCCAGATGCGCCCCCCCGCGCTCGATGCCCCTTCTGGCAGCTCCTCGCCGCCCGGGTGCGGCGCGAGCTGGAGCAGCGGCGCCCACCCTTCCGCGACAGGCTCGCTGTCTCCCACGTGGACTTCGTAGCCCGTCACCTCCAGGCCCCGCAGTGAGGGCTCCAGGCAGGAGCCCCGGACCTGGCGGGTGATCTTGCGGCGCGCCATGCAGGTCCGGAGGGGGAGCAGCCCGAGCCCGTCCACCGCCGAGCCAGGGGGACTCTCCACGCCGTCCGGATCTTCCACCCGCATGCCCAGCATCTGCATGCCGCCACAGATGCCCAGCACCCTCCCCCCCCGGCGGGAATGACGC
>NZ_RAWB01000696.1 GCF_003612055.1 Corallococcus llansteffanensis
CGTCTTCACCGGGCCGCGCGGGGGCACGGCCCGGTGAAGACGTGGGCTCGCGCATCAACTCCAGCGGCCCTTCGTCCATGGACAGGTCGAAGTCGAAGTCGGCGGAGCCACCGGAAGGCCGGGGGGCCGGAGGCGGAGACACGGGCTGTATGGGCGGCGCGATGGACCGGCCCGTCGCGGACACGGGCTCACGCGACAGTCCCGGCGCTCCGGGACGACCGGCCGCGGAGCCGGGCTCTTGCGACAGCCCCGGCGCTCCAGGACGACCGACGGAGGACGTTGGCTCACGCGACAGGCCCGGCGCTCCAGGACGACCGACGGAGGACGTTGGCTCACGCGACAGGCCCGGCGCTCCGGGACGGCCGACGGAGGACGTGGGCTCACGCGACAGGCCCGGCGCTCCGGGACGACCGGCCGCGGAGCCGGGCTCTTGCGACAGCCCCGGCGCGCCAGGACGGCCTACGGCCGACACAGGCTCACGCGACAGCCCCGGCGCTCCAGGACGACCAGCGGCGGAGCCAGGCTCTTGCGACAGCCCCGGCGCCCCGGGGCGACCGACGGAGGACGTAGGCTCACGCGACAGACCCGGCGCTCCGGGACGACCGGCGGCAGAGCCGGGCTCACTCGACAAGCCAGGCGCTCCGGGGCGACCTACGGACGATACAGGCTCACGCGACAGCCCCGGCGCTCCAGGGCGGCCTACGGACGGCACAGGCTCACGCGACAGCCCCGGCGCTCCAGGGCGACCTACGGACGACACAGGCTCGTTCGACAGCCCGGGGGCTCCGGAGCGCCCAGCCGATGATCCGGGCTCGCGCGACAATCCCGGCGCGGCGCCACGACCGGTCGACGACACGGGCTCGCGAGACAGCCCGGGCGCTCCGGCACGGCCGGTCGACGAGACAGGCTCACGCGACAACCCCGGCGCTCCGGGACGCCCTGGCGAGGACGCGGGCTCACGCGACAACGGCATGGGCCGGTGACGTCCCGGCGAGGACGCAGGCTCGCGCGCCAGCTCCAGCGGGCCGTCGTCCATGGACAGGTCGAAGTCGAACTCGGTGCTGCCACCGGAGCTCTGCATCGGAGGCGCGGGCGGCGGCGGAGGAGGTGCGGTGTACTGCGCGGGAGACACCGGTGCGACGCGCGGCGGCGACGCAGGCTCGAAGGCGTCGGACATGTCCAGCTCGAACCCACCGGCATCACCGGAGGCCGAGGCCGGTTCGTCGTCCTCCACCGAGAACCCCACTTCGATGGGCGCTTCATCGAGCGGCTCGCCCATCGCGATGGGCGCATCCGCGATGGGAACCTCGAACTCGAAGTCGAGCCCGGGCAGGGGCTCGTCACCGTCCTCCAGCGTTCCCTGCACCGTGGGCGGCGGCGTGCCGGCGATGAGCTCGTCCAGCGGGATGTCCACGTCGTTGTCGGAGTCCGCCAGCGACAGGCCGAGGTCGTCCTCGGGAGGCGCCAGCGAGAGCGGCTCGTCCGGGGGCCCAAACGAGAACGGCTCGTCCGCCGCGGGCGCGGCGCTCGCGGGCGCATCCAGATCATCGAAGAGCGAATCGAGCGCGACCCCACCGGAGGCCTGCGCCGGGGCGCGCGGCGGCACGGCGGGAGGCGCCACGGGACGCGGCGGCGCGACAGGACGCGGCGGCGCGGCGGCGGCCAGGGGCGCGACCACCGGCGCGATGGACGGCAGCGCCGACACCGGGGCCACCGGGGCCCCAGCCGCCGGCTTGCGCTGGAGCATCAGTTCCACGAGCGCGCGGCTGGACGTGTCGAGCTCCTCGAACTGCAACCCCATGCCCGGCGGACCGGCGGGGTCGTTCACCTCGCGCACCCAGCGCACCGTGGCGCTGCCCTGGAGCACGCGCACGCCATTGGCGATCTGCACCTCGAAGCGCACGGGCGTTCCCACCGCTTGCGGCGTGCGCGAGCGGATGAACATGCCCCCCGGGCTGAGGTTGGTGGCGAACTCCTCCGTGAAGCTCCCCACGGTCTCATGCTTGAGCTTCACCAACAGACCGACCGACTTGCGGTCCGAGGTACGCCGACCTTGATCCATGGGTCAGCACTGTCCCTGCCCGAGACCTTTCCCTCAAGGGGCTTCTGGTCCCTTGTCCGGCCGTCCGGTATCTCTTCCAGTCCCCAGGTGCGACTGCGACTTACCTGTATGCCCCGGCTATCCTGGGACTTCGTTTCCTGAACAAGGAAGTCCGGGTCCGCCGGACGGGAGTGCCCCGATGGACGCGGTTCCCCAGTTCCCCCCGGTTCCCCTGCACGCACGGTGGTTGGTGGACCGACGGCACGACCTGCTCTCCACGGTGGGCGGACTGGGCGCGAGCCTGGCGCTGATGGCGCTGCACGTGCTGGGGGGCGTGAGCGGGCCGCCGCTGTGGTGGGCATGGGTGCTGCTGCTGGACGGGCCGCACCTGTTCGCGACGGTGTCGCGCACGTACCTGGACCGCCGCGAGCGCAAGACGCGGGCCCGGCTGTTGTGGGGCAGCCTGGGCTGGTTCGTGGCGGGGCCGGCGGTGTTCGGGGTGTCGGTGCTCGTGGGGCAGCGCTGGCCGTTCGGGGTGTTCGTGACGCTGGCGGCGATCTGGGCGTACTGGCACGTGGTGCGGCAGCACTACGGCATCATGGTGCTCTACCAGCGCAAGGCCGGCGAGCGGGACGCCTGGGACCGGCGGCTGGACAGCCTGACGTTGTACGTGGGGCTGCTCGCGCCGTTCGTGGCGTTCGCGCTGACGCATCCGGGAGCGCGCCGTCGGTTGGGCCTGGCGGGCGAACCGACGTGGGAGGCGGCGGTGGCGAACGCGTGCTTCGCGCTGGTGCTCGTAGTGGTGGGGGTGCTCGCGGCGCGGCAGGTGTGGCGGTGGCGCGCGGGGCGAGGGGTGAACGGGCCGAAGCTGTTGATGCTGGGCGCGGCGCTGGGGCTGACGTCACTGGTGTTCTGGCCGTCGGTGTCACGGCGGATGGACTTCCTGATGTTCACCGTGGCGGTGACGGCGTTCCACAACGTGCAGTACCACGGCATCGTCTGGTTCTTTCACCGCAACCGCTACCACGCGGAGGGAGTGGACCGAGCGGCGTTCGGCTGGGCGCCGAGGGTGAGCCAGCGGTTCATCATCTACGCGCTCTGCGGGCTCGCGTTCACGCTGACGTACCGCGCGCTGGGCTGCGGGATGGGCGTGCATCCGGGCTGCGGTGCGTTCGACACGAAGGTGGCGCTGGGCGGCTCGGGGCTCACGTTGCGCGACTTCATGGAGGGGTTCATCTGGGGCTTCGCGCTGCACCACTACTACCTGGATCAACACATCTGGCGCGTGCGCAAGGACGCGGGGCTGAACCAGGACCTCAAGCTGGGTACGGCGACGGCCTGACACCCGGGCCGCATGGTGTGTCGGACCCGGCCATATTATCTCTACGCCATGCCCAGCAAACATCGGAGACGCACTGCACCCCGCCCCGCGAGTGCAAGACAGGCCGCCGCCCAAAAGCGCGCGTGGCCGCTGGCTATTCCGATGAGGGAAACGGACGCGTCGCAGCCCATCCAACGCATTCCGCTCAGTGAAGCGCGCAGCCACCTCAGCGCGCTCGTGCAACAAGCCGCTTTCCAGCGACACCTGACCGCCATCACGGTGCACGACGAACTGAAGGCCTACCTCATCGCTCCCGCGCGGTTGGAAGCCCTGCTGGAGGCGGAGCGAAAGACGCGCCCCTCGCGAAGGCGGAAGTCGAAGCTGCGTGGCTCCCTGCGCATCGTGAGTGACCTGGAAACCCTGGGTGAGAGTCCCGGGGAGCAACTCCAGCGCTCGGCACTGGCGTCAGCGGAGGTGCAGGAAATTGAGTGAAGGCTACGTGCTCGACACGAACGCCCTGCTCTTCTACGCGGGCGATCAACTCCAGAAGCTCGGTCCGCGAGCGAAACGAGCCTTTGCGGCCTTCGAGCAGGGACGAGGCTATCTGGTAGTTCCCGCGCCGGTCGTGATGGAGACCTGGCTGCTCTCCATGGGGGGCAAGCTGCGCTTCCCCACCACGCTCGACGCCTGGTGGGCGGACATCGCGTTCCCCGAATTGCTCCACGAACCCATGAGCGAAGCGGATGTCCGGGAGGCGGCCCGGCTCGACTGGGAGCACCGGGACCACTTCGACCGGCTCATCGTGGCTGCGACTCGCAGGCTCGGGCTGCCGCTGCTCACGCGCGACAGCGCCATCACCGACTGGGCCCAGGACACCGGAGGCATCGAGGTCGCGTGGTAGCGCGGCCCCGACGCCCCCTTCTGAATCACGGCGTCACGAGCCGCAGGAACGCATCCTGGTTCCAGGTGGCGCCCGCGCCATCGCGCTGCCAGCCCGACACCACCACGCCCTGGTCCGGCGTCGCCACCAGCGTCGTCGTCGCCAGCGAGCACGTCCCGCTGGAGCAGGTCTCCGGCGCCAGCGTCTTCGCACCCAGCAGCGCCCCGTCCGCCGCGTAGCGCGTCAGCGTGTTGCCGCACGCCACCGCCACCGGGCCCGTGGACTCCACCGCGGCCACCGTGCCCACCGACGTCGCACCGCACGTGGGCTGCTTCGCCCACTGCTCCTGCCCGTCCGCGCTCGCGGTGAGCACGAACGGCCCCCCTGCATCCAGGGTCGTCCCGCCCCACCCCCGCAAGCCCACCGCCTCGCCCGCCACCGCCACCGTGCCGTTCCCGCCCCCC
>NZ_RAWB01000697.1 GCF_003612055.1 Corallococcus llansteffanensis
GTGACGAGCACGCCAATCACGGACCCCAACAACAGCTCCACCCGACGGGCCACCGTCTTGCGAGGAATGACACCCGCCTTCGCCGCCCCCTCCAGCGCCCGCGTCAGGTGCCCGTGCAACAGGGCCCGGTAATCCTCCACCGCCTGATGGGCCTCGGCGTCATGCGGGGCCAGCTCCGTCGCCGTATTCACCAGCAGGCAGCCCCGCCGCGTAAGGGCCGGCGGCGCGGTGCCCATCGTCGTCGCGAGCGCTTCAAAGTAGGTCGTCACCTGCTCCAGGCCCGGCGTGCCCGTGGCGAAGACCGTCAGCCTGGGCGTGATGACCTCCTGCAGGTACAGCGCGACGGCCCGCGCGAACAGCACCCGCTTGCTGTCGAACGCCTGGTACAGGCTGGAGCGGTTCAACCCCGTCGCGGACTCCAGGTCCGTCAGCGACGTGGCCTCGTAGCCCCGCGACCAGAACACCCCCAACGCCGCCCGCACCGCCACCGTCTCATCGAACGCACGCGTCCGCGCCACGTCACCCTCCTTGACAATTCTGAACCGACCGTTTCAATATGGATTCGGAACTGACTGGTACAGAATAAACCATCCCTGGAGGGGAGTCATCATGTCGCCACTGGCACAGGTCTTCGCGGTCATCGCCGCGCTCATCCACGTGTTGTTCTTCGTGATGGAGAGCGTCGTCTTCTCGCAGCCGAAGGTGTGGCGGCGCTTCGGGATGAAGTCGCAGGCGGACGCGGACGTGGCGAAGCCCATCATGTTCAACCAGGGCTTCTACAACCTGTTCCTCGCCGTGGGGATCTTCGTGGGCGTGGTGCTCGTGCACAGCGGCGCGGTCGCGTCGGGCGTGGCGGCCGTCCTGTTCGGCTGCGGGTGCATGCTGGGGGCGGCGCTGGTGCTGGTGAGCAGCAACCGCCACTTCCTCACGGCCAGCATCGTCCAGGGCGCCCTGCCGCTGCTGGCGATCGCGCTCATCGCGTTCTGAGCCCTGGGGCTACAGCGCGAAGCCCACCATCAGGGACGCGGAGGCCCTGGGCACCAGCGACACGCCCGAGTCCCTCCGCGCCACCACCCCACCGGCGGAGGCGCTCAGCAGCGTCGACACGCCGCCTCGCACGTGCAGCCGCACGCCGCCGGACACGAGCGCCAGGGGCTCCAGGCCGAAGCGGGGCTCCTCGAAGAAGGGAAGCCCGGTCTGGATGACGGCCAGCGCGCCGGCCTCCAGCGCGCCGGTGAACGTCCACGGGCCGTGCGTCCAGTGCGGCCCCGCGCCCAGCCTCAACTCCAGCTCCGTCTGTCGGAACGGCTGACGGCGGCCCGAACCCCGCCGGACCGCGAAGCCCATCCCGGCAGTGTCGATGCCCGGCATCAGGCGGCCCTCGCGCTCCAGGCGCAGGTCCATGCCCGCGATGGACGTCAGGCCCGCGACAATCCCAGACGTCAACGACGGCCCCACCGCGAGCAGCAGCGTGGACCCCGCTCCACCCTTGCGCGCGAGCCTCAACCGCGCGGCCTGCTCCAGGGGCGCACCGCCGACAGAGGCGTTCCCGTCGAGGGGCACCGTCACCGAGCGCTCCAGGAAGCCCTCGTCCGCGCGCAGGAGGATCCGGTACGCCCCCGGGGCGACGGCCAGCGTCGTGGGGCCCTCGCCCTTCTCCAGCTCCGCCACCAGCGTGCCGCTCTCGGAGGAGAGGACCAGCCAGCGGCCCGGCGCCTTCACGTCGAGCGTCAGCCGGCCCCGCGCCTGTAGCGGCTCGGAGAGGACCAGTTCCCCTCGTCCGCGCAGGTCCATCCGGAACGTGGGGCGCTGCAAGCCTCCCGGTGAGACGAGGGTGGACTCCAGCGTGCGCGCGTAGGCGTAGCGGTAGGCCTCTTCCAGCGTGACGCGTCCATCCCGGGACGCATCCGCCGCGCCGCGCAGCCCCGCTGCCAGGTGGTGCGTGAAGTAGGAGCCCTGCAGCGCGTCCGACTCCTGCGCGTATTCGTCCGCGCCGGAGGCGCTGATGACGACCCGGCCCTCCAGGTCCGCCGCCTCCATGGTGATGGGCGTGGCGACGGGCTTGAGCCCCTTCAGGCGCGTGGCGAGCCCGGAGCGACATGAGTCCAGGATGAGCAGCCCCACGCCCACCGGGGCGGCCTTGAGGAAGTCCACCAATTCGCGCATCGGCAGCTCGGTGCCGCGCAGGTGCAGGCGGCCGTCGCCCGCGTGCGAGGAGATGTAGAGCACCAGCCAGTCGCGCGACGAGGCCTCGGAGGACAGCCGCGCCTGGAAGCGCGCCAGGGCCTCGCGCAGCGTCGCGGCATCCGTGCCCAGCAGCATGACGGTGCGCTCCGGCGGCACCGTGCCCACGTCCTGGAGGACCTCGCGCATCCGCCGCGCGTCGGACTCCGCGAAGCGCAACCGCTCCTCACCGGGCAGCCCCTGGTTCTCGCCGACGACGAGCGCCCAGCGGCGCGGGGCTTCCTCCGCGAAGGCCTCAAGGGGGCCCACGAGCACGGAGAGGATCGCCAGGAGCCACGCCCCCGTGGCGAGGAGCCTCGTCATGGGGCGACCCGCAGGACCGCGTGCGCGCTCGCCTTCCCGATGCCTTCGGGTGTCGCCACCTCCAGCGGTCCCTGTCCCTTCGCCCGGGCCTCGGCGATGCGCGCCGTGAGCGCCGCCCGCGCATCCTCCGCACGCAGCGGTGCATCCGAGAAGAACGCCTGCACCGCCACCGAGCCCGGCGTCACCTCCAGCGGGGGCGACAGCGGCACCTGGGCTCCGGGCTCCACCGTGCCGCTCGTCGCTCCTCCCTGGGGCCAGAGCACGTCCACCGCGCCGGCCTCGTCCACCGCGAGCACCAGCACGTTCCGGTACGGGCCGGTGCCCACCGCCAGCGTCACGCGCTCGCCCGGCCTCGCACCCGTCACCGACGCGCCGTCCTCGGACAGGAGCCTCAGCGCCACGCTCCCCTTCAGCCGCACGCCGTCCTCCGTGCCCCGCGGCACGTAGATGATCAGCGCGAGCCCCACGGTCAGCGCGGCCACCAGCGGCCCTCCCCAGCTCCAACGCGCCCTGGCCGGTTGCGCCCGCTTCGCCTCCAGCTTCGCGAGCACCGTCGCCGCGCGGGGCGCGCGCAGGCTCGACTCCCTCGCCTGCCGCATCCCTTCCGCGAGCTGACCGCACGCCGCGCAGGACGCCACGTGCGCGCCCATGCGACCCGACGGATCCAGCCCCGCGAGCCACTCGTCCAACTCCAACCGCGAGAGGTGCTCAGCCACGCTCCGCCTCCATCTCCTCGGGCAGCCGCCCCAGCTCCGCGGCCTTCTTCCGGATGGACTCCAGGTCCCGGACGATGGTCTTCCGCGACACGTCCAGCATCTGGGCGATCTCCTCCTGCGTCAGCCCGTCGAAGAAGTGCAGCGTGGCCACCTCCAGCTCGCGCTCGCCCATGCGGCCCACCAGGTGGCGGATGAAGTCGGCGGCCTCCCACTGGCTCGGGGTGAGGGCCGCGGCCTCCGCGCGCTCCGGGAGCTTCGGCTCACGCAGGTGGCGCGAGCGCAGCGCGTTGAGGCACAGGTTGGTGGTGACGCGGTACACGTACGTCATGGGACGGGCCTCCCGTCGGAACCGCGCGCCGGCCGTCAACATGCGCTCGAAGACCTCCTGCACGATGTCCCACGCATCGGCGTCCCGTCCCAGCAGCGCGAGCGCGCGACGGTGCACCACGGGCGCGAAGCGCTCGTAGAGCTCCCTGAGCTCCTCCGCACCGAGCCCGCTCGCCATCCGCGTGTCCGACCTTCCTGTTCGTCGTTGAGACACCCGGGCCCGGTGGCCTGGGACATCGCACCTGCAACGGGGTGTGGGATACTAGCCGCGCCCCGATGGCATGTCCCATGTCGGGCCCACCGGGTGTCCCAACCGCACGTGAAACGACTGCTCACAGCCGCCGTGCTCGCCCTGCTCGGCACGGGCTGCTTCGACCCGCTGTACGAGGACCCGGACCCGCTGGGCGAGGTGACGTGGGCCGTCTGCTGCGTCTCCGGCCAGGTGGACACCTGCCGCTGTGAGTCCTCCGACGGTTGTCCGTCCTCCTTCCGGGCCTGCGCGGCCGGCACCTGCGCGGAGTCAGTCGGCCATGCCTGCAAATCGGGGACGGACGCAGGCGGCGTCACCGACTATGACGCCGGGACCGACGCGGGCACGCAGACGGACGCGGGCACGAGCACGGACGCGGGCACGCAGACGGACGCGGGCACGCAGACGGACGCGGGCCCCCAGACGGACGCGGGCACCGAGCCCGGTGAGATCAGCTACGGGCCGTGCTGCAACCCGGCCACCCACCACGTCACCACCTGCGCCTGTCCCGCGTCCGGCTGCGCGAACCCGCCGTTCACCCCCTGCTCGTTCGGGCGGTGCGCGCTGTCGGGGGAGCGCTGCGACTGAGCCGCGCCTTCTTCTCCTAGGGAGCGAGGCCCGCGACCTGGCGCAGCAACTCCAGGGGTCCCAGGGCCGCGACCGCGTCGAACTGCTCCGGCGTGCGCACCAGCAGCGAGCCCGCGAACCCCAGCGCGTTGACGTTGACACCCAGGTGCTCCGCGCGGCTCCGGGGCACGAGCATCATCCACTCCCGCGTGGCCAGCAGGTTGTACGGCACGCGCGACGCCTCCCCCAGCCCCAGCGCCGTGCGC
>NZ_RAWB01000698.1 GCF_003612055.1 Corallococcus llansteffanensis
TCCCCATCCCCACGCCCCCAACCCATCCCATGCACGCAATCTGCTACCGGAGGACGGGGGCGGCAATGCTTGTGTCACGCAGCGGGCTTCACCCGCGCGTGGGCAAAACGTGCGGCCTCTGTGTCCGGATAACGGTGCAGGATGTACCGGTAGATTTCCTCCGCACGCACCGCGTTTCCCATCTTCTCCCCCTGCACGCGCGCCAGGAGCACCAGGGCGCGGGGCGCGAGCGGATCCTCGGGCGCCACGTCCGCCGCGGCTTCCAGCGCGAGGACCGACAGTGGGAAATCTCCTTCCACTGCCGCCGCCTGTCCGATGAACAGATGGTGCGCGGGCGAAAGCTTCAGACGGGGCAGAACACGAAGGACGCCGTACAGGGCAATCGCCCGGGCCACGTCGCGCGCCTCCACCGTCGCCGTGAACGCGGCCAGCTGTTCGGCCTGGGAGTCCTCCCCGGTGCCCGGCGCAGCTTCAATGGGGACCTCCACCCCGAAGGGTGTGGCGTCGCGCAGCGGCTGGGGGCCACGCTCCGGACGCGCGTCCCCCAGCACGGGCTCCAGGAAGTCGCGCGCGGGGAGGTAGCCCAGCGCATCGCCGTGCACGTACAGCACGAGCCCCAGCACATTCGCGGCGGCGAAGGGCACCAGCAACGTGAGCGCCTCCGCGATCCACCGGGACAGGATGAAGATTCCGAAGTCGAGCACCCCCTCCGCGCGCCAGTGCATCACCCCGTGGACCAGGGCCATCAGCGCGAAGACGCCCATCACGAGGCCCGCGTCGCGCCCCAGCGCCCGGATGCACCTCAGCGCGTTGCCGGGATGCAGCGCGGAGAGGAGCGGCTGCTCCGTGGCGGCCAGCAGCCACGCCCACGGCAGCCACAGGAAGCCTCCGAGCGCGAGTCCCCAGCTGACGGGGTCGTCCCACGCGGCCGAGGCCGTCAGGACGTCCAGGGGATGCAGCAGCAGCGACAGGAGGTCGTCGCCGGTGGGCCTGCCCACGGACAGGGCGCGCGCGAGCGCGGGCAGGAAGACGCCCACGGTGACGACCAGGCCCCGCAGGCCCGGCCGGAGGTTGTCGCGGATGAGGTCGGTGAAGCCGGGGCCCTCCGGCTCCGCGTCCCCCCGCGCCGCGCCGCGCACGAGCGCGAAGAACGTCGCCCAGAAGATGCCCAGGGCGAGCGTCAGGGGCAGGATGGCGAGCACGCCCACCGCGAGCGAGCGCAGGACGGCCAGCATCAGGCTGACGGCCAGGAGCGTCTGCAGGCCCGGGCCGGTGAGCAGGAAGCGCACGGCGTCCGGCAGGCGTTCGGCCAGCGCGCGGTGCGAGCGGTGGCGAAGGAGCACGTTCGCCGTTCCCCCGCAGCGCCCACAGGCGAAGTACTCCACCGGGCCCATGCGCCGCGTCTCGACGCAGGCGGGGCACAGCAGGGACTCGCACTGTTCACACCGCCAGCCGGCGGCGACGGTGGGATGGGAAGGGCAGCGGTCGGGAGCGCGTGCGGCCATGGGGCCGTGAAGCCTACTACGCGGGGCCCGGAGTCTCGTCCCACGGGGCGCCGAGCCACGCCTGGAACGCGGCCTTCTGCGCGTCGGTGGGGCGCTCCACGCGCTGGAGCCACACGGCATCCGCGGGCTTCTGCCCCAGCACCACCGGCACCTCCAGCAGCCGGTCGCGGCGGAACAGCGTCACCTTCACCGTGTCGCCCGGGCGCTTGTCCTCGCACCGCGCGATGAGCCCCGCGCCGTCCACGCGCCAGCCGTCCAGCGCCACCACGTCGTCCTCCGGGTAGAGGCCGGCCTCCAGCGCGGGGGTGCCCTCCGGCACGGTGGAGAGCGTCGCGGCGCCGCGCAGGGTGATGCCCAGCCAGCCCTTCGGCCGGGGCTCGCTCTTGAGGCGCGGCGGCGTGCCGCCCTTGTCGTTGGGGCCCTCGCGCACGCGGAAGGACACCTCCAGCCCCACGTGCTCGAAGACGCTGTAGTCCAGGTCTCCGGTGGAGCGCACCGCGCGGTCGAAGAAAGGCGTCAGGTCCCTGCCCGCGACCTCGCTCGCGACCTTCTCCACGCCGTCCTCGGGCACACCGGAGCCGTCGCCATGGCGTTGCCACAGCAACCGCATGGCGTCATCCAGGCACCTCGCGTCGCGGGTGGCGCGGCGGACCTCCAGGTCCAGCAGCGCGCAGACGACCTCGCCCTTCAGGTAGTAGGAGACGGCGCTGTTGGGCGAGTGTTCGTCGGGGCGGTAGTGCTTCACCCAGCTGACGAGCGACGCCTCGGTGAGCGTCTGCACGCGGCGGCCCGGGGTGGAGTGCAGCAGGCTGAACGTCTCCCCCAGGCGTGCCAGGTAGCGCGACGCGGACATCAGGCCCGCGCGGCGCACGAAGAGGTTGTCGTAGTAGGCGGTGCCGCCCTCGAAGGCCCACAGCAGCGTGGTGTAGTTCTCCTGCGAGTAGTCGAACGGCACCAGCGCGCGCGGCTTCACCCGCTTGATGTTCCACAGGTGGAAGTACTCGTGCGCCACCAGCGTGAGGAAGTCCTCCCAGCCCCGGTGCGTGGACAGCGACAGGCGCGGGAAGAGCAGCGCGGTGGAGGCCTGGTGCTCCAGGCCGCCCCGGCCCTTGTCGGTGAGGTAGACGAGGAACAGGTAGCGCTTCAGCGGCAGGCCGTCATACATGCGCGCCTGGGCCTCGCAGACGCGCTGCATGTCCGCGCACAGCCGCTCCGCGTCCGGCACGCTGTCGCCCCACACCACCACCTCGTGCGGCACGCCCGCGACCGTGAAGGTGAGCGGCGTGTGCGGCCCCACCTCGAAGGGGCTGTCCACCAGCGTGTCGTAGTCCTCCGCGTGGAACGTGCTGCCTTCGGCGTCCAGCGCGCAGAACGTGCGCCAGTCCGGGGGCGCGTCCACGGTGACGTGGTGGGGCAGGGCGCGCGTGGCCTCCGTGTAGAGGAACACGGTGGCGCCGTTGAAGTAGCCGTGGCTGCCGTCCAGGTGGCTGGTGCGCACGGTGAGCTCGTTCGCGTAGACGCGGTAGCGCAGCGTGACGGCCTGCCCCCTCGCGTCCACGCGCCAGGTGCGCTTGTCCACGCGGCGCACCGGCAGGGGCTGGCCCTCGGCGCCGGTGGCGGTGAGGTCCTGCACCTGGCGGGCGTACTCGCGCACCAGGTAGCTGCCCGGTGTCCACACCGGCATCACCGCGTCGAGCGTGTCGGGCCCGGCGGGGAAGGTGGCCTCCACCTCGAACAGGTGCGCATGCGGGCGGGGCATGGCGACGCGGTAGTGGACGGCTTGCGACATGGCCAGGGTGCCTTTCCGGGGGGACTTCGCGGGGTTACTTCGCGCGGACGAGCACGGCGCCGAAGAAGCCGTCGGTGCCGTGGGTGTGCGGGGCGAGGCGCAGGAACGGGCCGGAGCCCACCTTCTTGCCCAGCTCGGCGCCCAGGACCTCGGCCACGGGGCGCACGGTGAACTCGGGGTGCTGGGCAAGGAAGTCCTCCACCACCTCCTCGTTCTCCTCGCGCAGCACGCTGCAGGTGCCGTAGATGAGCCGACCGCCGGGCTTCACCAGCGTGGCGAAGCGCGCGAGCAGGGCCTTCTGCCGGGCCACGTGCTCCGCCAGGGACTCCGGCGTGAGGCGGTAGCGGGCGTCCGGCTTGCGGCGGAAGGTGCCGGTGCCGCTGCACGGCGCGTCCACGAGCACGCGGTCCGCCTGGCCCTTGAGGGGCGCGAGCGCGGCCTCCGCCTCCGGGCCCTCGGGCGGAATGATCTGCGTGCGCACGTTGTGCACGCCGGCGCGGCGCGCGCGCTTGCGCAGGTCCTCCATGCGGCCTTCGTCCACGTCGAGCGCGTGCAGGTCGCCGCGGTTCTTCATCTGCGCGGCCAGCTGGAGCGTCTTGCCGCCCGCGCCGGCGCACGCGTCCACGACGCGGGTGGGAGGCGCGTCCACGAGCATGCCGAGCAGCTGGCTGCCCTCGTCCTGGATCTCGAGCCAGCCGTCCTTGAAGTTCTGGAGCGAGAAGATGTTGAGCCGCGTCTCCATCACGATGCCGAAGGGAGACAGGGCAGTGGGCTTCGTGGACTCCACGTCCTCCGCGGCGAGCCGCTCCTGGAGCTGGGCGCGGTCACCCTTGAGCGCGTTGACGCGGGCGAAGAGGGGGGCGCGCTCGTTCATTGCCTCGGCGGCGCGGCTGGCGTCCTTGCCGAAGACGGCGCGGAACTTCTCCGCGAGGAAGTCCGGCAGCGACGCGGCGATGGGGAAGCGCTTCGCTTCGGGCAGGGCGTCCAGTTCGGCGGCGGCGTCCGGGAGGCGGTCGAGCACGGTGATGTCCGGGCCGCTGAGGCCGCAGGTGCGCGCGACGTAGTTGGGGTCCTCGCCGTGGAGGATGCGGGACGCGGCCAGCCGCATGACGTCCTGGCGGGTACCGTCGAGCGTCTCGAAGTTCCGGTGCGAGTGCTCCAAGAGGAAGTCCACGGTGCGCTGGCGGCGCAGGAGCGCGTAGACGCGCTCCGCCACGGCGCGGCGTTCGGTGGAGTAGAGGAGCGTCTTGCGGCGCAGGACGAACTCCAGGGCGCGGTCGGACAGGCGGCCCTCGCGGCGCACGCCGCCGTAGGCCTCCAGGGACGCCTGGAGGACCAGATCCTCGCGCAGGGGGCGGTTCGGGTTGGGG
>NZ_RAWB01000699.1 GCF_003612055.1 Corallococcus llansteffanensis
GTCCCGGGCGGGAGGCGCCGGGGGCGGATCCTTCAGCACCACGGCGGTGGCCACGAGCGCGAGCAACCCGCCCAGGCCCAGCCAGCGCGTGAGCGCGCCCGTGTGGTCCGTCAGCCCGCTCATGGCAACGGCGACGGAGGCGGCAGCGTGCACGCGTCGTCGGCGTAGCGGAAGTAGCCGGCGCCCGAGGCGATCGACTCCGTGTAGATGGACTCGGGGGCGTTCGACATGACGGCGCCCTGGAAGAAGTCCCCACGGCAGTTGTACGCACGCATCGGCCAGTTGTCGGCGCCTCGCTTCGAGTTGATGGCGCTGGGCTCGCAGCTGTCGAAGCAGAAGCTCGTGTCGTTGCGCCAGTAGGCAGCCTGGAGCTTGTCGCCGGGCACCGTGCGCGTGGGCCTCGTCGCCGCCGCGAAGTAGCCCGCGGCCTTCGGGTCGCGGATGAGCACGGATTGGCGGATGTAGTCAGCGGAGAAGGGGAAGTCGAGCCCCAGCACGGACAGCACGCTGCCGATGGCATCCAGGGCCCCACCGCCGCTGCTCGTCACGCCCGCGTAGACGATGCGGCTCACGCGGTCGTGCGTGAGCTGCTCCACCCGGGGGTAGGTCTGCGAGGGGTTCTCGCCGTTGCCCCAGGCCCGCCACGTGTCGTGGTAGAGGTAGAACTCCTCGTTGAAGACCAGGTCCAGCTGGTTGCCTTCAAAGCCTGTCGTGTAGAGGGCGACCTCCTGCGGGATGATGCGGTTCACCATGCGCACCTGCACCTGCGCATGGACCGCGCCCACGCTGGGGTCGAACCCCATGTCCTCGGCCAGCTGCGCCGGCGTGCTGCCCAGCGCGGCCAGGGCCGGGCCCGCCAGTGCCCCGACGCCGGCCTTCGAACCCATGTCCGACATCTCGACGCTCTCGAGCGGCGCGTCGGCGTTCTCCGCCCTCACCTGGAAGGTGAGCCCGTTCTGGTAGGCGCTGCCCAGGGTGCCCGTCTTCGTGGAGCCGTCCAGGTCCTGGTAGCGCGTCCGGGCCTCCGCGACGATGGCGTTGAGGTCCGTGCGCACCGTGCGCTCGAAGGCGATGAAGCGCGCCATCTCCGCGAGCTTGAGTTGCGCGCGCTGCGCCTCCCAGAAGTAGTTCGCCCAGAGCACCAGCACCACGAAGAGGGGCGCGAGGAGCGCCAGCTCCACGGTCGCAGAACCCCGCGCGCGTCCCCGCCGTCCGGTGCGAGTCCTCATGGCGCCCGTCAGTAGTTGATGCCGTTGAGCAGCCATGCGCTGTCCTTCCATTCGGGCACCAGCCACTCCAGGCGATCCGAGTCCCAGTGGGTCTTGATGGGCGCCAGACGCGCGGTCCAGAGCGGGTTGAAGAAGTTGGGCTCTTCCTTCCAGGTATTGGGCCGGTGGTAGATGGCCCGTCCCACGGCCAGCGCCATCATTCCACCCGTGGCCGTGCGGAACCCCTGCGCGTACTTGTCGTTCATGCCGCCCACGTACGTCCAGGTCATGTCCAGGTACGACTCCCGGATGCCCTCGTTGTTGTTCTGCGTGGTGTCGAACTCACCTTCGCCAGCGCCCTCCATGAAGGCGTTCTGGCTCAGGTTCTCCATCTCGAAGGGGGGCTTGTCTCCGACGCGGTCGGCGCCCATGTCCTTGCCCAGGACGACGAGGTTGCACGGGTAGCCGAAGTGGTTCAGCCGCGGGTTGACGAAGCTCGTGTCCGCCGTGAGGAAGGGCGTGATGCCCGTCCACGTATGGTGGGTATCCGTCTTGTTGGAGCCGACCTCCTGGTGGAAGCCGCCCCGCGCGTCCGCCGCGGCCCGGAAGCGCAGCTGGAAGACATTGCTCCAGCCGAAGATGCCGCAGAGCGGGCGCACGTCGATGCGGATGTCGTCCGCCGCGTAGAGCTGGTCCTTGCGGTTGTTCTCGAAGCCCTCGTCGAAGCTCTTGATCTGGCTGTCAGCCGTCTTGCGGATGCGCAGCTCGCCAATGACGACGCACAGCTGGAAGTTCCAGCGCCGCCCGATGATGAACGGCCCCTCGCCCTCGGCCGTCCACCTGCGCCGCACGCCATTGGCCAGGTTGCCCATCAGCAGGCGGTACTTGGCCATGTCCGGATCCGACAGCTTGTTGTTCGACACCAGCTTCGCCCGCTTGAGCATGCCGGTGGGGTCCACCCCCATGGTGGGGACGCTGCTCTTGGGCCCGTCATCCACGATGTGGAGGAAGTTCTTGGCGTTGGAGTAGTTGACGTTGTCGGGGGTGTTGAACACCGAGGTGATGGGGCCCTTGTTGAAGTCCTGCCCGCTGTCCATGTCCACGGTGACGAAGGCCTTGGGGTCCGTCTTGTCGATGACGTCCCCATGCCCGTCGCTGGTGTAGAGGTCATACATGGTGCCCGTGAGCATGGCCTCCTGGGCCAGCCACAAGGCGATGTTGAGCCCTGTCAGGATGGGGATGAGCAGTCGTGAGACGGTCTCCACCGCCACCTTCCAGGCCTTGATGGCCTGTTCGACGGCGGCGAAGACGGTGCCGAGTCCGGGGATGAGCTTCAGGTACTTGGCAGCGGTCCCGATGGTGCGGTCCAGGTACACCGCGTGGCTCACGTAGGACATCACCGTGAGCATGGCGGAGTAGTGCACGATCATCGCGCGGTTGGTGTACGCGAGGAAGTTGTAGGCGCGCGCCTCCTTCACCGCCAGCGAGTACGCCTGCGCGTCCGCGGCGTCCTGCAGCTTGATCTTCTGGTACACGCCGTGGCCGATGCCCACCGAAGTCATCACGGTGACGGCCAGCACGAGCAGGACCACCACCCCGAGCACCATGGCCTGCCCGCGCTCGTCGCGCCGCAGCCGCCGGACAATCCGAAACATCAGGGTTCCTTCCGCCAGCGTCGGGGGACGCTAGCCATCCACGGCGCAGGAGTTCGGGCCGTGGGTCACGCTGTTGAGGAGGTTGGACTGCATGCGCATCGAATAGGTCGCGATGACGGGGATGACGAAGGTCTGCATGCCGGCCAGCGTGCTGACCTTCTTGTGGTCCGCGCTGCGGCTGGCGCCCTTGGCTTCCAGGTACTGCGTGGGGCTGCCTCCGCCCACGCGCTGGGTCGTGAAGTTCGGGCCGCCGCGGATGTCGCTCAGGAACTCGCGCCCCATGTAGAAGGCGTGGAGCTGCCAGTTCGCGAACGGGATGCGCATCTCGTAGAAGTACGTCACGCGCACCGTGAGCAGGTTGGCCTCGATGACCTGCGCGTTCCGGATGTCGTCGTAGTCCAGCTCCAGCCCCTTCATGTGCGAGCCATAGGACGCGAAGAGCCCGGGCAGCTGGCTCCGCCTGGGGTTGAGCACCTCCACGCGCACGCGCTCCAGGTCCACGCCTTCCTTCTCGAACGTCTGGTTCGCCTTGGCCGAGGACTTGTCCGTATACGCGTCATGGACGTTCGCCACGTCGATGAGCGTGTCCACGCGTCCCCCGGGCTTCGCCACGCCCGACATCGGGACCCGGGGCGGCCCCAGGGTGGGCAGCACCGCCACGTATGCGGCCGCCTTCATGATCTCGCAGTCGCCGTGGTTGACGATGCCCGCGCGCGCGGACCGGTACGCCGCGTACTCCGTCATCAGCCGTGCGTGGTGGAGCGTCCCCAACTGGAGGATGCCGAGGATGAGGAAGACCATCACCGGGAAGACCAGCGCGGACTCCACCATCGCCTGACCCGACTCTCCAGGATGGGTTGAAGCGGACCATTTCATGGGAAGTCCAATCTTCACACGCCGTGTCATGGGGTGCCAGCAAGCGGCCACTTGACGGACCCCCTGCTCAGGCGTGCGAACGTGGATTTCCCGCCTACCGGGTGCGTCGGGTCGCCCGGGCGGGCTTGGGCCCGTGCACCGTGCTGGCGACGAGGGTCTGCGCGAGCGCTTCGGCGGGGGCGCCCTGGAAGCCGGAGCAGGTGAGCTTCAGGCTCACGATGCCGTGCAGCCCCGCCCAGAACACCTCCGCGAGCCGCACGGGCGTCGCGCCTTCCAGGGCCAGGCCCGCGGCCTTCAGGGCCTCGAACGCGCGCACCAGCACGGCGAAGGACTTCGGCCCCGCGCCCTCCTGCTTGTCCTGGAACAGGTCCGCGGACAGCTTGGGGTCTTCCATGAAGACGAGCCGGTAGGTCTCCGGCTGCTTCAGGCCGAACGTCACGTAGGCGTCCGCCAGGCGTGACAGGCGCTCGACTGGCTCCTCGCAGGCCGCGGCGGGCTCCAGCACCGCGAGCAGCTCCTGGAAGCCGCGCACGCACAGCTCGCGCGCGATGGCGTCCCGGTTCTCGAAGTGCAGGTAGAGCGTCGCGGGTGCGTACTCCACCGCGTCCGCCAGCTTGCGCATGGACAGGGCCCCGAAGCCCTCCTTCATCACCATGTCGCGCGCCACCTGGAGGATCTGCTCGCGCAGCTCCGCCCGCTGACGTTCCTTCCGTTCCGCGCTGCCCATGTTTCAACGATAGGGCTTGACGTGGAGTACGGCCAGCAATAAATGAACGGTGTTCACAGAACGGTGTTCAGAAAACGGGTCGCCGTTCATTCCAGAGGAGAGCGACATGGAGACGGTGGCGTTGTTCGGCGCCTCGGGCGTCATTGGGCAGGGGGTGGCGCGCGCGCTCCAGGCGC